>NZ_VXCZ01000002.1:0-423218 GCF_052850795.1 Pseudomonas sp. 910_23 | reverse complement strand
TGCCGGTTTACCCCCCAAATCCCTGTCGAATTCCGGCCAGCGTGGTTTAACGGGGCGCCTCAGATCAAAAGCAGATCAAGAGCGGCTCGCTTCGCATCGTAGTTACCGTAGGGGGCTGCGAACTGAAGTTGTGTAGATACCCATGCCACGATGAGGGAGTGTCAGCAGATGCATTTTTGCCTGACCCACCGCTATCGGGGGCAAGTCGAATCGTCGCACCGCCCCTCCCACATTTTGACCGAGGTGTATTAGTTCAATACCTGTCAGTTGTCAGGCAGCACTCGCATTTGATCCATCGATCAATGAGGCTTCGAGGGGGGAAACAAGTTATCCAGCGTATCAATCAACCGCACCAGATAGATCGGCTTGCGAAATAGATCCAGCACCTGCAAGCGCAGCATATCGCTGACATCATCCATCTCGGCATGACCGGACATCACGATCACAGGCAAATGCGAGCGAGAGGTATGTTCGCGCAGGCGCTTGATCAAGGAGATACCACTTTCCTCGGGCATACGCAGGTCGGTGATAACCAGGGCGATATCGGGATTAAGTGTCAGTTCTTGCAGGGCAAAAGTAACGGACGTGGCGGTAAAGCAGACGAATCCCTCGTTTTCGAGGGATTCGGCCAACTCGATCAGCGCATCCTCCTCGTCGTCCACCAATAGGATTTTTTGGCGGGATGACGAGGGGTTGCTCATGGGCAGTACCTGATAAAAAGAATCACCGGAACGAAAACGTATAGCAGTTACGGTTAAGGCGCAGCTGGCAGCGCATCAGACACTTGCTTAAAGATGCCTTTTATCTTATCGCCAAGCCCAGTACCAATGCCGACGATAACCAACGCAACTATCGCCACAATAATCACATATTCAATAGCCGACGCCCCGTCTCTGCGACGCAGAAATAACTGGGCATGAATGTAAAACTTCAAGAACAGGTCAAGGATCATAGGAAGATCTCCTTCATGCGCCACAAAGCGCCGTTACAGCTGGCCCGCACAATGATTGCCGTGTGCCACTAGAGCATTGTCAAGAAATTTAACACTCACAACTGTAAGAACGCATTAATCACAAAGTATTAGTCGCCGCAAACACGCCGCACATCCTGCATTTACAGGACCACCCTTGAACCTCAGATAATTTTTTCGCTCGGTAATGGCATTTTGTCCTAGCTGAGCTACCTTCAAATAGCCAAATCGTTAGTTGTTCATCACAGCCAAGTTGCGAATTTAACTCGTTTGAAGTAACGGGAAAAAAGCCGTGCAACAGGATAGGGAGAGCCGTCATGAACAGTCGCATCAGCATGGTCCTGGCTGGCTTGCTGCTTGTTGGGGCTTTGATTGCAGGGTATTGGGGCCTGGTGCTTAGCCGTTCTCCAGTGCCAGTGGCGGCCCCATCACCAGAACCTGTCATTTCCGTTGAAAAAACCGTCGCCGTCGTCGAGGACCAAACCCGCCAGCCGGTGGTGGTGCTGGTACACGCGGTGCCGCCTTTCGTCGCACTCACTGCCGCCGATGTGGCGGTGGAAAAACTGCGCACCGTCCCGGCCGGGAGCCTCACTAGCCTCGACCAGGCCATCGGCCGCACGCCTTTGCGTGCCCTGGGTGCCGGCACCTGGCTGAACGAAGAAAGCTTCACCGCCGGCGGCCCCCTGGCCCGCATGATCCGGGCGAATGAACGCGCCCTGGCCGTGGCTGTCGATGAAGTCATCGGGGCCGGTGGCCAGTTGAGCCCCGGCGATTACGTCGATGTGTTGCTGTTCCTGCGCCAGGACAATGCCAATGCCGAGCAGTCGGCACAGGTGGTTATTCCGGCGATTCGCTTGCTCAGCGTCGGCGATCAACTGGGCCTGGCCAACGACGGCCAACCCGCAGTGCCGCCACCGGCCACCGCGGAAGAACGCGCCCAGGCGGCCCAACGCCGTACCGCCGCGCGCAGCGTCGTGCTGGCAGTGCCAGAACCGCTGCTGAGCCGGCTGATGCTCGCCTCCCAGGCCGGCACGCTGCGTCTGGCCGTGCGCAGTGCCGATGAGCAACTGCTCAGCCGCTACTGGGCTGGCGAAAGCGATACCCCGGACAAAGTGCAAAGCGCCAACCGCGACCTCTACCAATTCACCCAATTGGCCCTCAGCGGACCGCCGAAGAAAATCGCCCCTACGGTTGCCGACACCGGCCAGCGCCGCGGCATCGAAGTGATTCGCGGCGCAGCCTCAGCACCCCAAACCCCCTGATTGAACAAGGATGCCTTGAATGAGCCAACGCTACGCTCAATTGGCCTTGGCCTTGATGCTGCCGTGCTTGCCCGTGGGCGTGGCGATGGCAGCACCGGGTAACTGCAACACTCTGGGCCAACTGCCCGCTGTGGTTGAGGTGGGCGAAGGTTTGCAAACCGAACTGCACTCGCCGGTGGCGATCACGCGCCTGGCCATTGGCGACCCGAAAATCGCCGACGTGCGGGTCAATGGCGACCGCAACTTCCTGCTGACCGGCGTCGGCACCGGCGCCACCAGCCTGATGGTGTGGACGAGCTGCTCGACCGGCCCGCGCCAGAGCATGGTGTTCGTCAAGGGCAAGGCCACTTCGGCGCTGACCAGCCAATCGCTGTCGCCCTCCGAAGACCCGACACTGCCCAGCCAAGTGCAGACCGACATCCGCTTCGTCGAAGTCAGCCGTACCAAGCTCAAGGAAGCCAGCACCAAGATCCTCGGCATGGGCAAGAACTTCTTCCTCGGCAGCCCCGACCTGCTGTCTCCAGCCGAGAGCGTGTTCAAATTGCCGGTGAGCGCTGACAGCTTCAACATCGGTTTCGGTGGTGGGCGGGTCAAGGCATTGATCAACGCACTGGAGAGCAGCGGCTTTGCCTACACCCTGGCGCGCCCGAGCCTGGTGGCCATGAGCGGCCAGAGCGCGACCTTCCTGGCCGGTGGTGAAGTGCCGATCCCGGTGCCCAGTGCCGGCAGCGATACCATCACCATCGAATACAAGGAGTTCGGCATTCGCCTGACCCTCACGCCCACGGTCATCGACCACAATCGCATCGCCCTGAAAGTCGCCCCGGAAGTCAGCGAACTGGATTACAACAATGCGATCCGCATCGAGGGCATTCAGGTGCCGGCCCTGACCGTGCGACGTACCGACACCAGCGTATCGTTGGCCGATGGCGAAAGCTTCGTGATCAGCGGCCTGATCAGCAGCACCAACCGCTCCACCATCGCCAAGCTTCCGGGCCTGGGCGATATCCCGATCCTTGGCGCGTTTTTCCGTGACTCCAATATCCAGAGCGAAGAGAAAGAGCTGCTGATGATTGTCACCCCGCACCTGGTTCGACCCTTGGCGGCCAATGCGCAATTGCCGTCCTTGCCCGGCGAAAAACTGCGCAACTATGACCCGAACTGGTTCCGCCTGTTCTTCCTGGAAAACGGCAACTTCGACCGTCGCAGTGGACTTTCCCAATGAGCGATAGCCTGAGCCAGACCTTCCTGGCAATCACCCGCAACAGCACCGACCTGGAATGGCTCCAGGGTGCGCTGGCACCGCTGGGTCAAGTGATCAGCGTGGGCGGCGGCAGCCTCGACGAACTGCTGGCGCTGGTGGACGTGACCTTCGCCAACCTGGTGTTCGTGGGCCTGGACCGCGAGCACCTGGTGGCCCAAAGCGCCTTGATCGAAGGCGCACTGGAAGCCAAACCGATGCTGGCGGTGGTCGCGCTCGGCGATGGCATGGATAACCAATTGGTACTCAACGCCATGCGCGCCGGCGCCAGGGACTTTGTCGCCTATGGCTCGCGCTCCAGTGAAGTCGCCGGGCTGGTGCGGCGCCTGAGCAAACGCCTGCCGCCCACCGCGCCCAATGCCCACCTTGGCGGCCTGACCGTGCTCTACGGCGCCCAGGGCAATACCGATGGCGCCCTGCTCGCCAGCCACCTGGCGATGGTGGTGCAAAAGAGCGGCCAACAAACCCTGCTGCTCGACCTCGGCCTGCCCAAGGGCGACAGCCTCGCGCTGCTGGGCCTGGAGAGCACCTTCAATTTCGGCGACGCCTTGCGCCACCTGCGCCGCCTCGACACCACACTGATCAACAGCGCGTTCACCAGCACCGACACGGGCTTGCGCATCCTCGCCTACGCCGGCAACGAAGAGCCCCTGGAAGTGACCAGCGCCGCCGAGCTGTACATGCTGCTCAGCGCCCTGCGCCAGCACTTCCAGCACATCGTGGTGAACCTCACCGGCCAGGCTGACAGCGAAGCGTTGCGCACCTTTGTCAGCCACTGCGACAAGCTGCTGTGGTGCACCGACCAGGGCGTACTCGACTGTCGCCGCAACCTCGCGGTGCTGAACCTGTGGCGCGAAAAAGGCATGAAACTCGACCATGCCAAGCTGCTTGTCGACCGCTATATCAAAGGCTGCGCGCCCGACACCGAAGCCCTGGAAAAAAGCTTCGGCCTTGAGTGCATCGCCGTATTGCCGCTGAGCCCCGAAGTGCGCCTGAACGCCAAGAACCAGGGGCAAAGCCTGTTCACTTTGGCGCCACGCGAAGCCTTGACCCAAGCCCTGCGTCAGCTGGGTGAGCGCCTGGCGAAACGCTCCGAGGGCATTGCAAAACCCTCGACGCGCTGGTTCGAGCGCCTGTTGGGGCCAGGTCGATGAACGGCGAAAAACTCTTCGGCGCCCCAACTCGCGGAGCCGCCGCGCACAACGATCACGACGGCCTGAAACTGGTGCTGCATCGCTACATCATCGACGCCATCGAGGAGTCCGGACAGAATTTGCTGGAAGGCTCGCGCCAATCCCTGGCGCAATTTGTCATCGACAAAGTGGCCGAATACATCACGCGGATGCACCTGGCGATCTCGCGCTATGAGATGGAGCGCCTGGCCGAAGAAATCGTCGATGAGCTGACCGGCTTCGGCCCACTGGAAGTGCTGCTGCGCGATGTGTCGGTGACCGAGATCCTGGTCAACGGCCCGCACCGGGTGTTTATCGAGCGCGACGGTGTGCTGTACCAGAGCGACCTGCGCTTTATCGATGCGCACCATGTGGAGCGCGTCATGCAGCGCATCCTCGCGCCACTGGGGCGGCGCCTGGATGAATCCTCGCCAATGGTCGATGCGCGCCTGCCCGACGGCAGCCGGGTCAACGCGATCATCCCGCCGATTGCCTTGGATGGGCCCTGCCTGTCGATCCGAAAGTTTCGCAAGGACATGCTCAAGAGCAGCGACCTGGTGGCGATGCAAACCATAGACCACAGCATCTTCGAGTTCTTCCAGGAGGCGGTGGGCAAGCGCTGCAATATTCTTATCAGTGGCGGCACCGGTACCGGCAAGACCACACTGCTCAATATCCTCAGCCAATTGATCAACCCCCATGAGCGCCTGGTCACTATCGAGGATGTGGCCGAACTGCAACTGGGCCACCCCCATGTGGTGCGCCTGGAAACCCGCCCGCCCAATGCCGAAGGGCATGGCGAGGTCAAAGCCAGCGACCTGATCCGTAACGCCCTGCGGATGCGCCCCGACCGCATCATTCTTGGCGAAATTCGCGGCGTGGAAGTACTCGACGTGATGACCGCCATGAACACCGGCCACGATGGTTCCATGAGCACCGTGCACGCCAACAATGCCCAGGACGCGCTGCTGCGCCTGGAAACCCTGGTGGGTCTGACCGGGCGCGTGGTGGCGGAAAAAACCCTGCGGCAAATGATCTGTGCGGCACTCGATGTGGTGATCCAGCTGACACGCCTGCCCGATGGGCGCCGGTGCGTCAGCGAGGTGGTGGAAGTGGTGGGCGTGCGCGATGACGTGTATGTCACCAATACCCTGTTTCGCCTGGACCGCCGTACCGGTTTTGGCTTCCTGCGCGAGGCGCTCAACCCGGCCGGCGACAAGCTGCGGCGTGAATCGGCATTGCCGTTGTAGAGGGCACCATGACCGGACTTATCTTGCTGCTCATCTGCATCCTGCTGATCAGCCTGTCGGTGTGGCTGTTCCAGCGCGGGCTGCGCCAGGCCGGCACCGACCGCGTTCTGGAGCGTCTCGCCGACGGCCAGCCGTTGCCCCAGGAACCGAACGGCAGCTGGATTGCGCTGGAGCGCATGTTCCAGCGTGCCGGCCTGGGCAAACCCACCGATCGCCTGGGGCTGTGGCTGAGCGGCTGGGCGGTAGCCATGTTGTTGGGCTACCTGCTGGCCGACGGGCTGGGCCTGCTTGCCATGCTGATAATGCCGCCGCTGCTGCTGCGTGCGTATATCGCTTGGCGCTACCAAAGACGCGTGCAGCGCATGATCGAACAATTGCCGCAACTGCTGGACCACAGCGTGCGCAGCCTCAAGTCCGGCCGCACCCTGGCCGATGCCGTGCTGGGGGCTATCGACAGCACCGAGGCACCACTCAAGCAGGCCATGAGCCGCATCCAGCGCAACGTGCAGATGGGCGTAAGCCTGCCGGAATCTGTCAGCGACTTTGCCGAGTTCTATGAACGCGATGAGTTTCGCCTGTTTGCCCTGGGCTTGAAGGTCAACCACCGCTACGGCGGCAACGCCAGTGAATTGCTGGAGAACCTGATCAAGATGATTCGCGAGCGTGAGCAGGGCGCACGCCAACTCAAGGCCATGACCGGTGAAACACGCATGACCGCTTATGTGTTGGCGGGCTTGCCCATCGTCATGGTGGGCTACTTCCTGATGGTCAACCCGGGTTATCTGATGAGCATGTGGAATGACGGTACCGGGCGCTATTTGTTGCTGGCCGCGGTGGCGCTCGACATCACGGGCACCTTCGTCATGTGGCGCATGTTGCGGAGTATCTGAAATGGCGATTCTGATCAGCATCCTGCTGTTGCTCGCCGCCGTCGCCTTGATCGCCGGCAACCTGCTGGAGCAACGGCGGCGCCAGCGCATGGTCAGCCAGCGCCTGCAAGGCCACCTGACCCGCGAAGACAAACTCGGCAGCCTGATGCGCCAACTGGGCGCAAGCCAGGTGGCCCAGCGCTCGGTCAGCCTGGACAACGAAACACAGACCCTGCTCAACCGTGTCGGCTGGCGCAAGGCCAACCAACGCTCGATGTTTGCCGCCTGCCAGGTCGGCGTACCGATCGTGCTGCTGGGCTTGACCCTACTGGGCCAGCAACTGCTGTTCCCCCATGCCGGCTCGCCGTGGATCGCGCCGGCGGTGGCCCTGGGGATTGGTTACCTGCTGCCCAAGCGCGTCCTGGCCCTCAGCGCCAAATATCGCCAGGAACGCATTGCTCGGGAAATCTCCACGTTCATTCCACTGCTGCGCATCCTGTTCGAATCCGGCATGGCGGTTGAGCAATCACTGCGAGTGTTGAGTACCGAAGCCCAGCGCCTGCTCCCTGACTTGACCCATGAATTGCGCCTGATCCTGGCGCGGGTCGACTCGGGCCTGGAGCTGTCAGAGGAGCTGGGCAAGACCGCACGCCTGCTGGCGGTGGACGAGTTCACCGACACCTGCATCATTCTTCAGCAATTGATTCAGCAGGGTGGCGGCGCGATGAAGTCGCTGCTGGCGCTCAAGCAATTGCTCGATGACCGCCGCCTGACCCGCCTGCAGGAATACATCTCGAAAATGTCGGCGAAGATGTCGGTGGTGATGATGGTGTTCCTGTTTCCAGCCTTGCTGATTGTGCTCGGGGGCCCGGCCATGATCGCCATCTCCCGCGCCCTGAATAACTTCTGAGGAGTCTGTTATGAAGCCACTGATTGTCGCCATAAGCGTGCTGATGCTGGGTGGCTGCGCCAGTAATGGCCAGGCTCCGTGGGCCGGCTTGCTGGCGCCCGGCAGTTGCCCCAAACCCAGCTCGGACCAGGAGCTGTCCTTGAACCTGGCCGACGACATGGCCAACGAAGGCAAGCTGCACGCCAGCCTGGCCAACCTGCAAAACCTGCCCGCTACCTTGCCTCAGGTGCGCCAGCGCCAGGCCCGCGCCTATCGCCTGCTGGGCCGCACCGAGGCCGAGCCGTTGTACCGCAGTTTGCTCGGCACCTGCCTGGCCGCCGATGGCGAGCACGGCCTGGGGCAACTGGCATCGGCCAAGGGCGACAATGGCCAGGCCATGGCCCATCTGCAACGTGCGGCACGCCTGGCGCCCACCGACGAAAAAATCCGCAATGACTTGGGCGTGGTGTACCTCGATCAACTGCGCCTTGAAGACGCACGCTTTGAATTCATGACCGCCATCGAACTCAAGCAGAGCGATCAATTGGCGGCGGTGAACCTGGTGACCTTGCTGATTTACCAGGACAACTGGGAGCAGGCCGCAAAAGTGGTCGGCCAACTCGGGCTGAGCCCCGAGCAAGTGACACAGGCCCAGGCACGCGCGCAACGCATCAAGGGTGCGGCTGCGGCAACGGTACGTCCATCCAAAGACCAGGTAGCGGCCGTCAGCGACACGCTGCCGGCGTCTGTGAAATAGGGAGCCGATGATGAAACTCCATTACCTCGCCAGCCTCGCATTGCTGGCCCTGCCCTACGCAGCATCGGCCATCGAGGCTGGACCGTCTTCGCCGCAGCAGGCGGAAACAGAAAACTGGATGGCCCTGCAACTCAGCGGGCGCGCAGCCTCGGCCAACCCGCAAAAGACCACGCCGGCGGAACGCGAGCAGGCGCTGAAGCGCTGGCTGGACAGCAACAAGCATCCGATCCCGGAGTTCTTTGATCAGAAGGTGGGCGGGTCTGCGCAGAGCGGGAATAAATAGGGTGACTGTGGGAGGGGGCAAGCCCCCTCCCACATTGAACATCTACCTGCTTTTGCTCTGCCGTTGACTGGGCTTTCAGTGCGCCGTCACCCGTTGGCCCATCGCCGAGTTGCTCGGTGACAACGCCAGCGCCAACTGTGTGCGATTGTGCATATGGGTCAGGCGCAGCACCTGGGACACATACAGCTTGACCGTGTTCTCGGTGATCCCCAGTTCACAGGCAATCTGGTAGTTGGTCTGCCCCTTGCCGACCAGGCGCGCCACGTCCAACTGGCGCGGAGACAACTGATTGAAGATCGCCGGGACTTCCACTGGCCCGGCTTCGTCAGCCATCGCCTCACCGTCGCTGGCCTTGGGCGCCGGGTTGCGCCGCACCTTGTCCAAGTCCATATACAAGTCATTGATGGAGTCGGACAGGTACTGCAACTTCTGGTTAAGCGTACCCAGTTGCAGGTCCTTTTGCCGCTCCTCCAATGCCGCTTCCTGGCGCTTGAGGCCTTCGAGCAGTTCATCCAGGTTGATCGGTTTCTGGTAGTAATCAGCGATCCCTGCACGCAGGGCCTTGATCACATCCTGCTTGTCGGCGCGCCCGGTGAGCATGATCGCTTCAAATGCACGATGCTTGCCGGCGACGCGCTGCAACGCCTGAACCAGCTCGATACCGTCCATGTCCGGCATCTGCAGATCGCACAGCACCAGGCCGATCAGAGGGTCTTCGCTGAAACGCTCTATCGCTTGTTTGCTGGACTCGCACGGGACACAACGGTACCCGCTGCTTTCAAGAAATTCACAGAGCTCCTCTACGATTAACGGTTGATCGTCGACTACGAGCACTTTTACTGCTGATGTAAGCTTGTTCACGCGCTACTCCATGCCTGGCAAGCCAAAAGGTGACCTATCCTTTCTGACGAAAAATCCCACAACCACTCATTAAACGTAGACGTACTTTCTGACTATGTACATACGACTAATCAACTCGAACGACTAGTGGATCCAAAGCCAGCAGGCGGCATAACCTGTCAGAACAAAGGGTGCAAAAGGCTGTTTTGTTGACACCTGCGCGTCCCGCTCTACATGGCTTGAGCTAAGCCCTTGATGCATAAGTGCCCAAGCCACCATGGCGATGCCCGCGCCAATCAGAGACCCCAGCAGATACTCGGTATTGGAGGCCAGGCCCAGGGCTGCCAACAACTTCACATCCCCGGCGCCGAAGCGGCCCAACGCATAACCCGGCAGGGTCAGGGCGAGCGCCAGCACCAGGGCCAGGCCGCCATCGCTGCGTGGAGCACCGAGCCACGTCGAGCCGGTCCACAGCAGGTAGATCAACGCCAGTAATCCGACGCCCAGGGTCAGCGTATTAGCAATTTGCCGCTCACGCATATCCTGTAAAGCGCACAGCCCCAACCACAGCAATATCACTACATTCTGGATCACGTAAAAAACATCCCTTTTTGCCGAATGATTCTATGCTGATATCAGGTACTCGCCTCAGGGTAGACGCAGTCATGAAATCAGGCCTCCCGAGAAAGCAAAAAGGTGCGGCGGCGATCGAGTTTGCCTTGGTCTTCGTAATCTTCTTTGCGGTGTTCTACGGCCTCCTCAGCTACAGCTTGCCGCTGCTGCTGATGCAGTCGTTCCACCAGGCGGCGGCAGAAGGCGTGCGCCGCAGTGTGTCACTGGACCCAGGCACCGCAGGCTATTCGGCTTTGGTTGTGCAGCGCGCCAAAGATGCAGCCCAGGCGCAGTTGAACTGGATCCCCGGCTCCTTGAATTTTTTGCCCGGCTACATCACCGCCACTTACACCAATAACTTGCTGACGGTGAAAATCACTTATCCATCAGCCAACATCAAAGCGGTATTGCCGGCCCTGGTATTGCCTGGCGTTGGCACCGTTCCGAACCTGCCCACCAACCTGACCGCTACCTCGAGCCTTCAGTTTTGACGACGGGGGATAAATTGTTCGCACGCCTGCGCGGGCGCAGCAGCGCCTTGGCCCTGGATGCCCCGGCAACGCCTGCGTCGGGCCTGCAGTTGCAACTGGACAACCTGGGCCAAGTGCTAAGCATTGCCGGTAGCCTGCGGCCTCTGCTCGACCAACACCTGGTCAACACGCCCAACCCGCCGTTGCGCACATTGCTGTGCCCAAGCAGCGCGCTGAGTGTCGAAGGTGCACCGCCGCAATGGCAACGACAGGGTCTGGACCTGGACTTTCAGGGTGCCGCCGGCCTGGTTCTGCACACCCGCGGCTGGCTTGAGCCAGAGGGCGACGGCTGGGCCCTGCGTCTGCTGGATGTCACCGACCTGCTGGCCGACCGGGCACGGATGCAACAGCGCGAACAGAACCATCAACTCGCTAGCCTGATGAGCGAACAACTGCGCGTGTGCAGCTTCAACCGCCTGCCACAGGTGTTCAACGAGCACCTGCGCAGCGTGGCCCAGCGCTGGCGCATACCTTGCGTAGCGATGGCGCTGCTCGACGAAGACGATCAGGGTTGGCGCATCTACAGCCAATACGCCGCCCATGATGCCCCGGCCCTGTGGCAAACCGGGCAACATCTTGGCACCAGCCTCGACAGCCTGAACGGCAACATGCCTCTGAACCTGGACATTGCCCTGGGCCGCAGCGAGAACCCGCGCCTGCACAGCATCTTCGGTAATGCCGGCGGATTGCTGGTGCCCTACCGCGACAGCCACGGCGTGGCGGCCTGGTTGTTGTGTGGCTGCTACGACGGCCAGGTGGATCACACCCGCGAACGTGACTGGCTCACCCTGTGCGCCGCCCTCGCCGCGCCACTGTTGAGCCGCCTGCGTGAACAGCGCCACCACCAACAACTGGAACGGGTGGAAGCCTTGCAAGGCCTGCTCGGCACCGGCTGGTGGGAACTGTTGCCCGCCACCCAAGAGATCCAGCTTGCGCCACAATTGCTGCGCAACCTGAGCCAGGAGGACGGCCCCACCCGCCAGGCCCTCGACACCTGGCTCGGATTGATCCACCCCGCCGACCGCCAAGCCCTCAATAGCCGTCTGCAAGATCTGCAAGCCCTGGGCAAGCCGTTGCTGACCAGCGTACGCCTGCAACGCACACAGGCCGAGCAGGCGCCGCTCTGGTATCGCATACAGGGGCAAGTGCTGGGCGTGGGCAGTGAGCGGCGCTGGATCGGCTTCATGCTCGACATCAGCGACATCAAGAACCAGCAACTGCAAGCCGCCTCCGCCCATGCGCGCCTGGACAACCTGATTGCCAGCTCACCGGCGGTGATCTATGTACAGCGCTACGTCAACGGCGCGCTGCACCCGGCGTTTTTCAGCGCCAGCCTGTTACCGCTGCTGGGCTGGACCTTGGCCGAGTGCAACCACGACACCCTGGCAACGCTGATCCACCCCGACGACCGCGAACTCTACTTTGAACGCACCCGCCAACTGCTGCGCGAAGGCACCGTGCGCAGCCGCTACCGGTTGCGCGATAAACAAGGCCATTACCACTGGCTGCTCGACGAAGCCAAGCTGTTGCGCGATGACCTCGGCCTGCCGGTGGAAGCCGTGGGCCTGTGGCTGGACGTGACCGAAGCGACCCTGGCGGCTGAGCAAGTGCGCCAGAGTGAGGAGCGCTACCGCATCCTGGTGGAAGACTCACCGGCAATGATCTGCCGCTACCGGCCCGACCTGATCCTGACCTTCGGCAACACGCCGCTGGCCAACTACCTGGAATGCCAGCCCGCCCAATTGCCGGGCATTGACCTAGGCCAATGGCTGTCGGATGAACAGCGCGCGTCCTTTGTGCAACGCATCGCGCGATTGACCCCCGAATTCCCGGTCAGCACCGCCGAGATCAGCCTGCAACTGCCCGGACGCGAACATGCCTGGTGGGTGTGGTCCGACCGTGGCGTGTTTGATCAGCAAGGCACCCTGGTGGAAGTGCAAGCCGTGGGCCGCGACAACACTGAAGTGCGCCGCTCACAACAACAACTGACCCAAAGCGCCAAAATGGCCACCCTCGGCGAAATGGCTACCGGCCTGGCCCATGAGATCAACCAGCCGCTGAACGTAATGCATATGGCCGTCGTCAACGTGCTCAAGCGCCTGGGCAATGGCGATGTGCAAATCGACTATCTCACCGAAAAACTCCAGCGCATCGACGCCCAGGTGCAACGCGCAGCCCGGGTGGTCGACCACATGCGCGTGTTCGGCCGTCGCTCGGAAATCGAGCAGCAACCGTTCGACCCGGCGCAAGCGCTGGAAGGCACCCTGGCGTTGCTCAGCGAAGGCTTGCGTGGCAAAGGTGTGGAAGTGCGCATCACACCTGCGGACTTTGCGGTGCAGGTCAAAGGCTACGTCGATCAGTTGGAACAGGTGCTGATCAACCTGATGGTCAACGCCCGCGACGCGCTGCTCAGCCAGCGCGAAAAGAACCCCGGGCTGCGCCCCTGGATTGCCCTGTACAGCGAGCATGACCGCCACCATGTACGCATCTGGGTCGAAGACAACGCAGGCGGCATTGACCCGCGCTTGCTGGAACGGATTTTCGAGCCGTTCTTTACCACCAAGCCAATCGGCGTAGGCACCGGGCTGGGGCTCTCGGTGAGCTATGGGATTGTAGAAAACATGGGCGGGCGCCTGAGCGTCAGCAATGGCGAGGCGGGAGCGAAATTCTGCGTAGAACTGCCCATCGTCCAGGATCAGATCACCAGGTAAGCCCGGCCCATATGGCAGGTGAGGTTGGCGCCAACTTCGGCGTTGCCCAAGTTGATGCCCAAGGCACTGAGCAACGTGTTGACGATGGGATCAAGGATCGGCGACAGCACGTTCTGGATCAGCCCCACCACCGCCGTGGTGATTGTCGCCAGCAGCCCGGCGACGCCAGCCAGCGCACCGTTGGATACGCTGCCGCTGGGCGGTGCGTAAGTCACCTGCAAGCCATTTAAAGTCGCCGCCAGGCTACCGACGATATTGGCTGTGCCCGGCGCGAACTTATAGGTCGGCGGCGCATTCATCTCGGCAACCGGCGAAAACACCATCGTGCTGGTTTGCGCGGCAATGGTGGAGTTGGCCTTCAACAGCAAACCGCCCCCCACATTGGGTGTACGGGTGGGGCTGCACAACAGCGTCAGGACAACACAGTAGCGCTCGCCAAAATCGATCAGCCTGACAGGCTGCACATTGACAGGTGCGGATGAAGAAAAAGCCGCTACCGGATCCACCGTACCAACCGCCAGGGTAGCCAGGGACGTAGTGGTTTTCACCGTCAAGGATTTGGAGGCCGGCGAGTCGCAATTGAAGTCCGTGACATGGGTTTGCGCGCTGCCGGCTTCAATGTAAATGGCCAGCGACGTCGTAACATCAACATCAGCCACATTGCAGGCCACCAGGCATAGCACCCCTCCCACCACTGCCGGCAGGTTGAGGTTCAACAAGCCCTTGACCACTTGAGACACCGGCGTACCCAGCCCCGTCAATATGGAAGCCACGCCGGACACGGCCTTGATAATCGGCGCCTGTACGGTCACCAATGTGCGCACTTGCGCAGTACGCACAAAAATCTGATCGGTCGGAGGGACATTCAATAAGCCCTTCTTCGCCAATGCCGGATTGCCAATGGCCGACAACTGCGGCGGCTCAATGACTTTGGTCTGGATCGAAACGTTGCCCACCAACGGAATATTCAGTTGAGCCGCCGCACTCACAGCACTCTTGCTACTGGACAATTGCGCCACTGCCTCCAGCAGCTGAAACAATTGCACATTGCTGTTCAGCGCCGCTGTCGGCGTGCCAGTGGCGATGTCGATCAGGTCCCCCACCGTCAACAGCTTGGAATTAGGCGCAATCGCTTCAATAGAAATCACGTCATTGATCACCGACGTGACCGCCGCGCCGTTTTTCTGCAAGACCTTGACGGCGGCATCGATCAACTGGGTAGCGGAGACGGCGGTGTTAAGTAATGCATCGTAGTCTCCAGCCTTTACCTGCAAGTCGATCGCTAACTGGTCCAGATAACTGAGCAGGTTGACGTTGGTCTGCAACAAGCCGTTCCAACCGGCTGCCGTGAGAGACAGGTTGCCCCCCAGCAGGTTGCCGATGACCAGGTTCAGTATTGGCGACTTGCTCGAATCGACACTGGCCAGGCTGCTGCGGATCGACAACTGCGCTACCGGAGGAGGCGTCGCCGCGACAGCGGTGGCGCTCAGGTTGATTTGCGCGGTGATCGGCGCGCCACTAAAGAGGTTCCACAGGCCATTGGCGATGCTGCTCATCACCGTGCGCGAAGCCACCACGCGGATCGCGTCGCTCTTGGTGGCATCGGCGGTAAACACCCGAGTGTTCAGGGCGTTGGTGGCCAGGGTCCCGCACGTTACGGCCAAGGTGCGGCCATTGCCGACCACAAAACCATTGCGCGCAGCGTTTTGCGTGGCATAGGCGTTGGCCGTGGTGTTGGCCCCGCACTGACCACCGAGGCCGGCCGCTTCCAGCGCCGAAGTATCGGCAACGGACTGCAGCTTGCGCTTTTCCAGATACAGACGCCCGCTGTCGACCGCCAGCAACGTAAACACCAGGGCCAAGGCCAAGGTGCCTGCCGCCATCAAGCCTATTGCCCCACGCTGCCTGGAACCGAATCGGGGAGACATCGAAGCACTCCTGCGCTAACTCACCGGGGTTGCACTGGAGTGTAGACAAGGGACAGGCAGGTTGCTGGCAACTCGCCATATTGGCGACTGGCGGAGATGTTCTTGCCATTGGAAAATTTGTGGGAGGGGCGGTGTTGATTAGTGCGGTGGGTAGTTGGAAAGGATTTTGGTCACCGTACTGCGGATGGCCTTGCTGCGATCTTCCGGATTAGGCGTGCTGGCCATCATTTGCTCGTCGCTGCCGCGCCACACCAGTTTGCCGTCCTTGTCGTCGAGCAGGTCGATCTGGATGGTCGCCACTTTATAGGTGATGTTGCGCGTTTCGTTGTACATCGGCGCGCCCCAGTAGCCATTCCATGGGCCGCCCCAGGCGCCGCCGTAGTTGGTGGTGACTTGTTGCTGGCGGTCTTCGACGATCAGGTACGCCTGTACATTCAGGTCGGCCTTGGTACCTGCCGCTGCCGGGCGCAGGCCGCGTTGGTCGAGTTGCTCGCCCACGGCCTGGCGGATGCGCTGCTCGGTAAGGTCGCTCTTGATCCGCGGGTCATCGGGGCGGTACTGCAACGCCGGGTCTTTCCAGGCCCAATTGCGGTAGGCGCCAAAGTCGCGGCTGGCGTCGAAATCGTGGTTGACCTGGTTGCTCTGGCAACCGCCCAGCAACACAACAACAGCAAGTGCAGCGATGCGACCCAACATGATGTTCTCCAGAAAACGACATGAACCTGAAATGAGAATAGCTGCTAACTGGGCGGATAGGCAGCCATTGCCTTCTGCATCGCCTTGCGCAAGCTATCGGCGCGCTCACTCAGGCTGCCCTGGCTGGTGGTTTCTGCGCTGGTGCTCCACACCGGCTGGCGGGTGCGGGCGTCGAACAGGCTGATGCGCGCCACCGCCACCGTCACTTCATAGGTGCGTACCACAGGCACTGTGTTGTACATGCCATAACCGTTGCCATAGCGGTTGTAGCCACTGTAGCCATACCCGTAATCGTCCTGGACCTGGCGCAGGCGCTTCTCCAGGCGCACATCGGCACTCACCAGCAGGTCGGGCACACGGTTGTCATGCAAGGGGCGCAGGCCGCGCTGGTCGAGGGCGCCGCTGACCGCCTCGGCAATCTGTGCCGAATCGGCCCAGGCCGTACCCGCCGGCAGTTGGCCGTTGAGCCAGCCCCAACTGCGATAGGCGCCATAGTCGCGTACTGGTGCCGGATAGGCGCTGGCATCCAAGGTCGTGGCCGCCTGCGCCGGAGCCGGCGGCATCGGCGCTGAAGCGGCGACGTAAGGGTTGGGGCTGGAGCACGCCCCCAGCCCCAGGGATAACAGGATTAAACCGAGACGACGCATTTCGACCTCCGCAGACTGGGCCGCTTAAACCGGACGGCAGATCCAGTGCAAATAACGCCCAAGCCCGGCAAAGCTTGGGTGACGACGATGAGCGAGCTCCATCTCCAACAAGTCCTGCAAATCGGCGCGGGCCTGGAATTCCATCGGCATGTAGTCGTGAAACACCCGCACCCCACTCTGGCTTTCGACCTGCCACAACCCTTCGAGTTGCGCCGCCAATTCCCGAGGGTCGAGCGGTTGCTGCGGCGTGAGGCTCTGCTTTTCACCGGCCATGTCGTTCTTGCGCATTTTGCGAAAGTGGCCTTTGAGCAGGTTGCGGTAAATCAACGCATCGCGGTTGTAGAAAGCCAGGGACAACCAGCCGCCGGGCAGCGTCAACTGATGCAGCACCGGCAGGATGGCATGGGGTTCGGCCAACCATTCCAACACCGCGTGGCACAGCACCAGATCGTAAGGCTCGGTGAGTTGGCCGAGCAAGTCTTGCCATGGCGCATGAATAAACGTCGCACTTTGGCCGGCGTCGGCAAAACGTTGGCGCGCACCGTCGAGCATCGGCTCAGCGGGTTCAGCCAAGGTCACCTGGTGGCCGCGCTCGGCCAGCCACAGCGACATATGCCCCAGGCCCGCGCCGATATCCAGCACGCGCAACGGACGATCAGGCAACGCTTCAAGCAAGTCAGCCTGAAGCACCGCCAGGCGAATCGCGCCCTTGGCGCCGCCATAGATTTTCTCGGCAAAACGCGTGGCCAACTGGTCGAAATGACGATCACTCATGGGCAAACCGCCGCTCGCTGTCGGCCAACTTGGCACGCACCACTTCATTCATGTCCAGGCCCAGCTCACTGCACAGCAACAGCAAGTACAGCACGATGTCACCGACTTCCTGGCCCGCATGGGCGAGTTTATCGGCGGGAAGCTGGCGGGATTGGTCTTCAGTAAGCCATTGGAAGATTTCCACCAGTTCGGCCATTTCCACACTGGCGGCCATGGCCAGGTTTTTCGGGCTGTGGAACTGCTTCCAGTCGTTGGTATCGCGGCTGCGATGCAGGCGTTCGGTGAGGTGTTCGAGGTTCATTGGGGGGCTCCTGAATGGGTATAGCTTCAGGGGGATGGGGATTGAAGGCAAGTGAATAGCGGTGGTGTTCTCAAGGGCGCTATCGGGAGCAAGCCCCCTCCCACACTTTGATTTGTGAACACATTTCAAAATGTGGGAGGGGGCTTGCTCCCGATGAGGCCCTAATCAACCACGCTAAACTCGAGCCTGGCGGTTTGACCGGCCTCATCCAACACGCTGAGCTGATAGCGCCCCAGCCGCTCAAAACTGGCATTGATGCTGTCCTGATTGGCGCTGTCCCCCAAGGGTGCGCCGTTGAGAAACCACCAGCGCCGACCGCTGCCGCCCAACGCGGAGATTTTCAGGCGCAAGGCTTGTTGGCTGGCCGCGGGCAGGCGCAACTGGTCGCCCTCGCGCACGCCCACAATGGACAATGGCGAAGCCGCAGCCAGCGCCGGTGGCGGGCAATCCGGGTCAGGCGCAGGAATGCGCGCTTCACGGCGTTCAACCCTTGGCAACCAGGGCTCCAGCGGCGCTGGCCACAGGGCAATATGCCTCGGCACCGCGCCAGGGCAATGGGCATCAACCCGCAAGCCCTTGGCATTGACCCAGATGCTCTCCATCAACCCCACGCTCAAGGGTTGATCCAATGCCTGCAAGGTCGGCGGTGTGGTGTTGTCCAGGGTCCAGGCAAACCGCTGGCGCCGGCAATTGGGGTTACTGCGGGCCATGGGCTGGCCCAGCGGCCAACAGATTGCCGCCACGCCGATATTCGCCGGCACCGGTTTGACCGGGGCACTGATGCCGCGTTGGCTGTCGCGGTTGGTCAGCACGTCATGCACCTGCAGCATCAACGGCGCCGCCGACGCCAGGCCGAACTGGCCCGGCACGGGTGTGCCATCGGGCCTGCCAATCCAGACGCCGATCAAATAACGCGGGCCCACGCCAATCGCCCAGGCATCGCGAAAGCCATAGCTGGTGCCGGTTTTCCACGCCAGCACCGGGCGTTGCACCAGCTCGGCACGCGGGTCGCGGTCGGGCCGTGCCTGGCCGCTGAGGATGCGCCGCACAATCCACGCAGCCCCCGGCGACAGCAAAGGCCGCTCCCTGAGCGCATCCTCCGGCTGTAGTCGCAACGTCGCGCTTTTGCCGTCACGGGCCAAGGTGCTGTAGCCGCTCACCAGGTCCTCCAGGCGACTGCCCGCGCCGCCGAGGATCAGCGCCAGGTTCGGCTCGGCCAGCGCCGGCAGCGCCAACGGCATGCCGCCGATGCGCATCTGTGCGGCAAAGCGCTTGGGCCCGTAGGCTTCCAACAGTTGCACCGCCGGCAGGTTCAACGAGCTGGACAGCGCCGTGCTCGCCGGCACCGCCCCGGTAAAGCCCATGGAAAAGTTGCCCGGCCGATAATCGCCGTAACGCCGGGGCACGTCCTGCAACAGGGACTCGGAGTGAATCAAGCCGTCGTCCAACGCCATGCCATACAGGAAAGGCTTCAGGGTCGAACCGGGCGAGCGCAGCGCACTGATCATGTCCACATGGCCAAAACGCTTGGTGTCGTTGATATCCACCGAGCCCAGGTAGGCGCGCACCGCCATGCTTTCCTCTTCCACCACCAGAATCGCTGCCGAGGTGTGTTCCGGCAGGCGTGCACGCCAACCCAGCAGGAGGTCTTCGAGGCGGCGTTGCAGGGTGGCGTCCAGGGTGGTGCGAATCAGCGGCGGGCTGTCGGGGCGGTTCAGACGCCGCGCCAGCAACGGCGCCAGGCTCGGTTCCAGGCGCGGCGCGAGCAGCAGCGGTTCTTGCAGGGCTTCATCGACCGCAGGCTGCGGCCACACCTTGAACTCGGCGAGGCGGCGCAGCACTTTGTCGCGGGCCTCCTGGGCACGTTGCGGATGACGGTCCGGGCGCAAGCGACTGGGCGCCTGGGGCAATACCGCGAGCAAGGCGGCTTCGGCGTGGGTCAGTTGTGAGGGCGACTTGCCCAGATACGCCCAACTCGCCGCTGCCACGCCCTGCAGCGTGCCGCCGAAGGGCGCACGATTGAGGTAAAGGTTGAGGATTTCGTCCTTGGACAGGTGCCACTCCAACTGCGCGGTACGCCACAGTTGACGCAACTTGCCATGCAGGGTGCGTGAATGCGGGTCGAGCAAACGCGCCACCTGCATCGACAAGGTACTGCCGCCGGACACCACCCGTGCACCGGTCAGGTTTTGCCAGGTCGCGCGTACCAGCGCTAGCGGGTTTACCCCGGGGTGTTGGTAAAACCAGCGGTCTTCGTAAGTGAGCAGCGCGTCGAGATAATACGGCGACACCTCGCGCGTCTGCACCGGGTAGCGCCATACGCCGTTGGCATCGGCAAATCGCCACAGCGGCGTGCCATCTTCGGCCAGCACCACACGGGCCAGGTCGTCCTGGGGCAGGGGCAATGGCCAGATACGATCGGCCAGCCATAGCACGGCGATTACCAACAGCAGGCTCGCCAGGGTCCAGCGGGCAACAAAACGCAAATTCAAGCGGCTAAACCTCTATGCTTGTAGGGAACTAGCCACGCCCCATCGCGACAAAAGGCTCAGTGCTGGCAATTTCGTCCACTTATTCATCGAGACACACCTATGCAAGCAGACTTTTTTGGATGGCTGGGTAACACACTCGGCTTGATCATCCACTACATCATCGAGTTCTTCAGTGGGCTGTTCAATATGCTATCCAACGCCGGCGGCAACTTTGTCGATGGGATGTCTCGAGCGCTAGGCATGGACACCTCGATCATCAGCATCATCACCCTGATCGTCGGGTTGCTCTTCTTGTACTCGGCGGTACGCGCCTTTATGCGGGCCTCGATCATCGTGGGCATCATCTGGCTGCTGCTAGGCCTGTGGTTGCTGAGCTGGGTTGTGCACTGATTTATCTGACAGCCCCAATCCCTTGTGGGAGGGAGCAAGCCCCCTCCCACAAGAGTCCCCCACTTCAACTTCAGCGATCAGCGGCCCTTGATCACCATATCCGCCGGCGTCTCGCCCACCGCCTGCCAGTTCGGCCGATACATCGACTCCACTTGCGGCGGCGGCACGCGATAGGTGCCAGGCGTCACCGCACGTGCCAGGTACAGCAAGTGCGTGGTGCCGTAGCCGTCCAGGTTCATCGCCGCCACATAGCGATCATCCCTGAACTCCTGATGCTTGAGCGATGCGTTCTGCATCGACTCGCGCCACTCCTTCACCTGGCTGCTGGCGTTCTCCAGGCTCGCCGCGCTTTGTGCCAGGTTTTGGTTTTCCAGTTCCAGGCCGGCGGGCAGCAGGTCTACCACCAAGGCATCCGGCACGCGCTGCTTGGCACTGACGGCCAGGTGCACCAGCACCAGGTCGCCGCTGTCGAGGCTGCGCAGGTTCAACGGCTGGCCGTTCATGCCCAGGTATTCGCGGCGAATGCTCAGGTTCTCGCCGCCCGCTGCCGGTGGCAGTTGTGGGTAACCTGAAATAGTCAGCTGCTGGTAAACGGGGGTCTGGCCCTGATTGCTCAGGCTCAGGTCGCTTGATAGCAGCTTTTCATCCAGTTGCAGCGTGGACTGCTGGTTGTTCAGCTCCCGCGCCACGCCACTGCCGGTCAGCGACACCTGCCAGTCAGCCTCGGGCTGGGCGAAGCCGAGCCGCCCGGCCAGGAACAGCGAGTTGCGCTCCTGAGTCGACAGATACGGGCTGGCCGCCAGCTGGTCCGACAAGGTAAACAGGCGCTCTTCACGCTTGCCCTTGGCCAAGTCGTTTTCCTCCAGCAGCGCCAGGATCATCGCCTGATCGCGCAATGGGCTGCCGTAGTCGGCCAGCCATTCCTTGGCACTGCGCTGCGCCGCCAAACCGGCGAGCAAGGCTTGATCGGCACGCGGTTGATCGCCCATTTTTTGCAAGGCGATGGCCAACTGCACCAATGGCAAGCCGGAGCGCGCATCACTGCGGCGTTCGAACAGGCTGCGCAAGGCACCCAACGGCGCCTGCTGACTGCGCGCCAGCACCATGCCGGCGTAGGCCTGTACGGCAAAACGCGTGTGCTCGGCGTTGTCGCTGTAGTCGACTTCAATCAGGTTGCGTTCCTGCACATACCGCAGCAACCGCTCGCTGGCCTTCTTCAAGGCTTCAGGCGGTACGGCAAACCCCTGGTCGCGGGCGCGCAGCAGGAAGTCGGTGACATAGGCGGTCAGCCAATATTCTTCCTCGCCGTCAGCGCCCCACAAGCCAAAGCTGCCGTTGTAGCGCTGCATCCCCAGCAGGCGTTCGATGCCCAACTCGATCTTGCGTTTGCGCTCGGCATCCGGCTCACCCTTGATGCTCAGGCGCTTGAGCAGCGCATCATCGGCATACAGCGACGGGTACAAGCCACTGGCGGTTTGTTCCAGGCAGCCATAGGGGTAAGCCTTGAGCGCACTGATCTGTGCACCAAGGTTCAATGGCGGCCGGCTCGACAGGCTCAACAGCGCCTCACGCCCCGAGGCATCGAACTGATCGAGCGTGCCCGCCGGCAGGCTCCACGGCTGATCCTTGAGCACAGCGCGGTAATGCTTGAGCAAGGCCGGGTACGCCGGGCGCACGCCCAGGGTCCATTCGCGGCTGAACGGCGGCAGGTTTTCCCCCGGCAGGTCCAGGCCATTGACGGTGACCTTGACCTTGCCCTGGCCGAGACCGCCCCAGGCTTTTACCGGAATACGCAGGGTGGTGCGCTGGCCTTGCTTGAGCTCAACCGATTGCGCGCCGCCGTTGACCAGTTCCAACTGCCCTTGCGCGGTCAATTGCACATCGAGTTTCTGCGCCTTGCCCGACAGGTTGGAGAGGTCCAGGGCCAAGGTGGTCTGGTCGCCTCCCGCGAGGAAGCGCGGCGCCGAGAGTTCGGCAATCAGCGGTGCGGCGATGACCGTCTTGCCCTCGGCCATGCCATAGCGATCATCGCTCCAGGCCTGGGCCATCAGGCGCAGTTCGCCGTTGAAGTCGGGGATATTGACGCTGACTTCGCCCTCGCCTTTGTCGTTCAGGGTCACCGGCGCGCTTTGCAGGGCAACGATGGTCACGCTGGTGTCCGGGCGCTTGCCGCCTTTGGCCAACGCCGCGTCACCGCCAAATGCCAGGCTGGCGAGGCGCCCCTGGCCGGCTTCGATCAACTGGCCGTAGATGTCGAACTGGTCGACGCCATAGGCTTTGCGGCCGAACAGGCTGGAATACGGATCAGGCGTGGGGTATTCGGTGATATTGAGGATGCCCACATCCACCGCCGCCAGCAGCACATGCACCTGTTGGGGCACGCTGCCATCGGCGTTTTTGGCGGCGATCTTCACCGTCAGAGGTTGTTTGGGGCGCATTTTTTCCGGTGCAGTGAGGGTCAGGCCGAGTTTGCGCTGGGTACGATCCAGCGGCAGGTGCAACAGGCCCACGGCACGTTTGGGGGTGATATTGGCTTTGCGCTCGCCGGGGCGAATCACCAGGGCGCTCACATACAGATCATGGCGCGACCATTTCGGGTCGAGCTTCACCGCAAAGCTTTTGCCTTCGGCCGGTACGTCGATCTCCTGCCACCACAGCGGGCCTTCGGCGGATTCCACCAAGAGGTAGCCTTTACCGGCAGCCGGTGGCGTGACGGTGACATTGGCGGTGTCGCCATCGCCATAGGCCGGTTTATCCAACGCCAGCTTGACCTGGTCGGGGCGCACGGCGCCGCCTTCGGTGTTGTCCTGGGCCTGGTAGCCGGCCCAGAAGCGCACGCTGCTGACCAGTCCGGTCTGCGGGTCTTCCACCTCGACACGGTACGGGCCCCACTCCACCTGGAAGCTGACCTTGGCGGTGTCGCCGGCCTTGATGTTCAGGGTCTGCTCATCGAGGTTGAGGAATTTCTCGTTGAAGTGATAGCTCCAGCCATCGTTCTCCGAGTAGTTCCAGTAGTAGTCACGGCGCTCACGCACCAGGCGCACCTTGAGGTTTTGCGCAGCTAGTTTCTGACCGTCCTGGTTGGCCACCAGCACTTCGAATTCCACCGGGCCATCGCCATTGGTTTCCTTGCCGTCAAACAACCCGCGCAGGCCCGGCAATTGCTCGGCCGGCCAGATCGGCTGCACCAGGCGTCGGGTGATGGGCCGCCCGCCGGACTCTTGCAGGCTGGCTTGCACAATCAGTTGCAACGGGGATTTGGCCTCGGCCCATTTGCTTTCCAGGGTCAGCGCTTGCTCGCCGTTGGCGTCGAGTACGCTTTCGTCCAGTTCGAAATCCTGGCTCAGCTCTTCTTCAGTGACGGAACCGAACTGGTACCCCGGCAAGGATTTGACCGCCTCACGCAGCGGGCGCACATAGACCTGGCCGCTGACCCGATTGCCGGATGCCGGTGCGCCGTACAGATAGCGCCCATTGACCTGAATGACCGGGTTCTCCGCCGGGCTCAGTGCGGTTTCACTGCCCTTGAGTTCCAGTGCCAGGCGTTCGGGCAGGAAGTCTTCGACGAGGAATTCATACAGTTGCGGCTTGCCGTCACCCAGGTCAAATACCAACTGCCAGCGCCCGGTCGGTGCTTCGCCGGCCAGTTGCAGCGCGTATTGATACAGGCCCGAGGCATCCGCATCCCACACAAACTTGCGGCTCACCTGTTCATCCGGACGACGCACCTCGACGCTCACCGGCTGCGGCTTGACCGCGTTGCCATCCTTGTCGCGCAACAGCGCATTGAGCAGCACGGTTTCGCCGGGGCGATACAGGTCACGCGGGCCGAACACAAAGAACTGCAGCGGGTGGGACGGCTGCCCGCCGATATCGAACTCGGCCAAATCCAGCGCGGCGCTGTCCAGGCGCAACAGGCTGGTCTGCTCGCCTTGTTTGGCCAGCAACACCTGGGCTTTTTTCGGCAGTGGCAGCTCGGCGTGACCACCGTCTTCAGTCTTGCCCTGGCCGAGTACGCGGCCTTCCGCATCGAGGATTTCCAGTTCGACGCCGTTCAGTGCCTTGCCGCCTTCCAACGCTTGGGTAAACACATCCAGGCGATTGGCATAACGGTGCACCGACAGGCCGATGTCACTCAAGGTAAACAGCGTGGCCGGTTGCGAATAGTTGTAGGTGCCCGAGGCACGCATCACCGCCAGGTATACGCCCGGCTGCTGCAATTGCTTGAGGCCGGCAATCGGCAGCAGCAGGGTTTCGCGAGTGTTGCGTGCCGGGTTCAGATCGAAACGCCCACCGTAGACCAGCTCGGCCATTGGCAGCAGTTCACGGGACTCATAGCTTTGCAGACTGGTATTGCGCCCCCACTGCGCCAGGAACGACGGCAGGGATTCGGGCTTGATGCGGAAGAATTCGACGTCGATCTTGTCGACGTTCAGCGCGATCACCGGCAGGCCCTCGGCCAGGCGCGTCGGCAGCAACGTGCCACGGCTGGCGAAGCCCACGGTGGCTTGCAGGTCACGGGTTTCCAGGCGGGCGGTGTATTCGGCGGCGAGTGTGTTGTCGTTGACCGCCTTTACCCCGGCGTCCACCGTCAGCACCAACTTGCGCTGCGGCTCCAGGTGGCGCAGGCGCAACTCCATCAGGTTATCGGAAAGCTCCCAGGCGCCATCGACCTTGCCGGACTTGCTGTCCACCAAGTGCAGCTTGTCGGCGAACTTCTGATCCGGGTCCAGAGGAATGGAAAAACTCACCGACAAGGTGCTGGCCCCGTCCAACTGCACCTCGGACACGTCCACCACGCTTAACTCGCGCCCGGCATAGCGCTGCTTCAGCGCCGCCACGTCCACCGCTGCCTTGGCGGGTTTGGGCACTACGCTTGCCGCGGCGGGTGCCGTCGGTGCAGCGGGCTTATCGGAAGAATCACAGGCGCTCAGCAGGGCCAGCGCACAAGCGAGGAACAGTCCTTTGTTAAGCATGGGGCACTCGTAGTCAGAGGGAACCGAGGGGTGAACTATATATCAGCGCCGCGCTGGCTGCTGCGGTGCCGGTCACATTGACCGACGGAGGGAAGTTTGGTTCTGGGTGCCTTCCGGGCTAAACCAAATCCCACAAACAATGCAGTTCAAAATGTGGGAGGGGGCTTGCTCCCGATGGCGGTGTATCAGGTTAGAAATTCCTGGCCGATTCACCGCAATCGGGGGCAAGCCCCCTCCCACATGGATCTGCGGCGTGATGGGTGGACGGGTACAATGCCCGCTCCACCAAGGAGCCTTCATGACCGCCCTGCTTGCCGACTGGCGCCACCGCCCCACCCATCGCCGCGTCTGGGCCCTGGCCGCGCCGATGATCCTGTCGAATATCTCCGTGCCGCTGGTAGCCCTGGTCGACAGCATGGTCATCGGCCACCTGCCCCACGCCCATCAACTGGGCGCCGTGGCCGTCGGTGCCAGCCTGTATACCTTCCTGGCCTGGGCCATGGGTTTCCTGCGCATGGGCTCCACCGGGTTCGCCGCCCAGGCCGCCGGGCGCAAGGATGGCGCGGCGCTGCGGCAAATCCTGTTGCAAGGCTTGCTGCTGGCACTGGGGCTGGCGATGTTACTGGGCACGGTCGGTATTCCCCTGAGCCATCTGGCTTTGGAATGGATGCAGCCCTCCCCTGAACTGAACCAACTGACCCGCGAATTCTTCCACACCCGCCTGTTCGGCCTGCCCGCCGCCCTCGCCAGCTATGCGCTGGTCGGCTGGTTCCTCGGCACGCAGAACGCGCGGGCGCCGCTGGCGATTCTGCTGACCACCAACCTGGTCAACATTGCGCTTAACCTGTGGTTTGTACTCGGCCTGGACTGGGGCGTGGTTGGCTCCGCCCGCGCCTCGGTGATCGCGGAGTGGACCGGCGCGCTGCTCGGCCTGGCACTCACGCAAAAAGCCCTGCGCGCCTACCCTGGCCATATCGCCTGGGCCGCGCTGAAACTGTGGCAATGCTGGCGCCCGCTGCTGGCAGTGAACCGCGATATCTTTATTCGCAGCCTCGCCTTGCAGTCAGTGTTTTTCATGATCACGGTGCAAGGTGCACGGCTGGGGGACGCCACGGTCGCCGCCAATGCCTTGCTGCTCAATGGCCTGTTGCTGACGGCCCATGCGCTGGATGGCCTGGCTCACGCCGTCGAAGCCCTGTGCGGGCACGCCATCGGCGCCCACGACCGCCAGGCGTTGCGCCGCTCGTTGGTGGTTGCCTGCGGTTGGTCGCTGATCGCCAGCATCGGTTTCGCCCTGTTGTTCACCTTCGGCGGCCATCTGTTTATCGCTATGCAAACGGATATTCCCAGCGTGCGCGAAACCGCCGACATCTACCTGCCTTACCTGGCGGTACTACCGTTGATTGCGGTGTGGAGTTATTTGCTCGATGGACTGTTTATCGGCGCAACGCGGGCGCGGGAGATGCGCAATGGGATGTTGCTGACGGTGCTGTTGGTGCTGCCGATTGCCTGGGCGTTGCAGGGGTTGGGTAACCACGGGTTGTGGGTAACCTTCCTGCTGTTCATGGCGGTGCGCAGCCTGACACTCTGGGCGATAGCCTGGCGCTTGAATCGGCAAGGGCTGTGGCTGGGAGCAAACTGAAGGAATGCAGATCCAAATGTGGGAGGGGGCTTGCTCCCGATAGCTGAGTGTCAGTCAACAGATTCATTGACTGATCCACCGCTATCGGGAGCAAGCCCCCTCCCACATATATTACGAGGACAGGTACGAAGAACGGGTCAAGCCCAGGCGCAACGCATCCAGGAACTGGGTACGCTCGGACGCCGAAATCTTCGCACTCGCACACTTGTCGCGGTAATGCGTCATCAACTCCTCGGGCGACAAGTGCACATAGCGCAGCATGTCTTCGATGGTGTCGTGGGTCTCGATCCCGGCGCTGTACACCGAACCGTCTTCACGCTGGTAGATGTTCACCGAGTCGGTGTCACCGAACAGGTTGTGCATGTCGCCCAGGATCTCCTGATACGCGCCGACCAGGAAGATACCCAGCAGGTAGTCTTCACCTTCGTTCAAGCCGTGCACCGGCAGGCTGGTCTCGATGCTCTGCTCGTCGACGTACTGCTTGATCTTGCCGTCGGAGTCGCAGGTCAGGTCTTGCAGCACGGCACGGCGCAGCGGCTCTTCGTCGAGGCGGTGCAGCGGCAGGATCGGCAGGACCTGGCCGATGGCCCAGGTGTCCGGCAGGCTCTGGAACACCGAGAAGTTGCAGATGTACTTGTCGGCCAACTTGTCGTTGAGTTCGTCCAGCACCTGGCGATGCGAACGCTGGCGGGCTTTCAACGAGTTGTGCAGGCGGCGGCACACGGCGAAGTAGCACTGTTCGGCCAGGGCTTTTTCGGCCAGGGTCAGTTTGCCGTCGGCGTACTGGGTGGCCACGTCGCTCATGTAGTGGGTGGCGCGCCAGTAGGTTTCGGTGACCATTTCGATGTCGGTCGGACCGAGCAGGTCCACCAGCCATTGCACGGTTTCCGGCAGGCTTTCCTTGTTTTCAATGGTCGGGATTTCGTCGTTGTGCTTCTCGACGTCAGTGACTTGCACCACCAGCATGGCGTGGTGGGCGGTCAGGGAGCGACCGCTTTCAGAGAAGATGTTCGGGTGCGGCAGGCTCTGCGCATCGCAGAATTCCTTGAGCATGCCCACGACCACGCCGGCGTAGTCGTCCATGTCGTAGTTGATCGAGCTGGCGTTACGCGAGTGGGTACCGTCGTAGTCCACGCCCAGGCCGCCGCCGACGTCGATGTGGTCCACCGGCAGGCCGAGGTTGCGCAGTTCGCCGTAGTAACGAATAGCTTCCTTGAACCCGTGCTGGTAGTCGGCCAGGTTGGCGATCTGCGAACCCATGTGGAAGTGCAGCAGGCGGATGCCCTGGTCCAGGCCGGCCGCGCGGAAACGCTCGACCACCGACAGCAACTGCGCCGCCGACAAGCCGAACTTGGATTTCTCGCCACCAGTGTCCGCCCACTTGCTCGATGCCAGGGAAGACAGGCGCACACGCAGACCCACCTGAGGCTTGACCTTGAGGCTGGCGGCCTCTTCGATCACCAGCCCGACCTCGGATTCTTTCTCGATCACGATAAATACGTTGTGACCAAGCTTCTGACCCATCAACGCCAGGCGGATGAACTCGCGGTCCTTGTAACCGTTGCAGACGATCGTGCCACCCTTCGGCGCCAAGGCCAACACGGCCAGCAGCTCGGGCTTGGAGCCCGCTTCCAGGCCGATGGAAACGTTCTGGGTGGCGATGATGTTCTCGATCACCGCTTCCTGCTGGTTCACCTTGATCGGGTACAACGCGGTGTACTTGCTCTGGTATTCCAGGCGTTCGATATTCGAATCGAAGGCGCCGGTGAGTTGGCGTACACGGTCTTGCAGAATGTCGGGGAAACGCACCAGCAGCGGCAACGACAGGCCGCTTTTACGCAGTTGATCGACCTGCTCGTACAAATCGACCGGCGTGCTGTTCGGACCGTTGGGGCGGACTTCTACGCGACCGGCTTCATTGATCGCGAAATAACCGGCCCCCCAATGGCGGATCCCGTAAACACTGCGGCTGTCCGCAACTGTCCATTGGCTGCCATCGTCTTTGCGTGTGCGTCGTACGGACATCGAAGTCCCCTATAAATGAAGGCGAAGGCGCCACCTCAAGCGGAGGCTGGCGCAGTCTAAAGAATGAAAATGACGATTTGCCTGCAAGAAGGTCAGACCCCACTCGCAGGACAGAGTTTAGCCACAGGTTGGGAAGAGGCTTTCAGCCGCCGGACTTCTTGGCCTTGTAACCGAGCTTGATCAACTCGGCCAACAGCAGTTCGACGTGATCACCCTGAATCTCGATGACCCCGTCTTTCAACGCACCACCGGTGCCGCAGCGCTTTTTCAGCGTGGTGGCCAGCTCCTTGAGGGCATCTTCGGCCAGGGGCACGCCGGTGATGGTGGTCACCGTTTTGCCGCCACGGCCTTTGCTCTCGCGGCGTACGCGAGCAATGCCATCGCCTTCGGGAATCAGGGTCTGTTTGCAGGTACACGAATCCACGGGCTGACGACAGTCCGGGCAGTGTCGACCTGCGTCGGTGGAAAATACCAGGCCACCAAGGGCGGCGAAGGATGCGGCTTTTTTGGCCACCGGCAATCCTCTTGGGAGGATGAAGACTGATCGGCGCCGCAAAGGGCGGTGACCGACCGCGAAGCCCCACTCAGGCAGGGGCAGCGCTACCGAACCGCTAATGTGGTTCGGGTGAAAAGGCGCGCAGTGTAACGGCAAAAAGCGAAGTTGCTAAGAGCCAAATGGCGCCAATTTATGCAACTTTAGCGACGTGAGGCGAGATAGCGCCGCAGACCTTCCTGAGCATCCGGGCAATAGGGCTTTTGCTCGGCCTCGGCAAGCACCGTTTCGAGGGGCAGAAAGCGTGCCTCCATGACCTCTTCAGGCTGCAAACACAACGGGCCGTCCCATACGGCAGAGTAGGAAGTGCACCACAGGCGGCTGTCACCATCTTCAAAGTAAAAATGATCGTGCTCGACCAACTCCACTCCACTTACGCCCAGCTCTTCGGCCAACTCCCGCTGTGCCGACAGGGCATAGCTTTCCCCCGCCGCCACCATGCCGCCAGCCGCCGTATCCCAAAACCCCGGATACAGGGCCTTGCTCAAGGTGCGCCGGTGCACACACAGCTCGCCCTTGGAATTGAACAGAAAGATAAAGGTGCAACGGCCAATCAGGCCGCGCTGGCGCAGGTCGGACCTGACCAGGTGGCCGAGCAGCTTGTCCTGCTCGTCGACCCAGCAGATCAGTTCAGCATCGGAGGCCGCACGGTGTTCGGCCTCCTTTTGAGTAGCATCCATCATCAACCCTGGTTAAGGAGCTGACGCAAGTCGATCACTGCAGCGTTTGCCCGGGAAATATAGTTGGCCATCACCAACGAATGGTTCGCCAGTACCCCGAAGCCACTGCCGTTAAGAATCATGGGACTCCACACCGGTTCCTGCGAGGCCTCCAGCTCACGAATGATCTGGCGCACGCTGACGGTGGCGTTTTTCTTGGCCAGCACGTCGGCAAAGTCGACTTCGATGGCGCGCAGCAGATGGGACAAGGCCCATGCCTGGCCACGGGCTTCGTAGAACACGTTATCGATCTGCATCCATGGGGTTTCCACCACTTCTTCATCGACTTGCGGCACTTCGCCCGGCGCCAGCGCCTCGGTTTTAAGCGCGGTGTTCAGTTTGACGCGGCCGACGCTGGCCGACAGGCGCTGGGACAGCGAGCCCAGACGGGTCGCCACATCGCCCAGCCAGTTGTTCAGGTTGTCGGCACGCGCGTAAAACAGTGCGCCGCGCTGGTTCGGGTCAGACAGGCGCGCTTCGTAGCGGCTCAGGGAGTTGATGCCTTCCTGGTATTCCGACTCGCTCGAAGGCAGCACCCAGCTCTTGTTATCGAAGTTGAACCGCGGTTCGGCCTTGGCCAGGTCCGCGTCTTCAGCCGACTGCGACTGGGAGCGAGCGAAGTCTTTGCGCAGTGCGCGGGTCAGGTCACGCACCTGCACCAGCACGCCATATTCCCAGCTCGGCATGTTGTCCATCCACAAGCCCGGCGGGAAACGGTCGTTGGAGATGTAGCCGCCAGGCTTGTTCAGCAAGGTGCCGACCACGGTCTTGAGGGTTTCGACCGTGGTGTAGCCCACGACCATCTGCTTGCCTTCCTTCTCCGCGGCAAGCTGGGCGTTCTGCTGGACCGGAAACAGCGCCGGCTCCTGGCTCCAGTACCAACCCAGGCCACCGGTGACCAGCAGGTACAGGCCGATAATGCTGAGCAAAGCCCGGCTCATCAGCAAGTTGCGAAAATAGCTGCGGTTGGCCGACTTGGGCTCAGGGGCGGGGCCTTTGGCACTGCCTTCACGGTTTTTCCAGTCCAGCATGGCGATATCCTTTCAATCACTTGAGTTCATGCACGTCAATTGTCCGGGTGCGTTCAGACACTCCGACCACAACCCTACCCCATCGTGCCCATCGTTGCGGGGCTTTTACGCGAAAGTAGCGCACAAGCAGGGTTGGACTATAAAGGATGCACGCTTTTTACGCTGCGCGACCCGCGAGTCAATAACTGAATATCCGGCACGCAGACTTAATTGACGTATGACACTCATGCAACAGAAAAGAGGTGCTAGCATAGAGCCATCAGTCGACCTCAGCATGCACCCTCACAGTAGTCAGGATATGACCGAGTCAGAAGACCCTAGCCGCGAGCGTCTCAAGCAGCATTTTGCCCAGCGGGTAATTCATCAGGCACGTCAAATTCTTGAGATCTGGCAGCGCCTGCAACGCGGCGAATGGTCGAACGCAGACTTTTCCGAACTCAGCGAAGCCAACCTGCGCCTGCAGCGCTTCGCCGAGCGTTTTGAACAGCCCGAACACCGCCAACTGGCCCAGCATATTGGCCAAACTCTCCAGGCGGTGGACGAAAACCGTGGCCGTTTGAGCAGCCAACTGATCACCGAACTCAACCGCTTGATGCAGCGCCTGTCGCGCACCGGCCTGCGTCAGGGTGACCAGCTTGAGCAAACCCTGCTGCCACCGATGCGCAAGCCGATCTACGTGATGCTGGCCGACCACGACCGCGCCGAGCGCCTGGCCAAGCAGCTGGAATTCTTTGGCCTGAGTGCCCAGTCCCTGGACAGCGTCGCGGCTTTTCACACGGCCATGGCTGAGCGCCTGCCGTCAGCCATCGTCATGGACGTGGACTTTTGCGGCCCCGGCCTGGGCCTCACCCTCGCCGCGCAAGCCCAGGAGGGCCTGGAGCAAAAGCTGCCGCTGTTGTTTTTCAGCCTGCACGAAACCGACACGCCGACGCGCCTGGCCGCCGTGCGCGCCGGAGGTGAAGAGTTCCTGACCGGCACCCTGGAGGCTTCGAGCCTGCTGGAAAAGATCGAAGTGCTGACCTGCGTTGCCCAGTACGAGCCGTACAAAGTGCTGATCATTGACGACTCGCGGGCCCAGGCGCTGCACACCGAGCGCCTGCTCAACAGCGCCGGGATTGTCACGCGCACCTTGATCGAACCCATCCAGGCGATGGCCGAACTGGCGGATTTCCAGCCCGACCTGATCATCCTCGACATGTATATGCCCGCCTGTACCGGCACCGAACTGGCCAAGGTGATTCGCCACAACGACCGTTACGTCAGCGTGCCGATCATCTACCTGTCGGCCGAAGACGACCTGGACAAACAGCTGGACGCGATGAGCGAAGGCGGCGATGACTTCCTGACCAAACCGATCAAGCCGCGCCACCTGATCACCACCGTGCGCAACCGCGCAGCGCGTGCGCGCAACTTGAAGGCGCGGATGGTGCGCGACAGCCTGACCGGGCTGTACAACCATACGCATATCCTGCAATTGCTCGAAGACTGCAGCTTTCGCGCCCGCCGCGAGAACAAGCCCTTGAGCTTTGCGATGCTGGATATCGACCACTTCAAGCGCGTCAATGACAGCCACGGCCACCCCATGGGCGACCGGGTGATCAAGAGCCTGGCGCTGTTTCTCAAGCAGCGCCTGCGCAAGACCGACTACATCGGCCGTTATGGCGGTGAAGAGTTCGCCATTGTGATGCCCGACACCGATGTGGACTCGGCCTGCAAGGTACTGGACGACATTCGGCGGCGCTTTGCAGAAATCCACTACCCCGCTCAACCGCAGGATTTGTGGTGCACCTTCAGCGCCGGCCTGGTGGAGCTGTGTGACGGTTGCGACAGCCTGACGATGGCCGCCCAGGCTGACGAAGCGCTATACCTTGCCAAGGACGCCGGACGCAACCGCGTGCAAGCCGCGCGCGCATCAAAGCAAAGTGCCATCTTTTCACCGGAATCCACCGAATCGGTCATAACTCTGTAACGCAAGCGCAATAACTTCAGGCACTTATCTTTTGCCGTCGGTTGAAACCCCGCATGCGCCTCAAGCTGCTGACCAATCTCAATACCCTTCTGCTGGTGGCCGTATGCCTGGCCCTCGGGGCGACGCTGTGGTGGTCGCAACGGGCGCTGGAGCGCCCTTATTTATTGATGGAGCGCTACCTGGGCCTGTCCCAGGGCTTTCAAAACCAGGCAGCGCGCAATATCGACGACTACCTGGCCAGCGGCGATGCCCTGCGCCTGAGCAGCGCCAGTCAAAGCCTGGAGAGCCTGTTGCAGCAACTCGCCCAATTGCCGGCCGAGTTGGCGCAAACCCTGCACCCCAGCCTGGCGGACCTGGAAACCTTCAGCAAGACCGACCTGCTGGCTGCAGGCAAGCTGGCCGGCGACCCGCAAGCACTGTTAGTGCAGGCCGAGCGCGAACTGGGCGCAAACCTGGAGCAACTGAGCCAATACGCCAGCGGTGTCAACTCCACAGACGCGGCACGCTACCTGCCTCCCCTGCTGACCGCCTCGCAGCATCTGGGCAAACTGTCCCTGGCCCGCGACAAGCTGGTGAGCAGCGGCCGCGCCGAGCTGGCCGACGAGGTGGAGCGCGAGATTGCCACCGTGCGCACCCAGGCCGACCTGTTGGCGCAGTTGCCATTGCTTGGGGTAACGGCCAGCGCCGAATCCAGCGCTGACGATTTCTCCGCGTTGATGGGCCTGGAAAACACCGAAAAAACCGCAGCCCAGGACACCGGCGTCGACCTCAAGCGCGAGCTCAACAGCCTGTTGACCCGCTACCCCGCCGAACTCCAGCGCACCCGCGAGCAGATCCAGCAGCGCGCCGACCTCGCCACCACCACCCACCTGAAGATCGCCAACGTGCAACAGGCCATCGCCGGCCTGGAGCCGGTAGTACGTGCACAGCACGCCAGGATCCAGGGCGAGGTGCGTGTGCTGCAAGGCGTGATGATCGGCCTGATCCTGTTGATCGCGCTGCTGATCGACACGCTGCAACGGCGCCTGGCACGGGTGCTGACCAATCTGGCACCGGCCTTGTCGACCTGGGCCGAAGGTAATTTCAGCCAGCCGATAGCCCTGGGCAAGACCAACCATGAACTGCACGCTATCGAAGCCTCCCTGAACCGCCTGCGCGCCTATCTGGTGGGCCTGGTAGGCACTATTCGCGGGAATGCCGAAGCAGTGGCCGGCAGCAGCCGCGCCCTCGCCGAACTGAGCAGCGGCCTGCACGACGGCGCCGAGCGTCAGGCCGGCGACACCGCGCAGATCCGTGACTCCCTGGGTGAACTGGAAGCCACCATCCAGCAAGTGGCCGGGGATGCCAGCCAGGCTGCCGGCGCCAGTCGCAGTGCAGGCTTTGCTGTGGAGCAAGGCCAGCGCGTAATCGGCCTGAGCCTGACCGGGTTGCACGCCTTGGTGGGCGAAGTGCAGCAAAATGCGCAGATGATCGAGAAACTCGCGGAAGAATCCGCCACCATCGGCGGCGTGCTGACCGTGATTCGCTCGATTGCCGAGCAGACCAACTTGCTGGCGCTCAATGCCGCTATCGAGGCGGCTCGCGCCGGTGAAGCCGGACGCGGCTTCGCGGTGGTGGCCGACGAAGTCCGTTCCCTGGCCCAGCGCACCGCTGGCGCTACTGCCGAAATCCAGGGCCTGATCGCCGGCCTGCAAACCGCCGCCCATCAATCGGTACAAGGCATGCGCGCCCAGGTTGAACACGCCGAAGCCACCGCCCAGCAAGCCCAGGCAGCAGATGGTGCGCTGGATGAAATCGTCGGCGCGATCCAGACGATTTCCGAGACGGCGGTACGCATTGCCGATGTGACTGCGCAGCAGAGTGGGGCCGTGAGTGAGATTCGCGATAACAGTGAGCGGATTCACCAGCTGGGTGAGGATAACTTGCTGCGCATAGGCCAGGGCCGTAGCCAAGGTGAGCACCTGTTGGTGCTCGGAGGGCAACTCAACACTGCCGTACAAGCCTTCCGCGTCTGACACGCTCTCCCGCCCTATGGAGATCAAATGTGGGAGGGGGCTTGCTCCCGATTACAGTGTGTCAGTCTCAATACCTGTAGCTGATCCACCGCTATCGGGAGCAAGCCCCCTCCCACATTTGATCTTCAGTGGATTCAAGACCGTGTTCAGCATGACCGGATTCCGGGCCACAGTCACAAATTTCGCGCAATCCTCGCTAATCGTGCTGGCTACTGCATAGAACTGGACAGTCACAAAGGCTTTGCGGCATAGTCGCCGGGTTCTGCCGCACCCCTACCAATAACAAGGAACAGCCGATGGCGACCTTACTGGTTCTTCATGGACCCAACCTGAACCTGCTTGGCACCCGCGAACCGGGCGTCTACGGGGCAGTGACCCTCGACCAGATCAACCTCGACCTGGAAAGACGGGCCCGTGAAGCCGGCCACCATCTGCTCTACCTGCAAAGCAATGCCGAGTATGAATTGATTGATCGCATCCACGCCGCGCGTAACGAAGGCGTGGACTTTATCCTGATCAATCCCGCCGCTTTTACGCATACAAGCGTTGCATTACGTGACGCGCTGCTGGCGGTGAGCATCCCATTCATCGAAGTGCATTTATCGAACGTGCACAAACGCGAAGCTTTCCGCCATCACTCTTACTTCTCCGACGTAGCGGTAGGAGTGATCTGCGGCCTTGGCGCCAGCGGTTACCGACTGGCCCTGGAGGCCGCCCTGGAACACGTTGAAGAACAGGCTAAACGCCCCTGACCGACCCTTGGGAGTTGATGATTCATGGATATCCGTAAAGTTAAGAAACTGATCGAACTGCTGGAAGAATCCGGTATCGACGAGCTGGAAATCAAGGAAGGCGAAGAGTCCGTACGGATCAGCCGTCACAGCAAGACCCCGGCCCAACAGTTCTACGCACCGCAGATGCAAGCACCGGCTCCTGCCGCTGCCGCCCCTGCCGCCGCTCCAGCCGCTGCCGCAGCCCCTGCTGCCCCAGCCGCTCCAGCGTTGAACGGCTTCGTGGTCAAGTCGCCAATGGTCGGTACTTTCTACCGCACCCCGGCACCGACCTCGCCAGCCTTCGTTGAAGTGGGCAAGACCGTGAAAGTGGGCGACACCATCTGCATCGTTGAAGCGATGAAGATGATGAACCACATCACCGCTGAAAAAGCCGGCGTCATTGAATCCATCCTGGTAGAAAACGGTCAGCCGGTTGAGTACGACCAGCCGCTGTTCACCATCGTTTGAACCGCGGAGCGCCTTCGATGTTGAAACCTGCGAAGAAACTGCAAAAAGTCCTGATCGCCAACCGCGGCGAGATCGCGCTGCGTATCCTGCGCGCCTGTAAGGAAGAGGGCATCAAGACCGTCGCTGTTTACTCGACGGCCGATACCGAATTGATGCACGTGAAACTGGCGGACGAAAGCATCTGCATCGGCCCGCCACTGGCCACGAACTCGTACCTGAAAGTCTCGAACATCATCGCTGCCGCAGAAGTGACCGGCGCTGATGGCATCCACCCGGGCTACGGCTTCCTCGCGGAAAACGCCGACTTCGCCGAACAGGTGGAAAAATCCGGGTTTGCCTTCATCGGCCCCAAAGCCGAAACCATTCGCCTGATGGGCGACAAGGTCTCGGCCAAGGACGCCATGATTGCAGCGGGCGTGCCGACCGTTCCAGGCTCCGACGGCCCTCTGCCTGAAGACGAGGAAACCGCTCTGCGCATTGGTCGCGAAGTCGGTTACCCGGTGATCATCAAGGCCGCCGGTGGCGGTGGTGGTCGCGGTATGCGCGTGGTGCACAAGGAAGAAGACCTGATCGAAGCCGCCAAGCAGACCCGCTCCGAAGCGGGCGCCTGGTTCGGCAACCCGATGGTCTACCTGGAAAAATACCTGACCAACCCACGTCACGTGGAAGTCCAGGTGCTGTCCGACGGCCAGGGCCACGCCATCCACCTGGGCGACCGCGATTGCTCGCTGCAACGTCGTCACCAGAAAGTGTTGGAAGAAGCCCCGGCACCGGGCCTCGACGAAAAAGCCCGCCAGGAAGTCCTGGCACGCTGCGTCAAGGCGTGCATCGACATCAACTACCGTGGCGCCGGTACCTTCGAGTTCCTCTACGAGAACGGTCGCTTCTACTTCATCGAGATGAACACTCGTGTGCAGGTAGAGCATCCGGTTTCGGAGATGGTCACCGGTATCGACATCGTCAAGGAGATGCTGAGCATCGCCGCCGGTAACGTGCTGTCCTTCACCCAGGACGACGTGAAGATGCACGGCCACTCCCTGGAGTGCCGCATCAACGCCGAAGACCCGAAAACCTTTATCCCAAGCCCTGGCCTGGTCAAGCATTTCCACGCGCCCGGCGGCAACGGCGTACGTGTGGATTCGCACCTGTACAGCGGCTACAAGGTTCCGTCCAACTACGACTCGCTGATCGGCAAGCTGATCACCTGGGGCGCGACCCGCGACGAGGCCATGGCCCGTATGCGCAACGCCCTGGACGAAATCGTGGTCGACGGCATCAAGACCAACATCCCGCTGCATCGGGACCTGGTTCGCGATGAGGGCTTCTGCGAAGGTGGTGTGAACATTCACTACCTGGAACACAAGCTGGCCAACCAGTAAGTGCTCCACCCAACAAAGCCGCCTTCGGGCGGCTTTGTTGTTTCTGCACACCTGTTTTCCAGGATGGACACTGTCCAAATGTGGGAGGGGGCTTGCTCCCGATTGCAGTGTGTCAGCCTCAGTATCTGTAACTGATCCACCGCTATCGGGAGCAAGCCCCCTCCCACATTTGGTCCGCGCTCATTCAGTAATGTCGTCTTCTGCCGTCCGCTCGCGTAAACTTGCGCGCTTTCGCGGCCTACTCGCTGCACATTCATTTTTTCAAAGGTGCCCGCCATGCCTTGGCTGCAAGTCCGTCTCGCCATCAGCCCAGAACAAGCCGAAACCTACGAAGACGCTTTCCTCGAAGTGGGCGCTGTGTCGGTGACCTTCATGGACGCCGAAGACCAGCCGATCTTCGAGCCGGAACTCAACACCACGCCGCTGTGGTCCCACACCCACCTGCTGGCCCTGTTCGAAGACGGCACCGATGCCGCCGCCGTGCTGGCCCATATGGAACTGCTCACCGGCGGCCCGCTGCCCGAGCATCACAGCGAAGTCATCGAAGACCAGGACTGGGAACGCAGCTGGATGGATAACTTCCAGCCCATGCGCTTCGGCCAGCGCCTGTGGATCGTGCCAAGCTGGCACGCTGCTCCCGAGCCAGACGCCGTCAACCTGCTGCTGGACCCGGGCCTGGCGTTCGGCACCGGCACCCACCCCACCACCGCCCTGTGCCTGGAATGGCTGGACGGCCAGGACCTGACCGACAGCAACGTACTGGACTTCGGCTGCGGCTCCGGGATCCTGGCGATTGCAGCGCTGCTGCTGGGCGCCAAGGAGGCCGTGGGCACAGATATAGACGTGCAGGCCCTGGAAGCCTCCCGCGATAACGCCGGGCGCAATAACATCGCTGAAGGCAAATTCCCACTCTATCTGCCTGAAGATCTGCCCCAGGTACAAGCCGATGTGCTGGTCGCCAATATCCTCGCCGGGCCGCTGGTGTCGCTGGCACCGCAACTGTCGAGCCTGGTCAAGCCGGGTGGGCGCCTGGCGCTGTCGGGTATCCTCGCCGAGCAAGGTGAAGAAGTGGCTGCGGCCTACGCCAGGGATTTCGAGCTGGACCCGATCGCCAACCGTGATGGCTGGGTACGCATCAGCGGTCGTCGGCGCTAGAATGAGCGCTTGTCTGAATCGGATGGCCGCATGACCGACAGTTTCGTCACCCAGTGCCCGCATTGCCAAGCCCGCTTCCGTGTCAACCACGCTCAGTTGAGCGTGGCCCGTGGCGTGGTGCGCTGCGGCTCGTGCCTGCAAGTGTTCAACGCCGCTCGCCAGTTGCTGGAGCAGCGCGCCCAAGTGTCGGCAGCCGAACCTGAACTGCCCACTGCGGTTGAGCCAACGCCTGAACCCCCGCGAGCCATCAGCCAGAAACAGTGGACAGCCCAGGAGCTGGACCTGGACAACCTGGACCTGGACGAAGAACTGGCCAAGCTCGAGCGCCGCGAGATTCAGCACACTCAACCCCAGGGCGCGGAGCGTCGGCAACCCGGCACCGATCGTCGGCACAAGGAAGACACCCTCAGCGCCAGCCGCGACACGGTCAAGGCCGAGGAAGAACAATGGGCCGCCAGCCTGTTCAGCGAGCCCGCGCAAGAGCGCGCAGACAGCGATGAAGACGAGCCTGAACCAAGCAATACCCGGCAGCGCACCGAACCGTCCATGTCGCTGCACAGCGAAACCATCGACGACGAGCCAACCCTGCTCTCGCCCCTGCATGACGACGAGCCCGACCCGCCCTTCACGCCCCTGACCCCAGCGGCAGAAGAAGCCGATGAACGCCCGCAATCACGGCGTAAACGCCCACGCACCGAGGCCAGCGTGCACGACGCCGTGCTCCAGGACCTTGAAGACGACCCGCTGCACCTCTATGCGCAGAAACGTCCGTCGGGCTGGGGCCGCCGCCTGATCTGGATCCTGCTGGTGCTGGTCGCCGCCGCCGGCCTGGCAGGCCAGTACATCGCCTACCAATTCGACGAACTGGCCCGTCAGGACGCCTACCGTCCGTGGTTCCAGCAGCTGTGCCCGAAATTGGGTTGCACCGTGCCATCGCGGGTCGATATCGCCCATATCAAGAGCAGCAACCTGGTGGTACGCAGCCACCCGGAGTTCGCCGGTGCGCTGGTGGTGGATGCGATTCTCTATAACCGCGCGACCTTTTCCCAGCCGTTCCCGCTGCTGGAACTGCGTTTTGCAGATTTGAACGGCGGCCTGATCGCCAGTCGTCGCTTCAAACCCGCCGAGTATCTGAGCGGCGAGTTGGCTGGCGTCAGCGAAATGCCTTCGCAGACACCGATCCACATTTCCCTGGACATCCTTGATCCCGGCAACAAAGCCGTGAACTACAGCCTGAGCTTCCACTCGCCCGAGTGAAACGGCACGCCCGCAGAGGGTTGACGGCGGATTATTGACTTGACCGACGTCAACCAAACCGGCGGCGATAAAAAAATAACTGTTCAGATTTTATCCAATTCAGCCTTTAACCCGTCATCGAGAGCGGGTATCATGCCAACCCTTTTTCGAACTCTAATGATCCGGCCCCACAACAGGGAAGTCCTATGTCGGCGGTACGCATCGGCCCATATACATTGCAGAACGGCTTGATCCTCGCCCCGATGGCGGGTGTCACCGATCAGCCCTTTCGTCAGCTGTGCAAGCGTTTGGGCGCGGGTCTAGTAGTCTCTGAAATGGTTACCAGCGACATGAGTTTGTGGAACACCCGCAAATCGCGGATGCGCATGATCCACGAAGGTGATCCCGAGCCACGCTCGGTACAGATCGCCGGGGGTGATGCGCAGATGCTGGCGGATGCGGCCCGGGCCAATGTGGAGCTGGGTGCACAGATCATTGATATCAACATGGGCTGCCCGGCCAAGAAGGTCTGCAACAAGGCCGCCGGTTCCGCCCTGTTGAAAGATGAGCAGTTGGTCGCCGAGATCCTGCAGGCCGTCGTTGGCGCAGTCGATGTGCCGGTGACCCTGAAGATTCGTACCGGTTGGGACCGGGACAACAAAAATGGCCTCACAGTGGCAAAGATCGCTGAACAGGCCGGGATTACAGCGCTGGCGGTGCATGGCCGTACCCGCGCCGACCTTTATACCGGTGAAGCCGAGTACGACACCATTGCCGCGATCAAGCAGGCCGTGTCGATGCCGGTATTTGCCAATGGCGACATCGACTGCGCCGAGAAAGCCCGGCGTGTGCTGCACGCAACCGGTGCCGACGGATTGTTGATTGGCCGGGCCGCCCAGGGGCGACCGTGGATTTTTCGCGAGATCGAGCATTTCCTGCGCACTGGTGAAGTCTTGCCGGCGCCGGAGTTGGTCGAAGTGGAACGTATTCTGCTGGAGCATCTGGCCGCCCTGCACGCCTTCTATGGGGATGTGATGGGCGTACGCATTGCTCGCAAGCATGTCGGCTGGTATCTCGCCACCTTGCCGGGCGCCAAGGAATTTCGCGCTCAGTTCAATCGTTTGGATGAAACGCAGGCACAGGTCGCCACCGTTCGTGAGTTCTTCGCCGAACGTGACAAGAGCCTGGGAACAGGGGATGGAAAAGGGGTGGCCGCATGACGATGATGACCGAGACTTTAGTGAGTGGAACAACACCCGTGAGCGACAACGTCAATTTGAAACAGCACCTCAACACGCCCAGCGAAGAAGGCCAGACCCTTCGCGGGAGTGTCGAGAAAGCGCTGCACAATTATTTCGCCCACCTTGAGGGTGCTTCCGTCACGGACGTGTACAACCTGGTGCTCTCCGAAGTCGAGGCGCCCTTGCTCGAAAGCGTGATGAACTACGTCAAGGGCAACCAGACCAAAGCCAGTGAGCTGCTGGGCCTCAACCGTGGCACCTTGCGCAAAAAGCTCAAGCAGTACGATTTGCTGTAAGCATTCAATCAAACCAGAAAGGCGCCCGCGTAAAACCGGTCGCCTTTTTTGCTGACTCCTTTGCTTTTGATGGAAATTGAAATGACCGACCAGACTACCCGCCTGCCGATCCGCCGCGCCTTGATCAGTGTTTCCGACAAGACCGGGATCCTCGAATTTGCCCGGGAGCTGGAAGCCCTGGGTGTGGAAATCCTCTCCACGGGCGGGACCTTCAAACTGCTGCAGGACAACGGCGTGGCCGCAGTAGAAGTCGCGGACTACACCGGTTTCGCAGAAATGATGGACGGTCGCGTCAAGACCCTGCACCCGAAAATCCATGGCGGCATCCTCGGCCGTCGCGGCATCGACGACGCCATCATGACCGAGCACGGCATCAAGCCGATCGACCTGGTGGCCGTTAACCTCTACCCATTCGAAGCCACCATCAACAAGCCAGGCTGCGACCTCCCCACCGCCATCGAGAACATCGATATCGGCGGCCCGACCATGGTGCGCTCGGCGGCCAAGAACCACAAAGACGTGGCCATCGTGGTCAACGCCAGCGACTACGCCAACGTGCTGGCAAACCTGAAAGCCGGTGGCCTGACCTACGCCCAGCGTTTCGACCTGATGCTCAAGGCGTTCGAACACACCGCAGCCTATGACGGCATGATCGCCAACTACATGGGCACCGTGAACCAAGCGGCTGACACCTTGAGCACAGAAGGTCGCAGCCAGTTCCCGCGCACCTTCAACAGCCAGTTCATCAAGGCCCAGGAAATGCGCTACGGCGAGAACCCGCACCAGAGCGCGGCGTTCTACGTGGAAGCCAAGCCTGCCGAAGTGGGCATTGCCACCGCGACCCAGCTGCAAGGCAAAGAACTTTCCTACAACAACGTGGCCGATACCGACGCCGCGCTGGAATGCGTGAAGAGCTTCGTCAAACCGGCCTGCGTGATCGTCAAGCACGCCAACCCGTGCGGCGTGGCCGTGAGCCCGGACGCTGAAGGCGGTATCCGCCAGGCGTACGAACTGGCCTACGCCACCGATACCGAATCTGCGTTCGGCGGCATCATTGCCTTCAACCGCGAGCTGGATGCCGAGACCGCCAAGGCGATCGTCGAGCGCCAGTTCGTCGAGGTGATCATCGCGCCAAGCGTCAGCGAAGAAGCCCGCGCCATTGTCGCCGCCAAAGCCAACGTGCGCCTGCTGGCCTGCGGCGAGTGGTCGGCCGACCGCGCCGCTGCCTGGGACTACAAGCGCGTCAATGGCGGCTTGCTGGTACAGAGCCGCGACATCGGCATGATCGGCAGCCAAGACTTGAAAGTGGTGACCAAACGCGCCCCGACCGAGCAAGAGATCAACGATTTGATCTTTGCCTGGAAAGTCGCCAAGTACGTTAAATCCAACGCCATCGTCTACGCCAAGAACCGCCAGACCATCGGTGTCGGCGCCGGCCAGATGAGCCGTGTGAACTCGGCGCGTATCGCCGCGATCAAGGCAGAACACGCTGGTTTGCAGGTGGTGGGTTCGGTAATGGCTTCCGATGCATTCTTCCCGTTCCGTGATGGCCTGGATAACGCCGCGAAAGCCGGTGTTACTGCCGTGATCCAACCGGGCGGCTCGATGCGTGATGCAGAAGTGATTGCCGCTGCTGATGAAGCCGGCATCGCCATGGTCTTCACCGGTATGCGCCACTTCCGCCACTGATCCCACTCGATCGAAATGTGGGAGGGGGCTTGCTCCCGATAGCGGTATTTCAGCAGGTTGATTATTTGACTGATACACCGCAATCGGGAGCAAGCCCCCTCCCACATAAAGCGCACTTGCGGCGCCTCACAGAATTTGCTTCATCCGAGGTTTTTGAAATGAATGTTTTGATCATTGGCAGCGGTGGCCGTGAACACGCCCTGGCCTGGAAAGTTGCCCAGGACCCACGTGTCCAGAAAGTCTTCGTCGCCCCAGGCAACGCCGGTACCGCCATTGAGGCCAAGTGCGAAAACGTCGCCATCGACGTACTGGCCCTTGAGCAACTGGCAGATTTTGCCGAGAAGAATGTTTCCCTGACCATCGTCGGCCCGGAAGTGCCACTGGTTGCCGGCGTCGTCGATCTGTTCCGCAGCCGTGGTCTGGATTGCTTCGGCCCGACCGCTGGCGCCGCCCAGTTGGAAGGCTCGAAAGCCTTCACCAAGGATTTCCTGGCACGCCACAAGATCCCCACCGCCGACTACCAGAACTTCACCGAGATCGAGCCGGCCCTCGCCTACCTGCGCGAAAAAGGCGCACCGATCGTGATCAAGGCCGATGGCCTGGCTGCCGGTAAAGGCGTGATCGTCGCCATGACCCTGCAGGAAGCCGAAGACGCCGTGCGCGACATGCTCGCCGGCAATGCCTTTGGTGATGCAGGTTCGCGCGTGGTGATCGAGGAATTCCTCGACGGCGAAGAAGCCAGTTTCATCGTAATGGTCGACGGCAAGAACGTACTGCCCATGGCCACCAGCCAGGACCACAAGCGCGTCGGCAATGGCGACAGCGGCCCGAACACTGGCGGCATGGGTGCTTACTCCCCGGCGCCAGTGGTCACCAGCGATGTGCATCAGCGCGTCATGGACCTGGTGATCTGGCCGACCGTGCGCGGCATGGCCGACGAAGGCAACGTCTACACCGGTTTCCTCTACGCCGGCCTGATGATCGACAAAGCCGGTAACCCGAAAGTCATCGAGTTCAACTGCCGTTTCGGCGATCCGGAAACCCAACCGGTGATGCTGCGCCTGCAATCTAGCCTGGTGCTGCTGGTGGAAGCGGCGCTGGCCCAAGCGCTGGATAAGGTCGAAGCACAGTGGGACCCACGCCCGAGCGTCGGCATCGTGCTGGCGGCCGGTGGTTACCCTGCCGATTACGCCAAGGGCGATGTGATTGAAGGTCTGGATGCCGCCGCTGCGCTGGAAGGCAAGGTGTTCCACGCAGGCACCGCGCTCAAGGACGGCAAAGTTGTAACCGCAGGTGGCCGTGTGTTGTGCGCCACCGCAATGGGTGCCAGTGTCGATGCAGCACAACAGCAGGCGTACAAGCTGGCTGCGAAAATCGACTGGAAAGGTTGTTTCTACCGCACCGACATCGGCTACCGTGCCATTGCCCGTGAACGCGGCGAGAACAGCTGAGAGCTACACTTGCAGTAGCTATCCGTTCGGTTAGGTAAGGGCCTTTGGCCCTTGCCGTACACATGTCGCCCCGCGCATAGTTAACCCGTGCATCAACCTACGAAGGGATTTCGCCGTGCGCTGGCTCAGGATCGCCATAGGTTTCACAGTCAGCTTGCTGACCCTGCTCTGCCTGCTCCCGGCCCAGGCCGCCGCGCAAGGCAGTGGTTGGGCGGTATTGCTTGATGAACAGGCCGACCTGCAACTGAGCGACATCCGTTCCGCCCGCTACACCAATCAATTCAGCCCCATCGAACTGGACCGGATCACTGCCGCGCAGCCGGACGGTGCGTTGTGGGTGCGCTTCAGGCTGCAGCCCGGCAAGCACGAACAAGTGCTGCGGGTCTTTGCCCCGGATCTTTCCAGCCTGAGCCTGTATGTACTGGACGGCGATACCCTGGTGGAGCAACAAACCACCGGCACGCGCCAACCCCAGGTTGAACGCCCGCTGCCCAGCAGCGATTTCATGCTGCCGATGCCCCAGAGCCCACGACCTCTTGAGGTGTACCTGCGCCTGGTCTCGGAACACGAACTGCGCCCCTACATCACCCTGGAACCTGCAGTACTGGCCGCCGCCAACCAGAACCAGACGCTGATCTACGGCCTGCTGTTCGGCGTGCTGCTGATGCTGATCCTGCACAACCTCACGCGCTTCGCCTACCACCGCTCGCGCAGCAGCCTGTGGCTGGCCGCCTGCGAATTGCTGTTGATGCTCAGCCTGGCGCTGCTGCTCAACCTGGTGGGGCCATGGCTGCCGAACTGGCACGCGATCCAGACCCCTGGCGCCTACCTCGCCCTGTTGCTGACCGCACCTTGCGGGTTGATGTTCGCCTACCGCTTCTTCATGCCCCTGGGCCCGCACCCGCTGAACAAGGTGTTGATGGCCGATATCCTGCTGATCGTGCTGTGCGGCCTGCTGTTGTTGTTCGTCAATACCCTGCCACTGAACATCATCACCTATGCCCTGGTGGCGCTGGCCGGCCTGAGCATGTTGTTTGTCTCGGCCTACCATTGGCAAAAAGGCTACCGCCCGGCGCGTCTGTTCGTGGCGGCGATGGTGGTGTTCAACATTGGCACACTGATCATTCTTCCCGCCCTGCTCGGCCTCACCCTGGTGGCGCCGCAGGGCCTGATCGTCACCCTGCTGGGTTTCATCTGTCTCAGCGGCCTGTTGATGAGCCTGGCCCTGGGCGAACGCCAGCGCGCGATTGTCGAAACGCGCTTCAGCCTGAGCCGCGACCTGGCCGCCAGCAACGCCGAAATCGCCGCCAAGGCCGAGTTCCTGGCGAAGATCAGCCATGAAATCCGCACGCCCATGAACGGCGTGCTGGGCATGACCGAACTGCTATTGGGTACGCCGCTGTCGGTGAAGCAGCGCGACTACGTGCAGACCATCCACAGCGCCGGTAACGAGCTGCTCACCCTGATCAACGAGATTCTCGACATTTCCAAGCTGGAGTCCGGGCAGATCGAACTCGATGATGTGCAGTTCGACCTCAACGCGTTGATCGACGACTGCCTGAGTATCTTTCGCGCCAAGGCCGAGCAGCAGAATGTCGAGCTGATCAGCTTTATCCAGCCCCAGGTGCCACGCGTGATCAGCGGCGACCCGACGCGCCTGCGCCAGGCTTTGTTGAGCCTGCTGGAGAACGCCCTGCACAAGACCGATGAAGGCGAAGTGCTGATCGTCGTGGCCCTCGACGAGCGCAGCACCAAGCCCCGTTTGCGCATTGCCGTGCAGGACAGCGGCGTGCCGATGGAAGCCGCCGAACGCGACGCGCTGCTGCACAGCGAACTGCACAGCAAGAACTTCCTCTCGGCGACACGCCTGAGCGGTCACCTGGGCCTGGTCATTGCCCGCCAGTTGATCCTGCTGATGAACGGCGAATTCGGTATCAAGAGTGGCAGCCATCAGGGCAGTACCTTGTGGTTGACCCTGCCGCTGGACCCGGAGCGCCTGGAGCACCCGACGTCGGATCTCGACGGCCCGCTCAAGGACGCCCGCGTGCTGGTGGTGGACGACAACGACACCTGCCGCAAAGTACTGGTGCAGCAATGTTCGGCCTGGGGCCTTAATGTCAGCGCCGTGCCGTCCGGCAAGGAGGCCCTGGCGCTGCTGCGCACCAAGGCACACCTGCGCGATTACTTCGACGTGGTGCTGCTGGACCAGAACATGCCGGGCATGACCGGCATGCAACTGGCGGCAAAGATCAAGGAAGACCCGAGCCTGAACCACGACATCCTGCTGATCATGCTCACCGGTATCAGCAACGCGCCGAGCAAGATCATCGCGCGCAACTGCGGGATCAAGCGCATCCTCGCCAAACCCGTGGCCGGTTATACGCTCAAGACGACCCTGGCCGACGAACTGGCCCAGCGCAGCAAAGGCGCAGCCATTCCACGCCCCGCCCCCAGCGCACCGGTGGCGGTGACCGTGCCGAGCGATTTCCGCATCCTGGTAGCCGAAGACAACAGCATCTCCACCAAAGTGATTCGCGGCATGCTCGGCAAACTCAACCTCAACCCGGACACCGCCAGCAACGGCGAAGAAGCCCTGCAAGCGATGAAAGCCCAGCGCTATGACCTGGTATTGATGGATTGTGAAATGCCAGTCCTCGATGGATTCTCCGCCACCCAGCAGCTGCGCGCGTGGGAAGTCAGCCACCAACGCGTACGCACGCCGGTGGTAGCGCTCACGGCGCATATTCTTTCGGAACATAAAGAACGCGCACGCCAGGCCGGCATGGACGGGCATATGGCCAAGCCGGTGGAGCTATCACAGTTGCGCGAGCTGGTGGATTACTGGGTAGTGCAGCGCCAAAAGCTTCCTGAGCGCAGCACCATTTCCTGATTTGAAATACCATCCCCTGTGGGAGCGGGCTTGCTCGCGAAGGCGGCCTGACAGCCGACACAGTTATACCGAGTACATATCCATTCCTGCGGTAACGGCCACTTAGGGTTCCGCTTTTACAGCGGGTCACTTTTGAAAAGCGCAAAAGTAACCCAAACGCTCTTGCCCCACCACTCGGCACCTCGCTTAGGCTCGGTGTGCCCGTAATCCGCCATGGATTTGGGGGGCCGCCGCCCCGCGCCATCCATGGCGCGGGGCGGCTAAACCGGCATCCCTGCCGGTTTACCCCCCAAATCCCTGTCGAATTTCGGCCAGCGTGGTTTAACGGGGCGCCTAAGATCAAAAACAGATCAAAAGCGACTCGCTTCGCATCGTGGTTACCGTCAGCTGCTACAACCTACAAAATTGTTTAGATACCTATGGCTATCGCAGTTCAAGCCAGCTCCCACATTTGATCTCTGTCGGATAGACTCCTCCACACTTCCCCCGCCCGCGAGCCGCCCCCATGCTCCATGTGTTATTCAGCGTTTACCTGAAGATGCTGGTGCTCTACAGCCCGTTTTTTGTGCTGTCCTGCTTTATCAGCCTGACCCGTGGCTATTCCAGCAAGGAACGTCGGCGCCTGGCCTGGAAAGTCGCACTGGCGACCCTGGTATCGAGCGTGTTGCTCTACCTGTTCGGCAGGGTGATTTTCAGCGTGTTCGGCATTACCGTGGACGCGTTCCGTATCGGCGCCGGCAGCGTGTTGTTTATCTCGGCCCTGGGCATGGCTCAGGGCAAGTCGGCGGTGCAGACCGACAACGTGCAGCAGGACGTGACCATCGTGCCGCTGACCATCCCGCTCACTGTCGGCCCAGGCACCATCGGTGCGCTGCTGGTGATGGGCGTGAGCCAGCCCCACTGGGACGACAAGCTCACCGCCATCCTCAGCATCGCCTTGGCCAGCCTCACAGTGGGTGTGGTGCTGTACCTGTCCAACCGTATCGAACGGATTCTCGGCGACCAGGGCTTGCAGATTGTCAGCCGGTTGATGGGCCTGTTCGTATGCGCCCTGGCCGCGCAAATCATTTTTACCGGGGTTCGCGGCTACCTGGTGCCTTAGATCCGGTATTTGGCAATCGCCAGCTGCACCTTGTCACCGGCGCTTTCGCGCATCAGCTGGATGGTTTTTTCGTTGACCACCGAGGTGTTCAGCACCAGGCAGGTTTGCCCGCTGAAAGCCTCGAACGATGAGCTGTCCCATTCAAGGAACGGCACTCCCACCTGTTTGTTCACGCCGTGGCTGCTGAAGGTCACCAGCACCATCATCACTTCACCATTGGTTTCGGCGCAGGACGCCACGCCGAAGTCACCGCCCTCATGCACCGCGCTATTGCGCTTGAACAAATCAAAAGACGCCGGCTGCCGCTTCAATGCCTCCAGCGCATCGGCGGCCAGTTTTGGCAGCGCGGTAACCAGCGGCCCCGACAGTGACATCGACGCCAGCAGCGCGCCGATAATATTCAGCGCCGCCAATTGCACCGTCAGCCCCTTGCCGGAGCGTGAGACCCGCTCGAAACTGCTGCGCACCGGCAGCCAGCCAAGACTGACCATGACCTTGATAAATTCGTCGTACCACGCCTCGGTGCCCCGATGTACTTTCAATACATCGCTCACGTAACTGCTGGCCAGCAGGTAACTCTTGCGAATGTATTCGCGGTTCAGCCCAGACAGCCCCTCGGCGAAGGAAATCACCCCGTTGTTGACCACCGCCGCATTGCAGTCGTCGTCAGTGTCCAGGGGTAACGCCGCGTGCGCTCCTGGTGCGCCCGGCAACTTGTAGGCGGCAATCAGCTTGCGCCGTTTGATAGTGTTGATCCTTCTGTGACGTCGCTCCATTTTTCAGTTCTCCACAAGCACCCGACATGGGGCTTTGCTTCACACTAGTCCAGCGGGCGGAGGGCTTTCCATGCGACAAACATGCCTTGGTGGCACCGGTCAAAACCCAGTGCCCAGCAATCACAAGGCACAGCCGGCAGGCTTGCGGTTTTCACCGTAAAAAAAAGAAAAAGCCCCGAACAACATCAGGAGAATCCCTGGGTCATTCGGAGCTTTCCGGCGGCCAGCGGGCCGTTTTCAGGAGGCGGGTTTGTCGCCGTACCAACGCGGCGTGTACACCCACGCCCCGCCACCGGCACGCGGGAACACGCAGGTGGTGGACGAGCCGATCAGCACCATGGTGCGCATGTCCACCTGCTCGGGCGTCAATTGGCCCAGGGTGGTGACGCGTAGCGTCTGGCCCGGGCGGCCGATGTCGCGGCCCAGCACCACCGGCGTATCGGGCGTGCGGTGCAGGCCGACGATCTCCAGGGCACGCCCCAGTTGCCAGGGCCGCGAACGCGAGATCGGGTTGTAGAACGCCAGGGCCAGATCGGCCTGGGAAGCCAGGTCCAGGCGCTTTTCAATGATCGACCAGGGCTTGAGGTTATCCGACAGCGACATGACGCAGAAGTCATGCCCCAAGGGTGCACCGGCCTGGGCAGCGGTGGCCAGGGAGGCAGAAACCCCCGGCAGGATTTCCAGGTCGACCTGATGCCAGGCCGGGTCCGTGGAGTCGTGCAGCGCCTCGATCACCGCGGCGGCCATGGCGAATACACCCGGGTCGCCGGACGATACCACCACCACCGAACGCCCCTGCGCAGCCAGCTCGAAAGCATGGCGAGCGCGCTGCATTTCTTCGCGGTTGTCGGTGCAGTGTTGCACTTGATCGTCACGGAACGGCCCGGCCATGCGCACATAGGTTTCATACCCCAGCACATCGGTGCAACGCGCCAGTTCCGCCTTGACCGCCGGCACCATCAACTCGGCCGCGCCGGGACCCAGGCCGATCACTGCGAGACGGCCACGGGGGCGTCCCACCTGCGACACGTCCAAGGGCTTTTCGGCCACGGTAATGCTGATGTCCGCAACGGGCGTCACCGGGGCAAAACGCAGCGGCACACCCAACGCCAGCGCAGCTTCATGCAATGAGGCGTCGGCCATCTGCAGGTCGCTGGCCAACAGGCAGGCCACGGCTTGCACCGCGATCCCCGCCTCATGCAGCGCAGTGCGCACGCGCTCGGCCAACCGCGCACCAGGCTTGCAGGTAATGCAGACGTTTTGCGGATAAATCAGCAGCTCGTTCGCTGCCGGTGGGCGCTCGGCACTGCCCACATGAATCGCCAGGCGCGCCTGTGGGTCCTGGGCCAGATTGGCTTGATCCAGCCACGGCGCCACGCCTTCGACGCGTACCGACTCACCGGCCAAAAGGTCCGAGACAAAGCGCTTGCCCAGTTCAATGTCCGCCAGTTGATAACCCGTCGGCGGGTTGAGCAGGCAGGTGCCAAAACGCAGTTCGCCACTGGTGGTGATTGCCGCGGATACGCCCAATGCCGCGGCGATGTCCCGCGCCATCACATTCACCCCGCCCAGGCCACCCAGCAGCGGCACCACGGCGCTGCCGTCTTCTGCCACGGCCAGCACGGCGGGTTCCTCGCCCTTTTCCAGCAGCAGCGGCGCCAAGGTGCGAATCACAATGCCGGCCGCGCACAGGGCAATCAGCGGCGTGCCTTGCTGGTAGAGCTGGCGCAGCGTCGCGCCGAACTCGCTGTAGCTCTGGTCCGCCCCTTCAACCCGAGCGGCCAGGCCGTGGATCAACGCGCCTGGGTAAACCTGCTGGATCTTGCGCGCCGTGGCCAAACTGCCTTGGCCCAGAATCACAATCGCCGGAGTCATCAACCTTGCCACCTTTCACCGGGCACGATGATCAGCGAGAAATACGGCGACGACATCGGCTCCACCTGGTCCAGCGGCACGATCTTCTGGTTGGCCATGGTGGCGCGCTCCACGTACAACGCACGTTCGGCCAGGCCCAGCTCTTCCAACACCTGGCGCACCTTCGGGAAGTTGCGCCCCAGCTTCATGATCACTGCGGCATCGGCATCCGCCAGGCGGCGCTTGAGGTCATCATGGGGCAACACGCCCGAGAGCACCGACAAGCTCTGGTTGCGATACACCAACGGCGCGCCGAGCACCGAAGCGCCACCGAGCATCGAACACACGCCCGGAATTACCTGGGCTTCGTAGCGCTCGGCAAGGCGGTCATGCAGGTACATGTAGGAGCCGTAGAAGAACGGATCACCTTCGCAGATCACCGCCACATCGCGGCCCGCGTCCAGGTGCGCGGCCACGTCGAGGCTGGCGTTGTCGTAGAAGTCGCTGATCACTTGTTCATAGGACAGCGGCGCCGGCAGCGCTTCAGTGGTGACCGGGTACACCAGCGGCATCAGGGTCTGCTGTGGCACCAGGTGGCCTTCGATGATGCCGAAAGCGTTGCCCTTCTTGCCCTTGGCCACGAAATACGCCACCACCGGCGATTCACGCAGCAGGCGCAGGGCCTTGAGGGTGATCAGTTCCGGGTCACCGGGGCCTACGCCCAGGCCGATCAAACGTCCGCGCACCTGCATTATTCGACCTCCGTGGCCAGGGCGTTGACGGCGGCGGCAGCCATTGCGCTACCGCCCAGGCGGCCTTGCATGATCACGAAGGGTACGCCACGGCTGTCGGCGGCAAGCATGGCCTTGGATTCGGCGGCGCCGACGAAACCGACCGGGAACCCCAGGATCAGCGCCGGTTTCGGCGCGCCGGCGTCGAGCATTTCCAGCAGGTAGAACAAGGCGGTCGGCGCGTTGCCGATCACCACCACGCTGCCTTCCAGGTACGGGCGCCACAGCTCCAGGGCGGCAGCGGAACGGGTGTTGCCCAGCTCCCGCGCCAGCTGCGGCACGCTGTCGTCGCGCAGGGTGCAGATCACTTCGTTATTGGCCGGCAGGCGCGCACGGGTCACGCCCTCGGAGACCATCCGCGCATCACACAGGATCGGCGCGCCAGCAGCCAGCGCATCGCGCCCGGCCTTGCCGGCCCCTTCGGAAAATTGCAGACCGTCGATGGCCTCGACCATGCCGCACGCATGAATCACCCGCACCGCGAGTTTTTCCAGATCGGCCGGGATGCGGTCCAGGTTGGCTTCCGCGCGAATAATGGCAAAGGAGTTGCGATAGATCTCCTGACCGTCGCGGATGTAATCAATCATCGGTGTTGCTCCGTGGGCGAGCGCGTAACAGGGCGCCCGCCGCTTCAATGGAAAGAGTGCGCGCGTGCAGCCGACCGAAACCCGGGTGGGCAGCATCGCGAAAATAGAGGTCGTAATGGCCGGGGCTCACCGCCAGCAACGTGACCGGCGCGGTGTGCGCGGCGGCGCATGAGCGCGGGCAGCCGGACAGGTGCGCTTCGACGCCGGGTTGCAGGGCGGCCAGTTGCACCGCGTCGACCTTGGTATCGGCCAGGCCCTTGCCGCAACCGCTGGAACCGGTGCAGGCAATCATGCGCGCCAGGGGTTGGTCGATTGAACACACAAAGCCCAGTTGCGCCAGGCGTTCGGTCACGGCGCCAACGCGTTCAATGTTGGGCAGTAGCACGCCCTGCCAGGGCGTGAAGCGCAACGTGCCATCGCCGTACTCGCTGGCCAGTTGCGCGGCGCCCTGGAGCATCAGCGAATCCAGGCGGCCCAACGGCGCGACTGCCGCGACGTAAAACTGATTCTTTTGGGCCTGTGGATAACTACCGATGTGCAACAACGCACCACTGGCCGGGCGCTTGAAGCCCTGCGCCGACAACAGCGGCAGCCTCAGGCGGCCCAACAAGTTATCCACAGGCAGATGACGCATACGTGTTTGCTCGGGCGTCGCCAGGTCGAGAAAGGCCTCCAGCACCGCCACCACCAGCGCATGCCCCTGGTCCAACGGCACTGCTGCCACGGGCGCATCCAGCCCCGGGCAGCCGGCCAGGCCGAATGCCAACAGCGTCTGACCATCGCGCACAAACGCCGACAGCCACAGGTCATGGTGATGCTCCAGCATCGCCAGGGCTTCACCGCCATCGAGTTGTATCGCGAACTTGGCCGACAGCTGGTGGAACCGCGCATGGTTTTGCAAGGTGGCAAGAATCTGCGTGGCCAGCGGGCGGGTGTCGAACAGCATCTGCGGGTCGATGCCAGCAGCGGGGCTGAGCATCAGGTTGCGCACGTCGTCACCGGCAGCGTTATTGGGCCCCAGGCCGGCGGCAAGCAACCTGGCGATCAAGGCGTCCTGCTCGGCGCCAATGCCGCGGACCTGCAAGTTGGCGCGGTTGGTCGCCTCGATTATCCCGCCTGCGTACGTACGGGCCGCGTCGGCCACGGCGCTGGCCTGGGCGGCGGTGATCGAACCACCGGCCAGTTTGATCCGGCAAATGCCGCCGTCCAACGCCTGGACAATACGCAGCAACCCCGGACAAGCCGAGGGGCGCATGGTATTCACAGCGGGCGTTGGGTTCACGGGGCTACCGGTTGACGGGTAAAGGCGCGGTATTATGCCTGCTTTGTCCGGCGGCATGAAAAGCCTGCCCGTCGGATGTCGCTCAAGGAATTGATATGTCGCCCTGGCTGACGGTTGTAGGCATCGGTGAAGACGGCTTCAAGGGCCTGGGCAGGAATGCCCGGCACGCCCTGTTGCGCGCCACGCGGATTATAGGCGGCCAACGCCAGTTGGACCTTTTGCCGGTGTGTATTCGCGGCGAACGCCAGGTGTGGCCGAGCCCGTTTTCCCTGGAGCCGGTGTTGTCGCGGCGCGGGGAGCCTGTGTGCGTCCTGGCCAGTGGCGACCCGATGTTCTATGGCGTCGGCGCCAGCCTGGCCCGGCAAGTGGCAGCTGAAGAGTTGTTGATTTTGCCCGCACCATCGTCGGTGTCCCTGGCGGCAGCACGCCTGGGCTGGCCGTTGCAGGAGGTGGTGACGCTATCGGTGGTCGCTCGTCCGTTGGCAGCACTTAATGCGCATCTGGCCGCTGGCGTGCGCTTGTTGGTCTTGAGCAATGACGGCAGCAGCCCCGCTTTGATGGCTGCGTTGTTGGCCGAACGCGGTTTCGGCCCCAGCCGGATTACTGTGTTTGAACACCTGGGCGGCCCGGCTGAGGGGCGCATCGACGGGCACGCGCAATCGTGGGAACACGCCGAGGTTGCCGCTTTGAACCTGGTCGCCATCGACTGCCTGGCGGATGCGAACGCACCACGTCTGTCACGCCTTGCAGGTTTGCCCGACGCGGCCTTCAAGCACGACGGCCAACTGACCAAACGCGACGTGCGCGCCATGACCCTCGCCCGCCTCGCCCCCATGCCCGGCGAACTGCTGTGGGACGTGGGCGCGGGCAGCGGCTCCATCGGCATTGAATGGATGCGCACGCATCCAAGCTGCCGCGCCGTGGCAATCGAGGCCGACGCAGGCCGCCAAAGCCTGATCGAACACAACCGCGACGCCCTCGGCGTGCCCGGCCTGCAACTGATTCGCGGCAAGGCGCCGGAGGCGTTAAGCGGTCTGGAAGCACCGAACGCCATCTTCATCGGCGGCGGCGTCACCCGCGAAGGCGTGCTCGACACCTGCTGGCAACACCTGCGCCCCGGTGGACGGTTGGTGGCCAATGCCGTGACCCTGCAAAGCGAAATGACCTTGATGAACTGGCGCGCCGAGCACGGCGGCGAACTGACCCGCATCCACGTGGCCCAGGCGCAGCCATTGGGCGAGTTCGATACCTGGCGCCAGGCATTGCCGATCACGCTATTGGAAGTGATCAAGCCCCTATGAAAAGGATTCTGTTGCTGGGCGGCGTGACGGAGGCGCTGGCCGTTGCCCGCACCCTGGGGCCGGAGCATATCTACAGCCTGGCGGGCGTGGGCCGTGTGCCGACCGACCTGAGCTGCCAGGTTCGAGTCGGGGGTTATGGAGGCGCTGAAGGGCTCGCGCAGTTTGTTCGTGACGAGCGTATCAGCCTGATTCTCGATGCCACACATCCGTATGCGGCGCAGATCAGCCACAACGCGGCCCAGGCGGCGCGGTTGAGCGATGTGCCTTGCTGGGCGTTGCGACGTCCGGCGTGGCAGCCGCAAGTGGGGGATGACTGGCGGGAAGTGCCTGACTGGGCCGCCCTGATAGCCGCGTTGAAGCCCTTCAAGCGCCCATTGTTCACCTTGGGTCGCGAACCCTTGCAGCATCTGGAGGAAATCCCCGCCGACCAGTTCTGGACGCTGCGCGCACTGGACGTTTATCCGGGGAATGCGCGGTGTGAAGTGATCGGCGCGCGCGGACCGTTTCTGATCGAGGATGAGCGGGTTTTATTCGAACGGCGCAGGATCGATGTACTGATCAGCAAGAACAGCGGCAGCACCGCCACCGAACCGAAGCTGGAAGTGGCGCGTGAGCGTGGCGTGCCGGTATTGGTGCTGAAGCGGCCGGTGCTGGCGGCGGTGGATCGAGAGTTCACCACCGTAGCTGCGGTGCTAAAGGCAATACACCCCTTCTGAGCAACACCGACCTAATGTGGGAGGGGGCTTGCTCCCGATGGCGGCGGATCAGCCACAAATCAGTAACTGACACACCGCGATCGGGAGCAAGCCCCCTCCCACATTTGACCTGCGCAGCCCTGAAGATCCTCATCCACTCAATTCCCGTCTACGCTCAAATCCAGCACTGCGACACCAAACCACACCGCCCCTTTTTACTTATCCCCCCCGATCAGGCTAAATACCCCCTGATCGTTTAACCCTACGGATTATCCGCCATGGCCCGTCAACGCTTTGCAATTGCCTGGATCGCCTGCCTTGCAGTGCTGTTCAATGCGTTTGCCATGCCGTTGGCCAGTGCGATGCAGCAGACTGATGACCCGGTCAAGCGTCTGATGTGGGGTGGGTTCTGTTCGTCCAATGGTGCCAGCCTGAAGGCGATTGCCCTGGGCAAGCTGGAAATCCCGGCAGCGCCGGACGATCACTCTGCCATGCAGCATTGCTGGTGTTGCTCGGGCTCGGCGCCGTTGGTGGCGTTGCCGGGGCATGTGCCGCAGCTGTATGTGACGCGCTTCGAGGCGGTGCAGAGCCTGCCGCCACGCTTATTGCGCAATCCCACCCCGCGCCAGCAATGGCCAAGCCTTAACCCTCGCGCCTCCCCAACGGCCTGATCTTCTTCGCAAGTGAACTGCGTTTAGAACCGTTCTGGAGAACTGCCATGCTTAAATCTTCCCTGCTTCTGGCTGCGTTGTTGTTGCCGGTGTTCAGTGCTGCCAATGCCGATGACTACAAGGCCGGCGACCTGTTGGTGAGCGATCCCTGGTCCCAGGAGCTGCCACCGAATGCGCCGACCGTGGCGGCCTACTTTGTGATTCATAACACCGGGGCTGCTCCGGATCGCCTGCTCAGCGTTGAAACCAGCGTCGCGGAGAAAGCCGAGCTGCACGAGCATGTGATGCAAGGCGACTTGATGAAGATGCAGCAAGTGCCCAGCGTTGCCGTACCGGCCAAGGGTGAGCTGACCTTCGCGCCGATGGCTTATCACGTGATGCTGCTGGGCCTCAAAGACCGCAGCCTGTTGGCCGATGGCAAGCAATTCCCACTGACCCTGACCTTCGAGAAAGCAGGCAAGGTTCAGGTGCAAGTGTCGGTGCAGAAGGTCCCGCCGATGGCCACGCAAGAGCATAAGCACACTCACTAGACCTACCCGATGGGCGCCCCCCGCGCCAGGTTGTCTCCGCACCGCCGTGTGATGCGCGGCAGTTGGATCAGCCTGTTCGCCATGCTGATGATCTTTATCGGTCCGCTGATTTCCCAAGCGATGCCGATGGATCATCACGCCGGTATGTCCATGGACATGCCCGCGTGCCACGGCGAGCCCAAGCCGACCAAAACCCCCGACGAACATCATGTCCTCTGGGAGAAATGCGGCTATTGCAGCCTGCTGTTCAGTTGCCCGGCCCTGCCCGGCAGCGTCTCCTACGTAACGCTCGGCACCCCGCCGCCAGCCAACGCACTCATCCCCGCCCCCCGCCTGGGCCATGCCCGACAGAGCATCTTCCCTGGCGCCCGCAGTCGTGCGCCGCCCATCGTGTCGTAAGCCCTTCACCGCGTTACTTCACCCCGGCCGACTTCAATTAGACAGCCGCAGGCTGCTGGCCGTGTTGTTTACGATTGATTGATGGAATTTGTCATGTCCAGGTTTTCTGCTGACACCCGTTTGGGCGCTGCCCCTGTTTTCGCCGCTCTGTGCGGCGTACTGCTTGCCCCCTACGCCCATGCGCACGAACACGAGCTGAGCCCCACGGTGATCACCGCGATCGCCCCCAGCTCGCCCCTCACCGTTGTCACCAACCCCAAGGATCCACGCCAGCCGGTGCCCGCGAGCGATGGCGGCGACTACCTCAAGACCATCCCCGGCTTCGCCCTGGTGCGCAACGGCGGCACCAACGGCGACCCGGTGCTGCGCGGCATGTTCGGCTCGCGCCTGAACATCCTTACCAACGGCGGCATGATGCTCGGCGCCTGCCCAGGCCGCATGGATGCGCCGACTTCGTATATTTCGCCGGAAACCTACGACAAGCTCACCGTGATCAAAGGCCCGCAAACCGTACTCTGGGGCCCGGGCGCGTCGGCCGGTACGATCCTGTTCGACCGTGAGCCCGAGCAGTTCGGCGAGCTGGGCACGCGGATCAATGCCAGTGTGCTGGCCGGTTCCAACGGGCGTTTCGACAAGGTCATCGATGCTGCTGCAGGAGGCCCGTTGGGCTATGTGCGGGTGATCGGCAACCAGGCCCATGCCGACGATTACAAGGACGGCAACAACGACACTGTCGCCTCGCGCTATGACAAGTGGAATGGCGATGTGGCGGTGGGTTTCACCCCCGACGCCGACACGCTGCTGGAACTCACCGCCGGCCGTGGCGACGGTGAAGCGCGCTACGCCGGACGCGGTATGGACGGCTCGCAATTCCTGCGCGAAAGCCTCGGGCTGCGCTTCGAAAAATCCAACCTCGGCGAGGTGCTGGACAAAGTCGAGGCCCAGGTCTACTACAACTACGCCGACCACGTCATGGACAACTACAGCCTGCGCGTCCCTTCGGGCACCGGCATGATGGCCGGGCCCATGGCCTCCAACGTCGACCGTCGCACCCTGGGCGGTCGCATCAAGGCAACCTGGCGCTGGGCCGATGTGCAACTGATCGGCGGTCTGGACGCGCAGACCAACGAGCACCGCGCGCGCAGCAGCATGGGCATCGACACCTACAAGGACCTGCCGCGCAACAAGGACGCCAACTTCCACAACTACGGGGTATTCGGCGAGCTGACCTGGTACGCCGCCGACAACGACCGCCTGATCACCGGCGCCCGCCTGGACCGTGCCTCAGCCAAGGATTTCCGGCAACGCACCGGCTCGGCAATGATGAGCCGCCCCAACCCCACCGCCGACGACACCCGCGCAGACACCTTGCCATCGGGCTTTGTGCGCTACGAGCACGACCTGGCGGGCACGCCCACGACCGTCTATGCGGGTCTGGGTCACGCTGAACGCTTTCCGGATTACTGGGACCTGTTCTCCCCCAACACCGGCGCGGTCGGCTCGGTGAATGCCTTTGACGGCGTGAAGCCCGAGAAGACCACGCAGCTGGATTTCGGCGCGCAATACAAAACCGCCGACCTCGAAGCCTGGGCCTCGGGTTACGTCGGCCAGGTGCGCGACTTCATCCTGTTCGACTACCGGCCCGGCATGATGGGCACCACTTCCCAGGCGCGCAATGTCGACGCGCGCATCATGGGCGGCGAGTTGGGTGCGGCCTACAAGCTGAGCCGCAACTGGAAAGCCGACGCCAGCCTCGCCTACGCCTGGGGCAAGAACAGCAGCGATGGCAAAGCCCTGCCGCAGATGCCGCCGCTGGATGCACGCCTGGGCCTGACCTACAGCGAAGACGACTGGAGTGCCGGCGCCTTGTGGCGCGTGGTCGCGGCGCAAAACCGCATCGACCAGAACAAGGGCAACGTGGTCGGCAAGGACTACGACAAGAGCGGCGGTTTTGGCGTGTTCTCGCTCAACGCTGCGTACCGCATCAATAAGAACTTCAAGGTCAGTACCGGAGTCGACAATCTGTTCGGCAAGGCTTATGCCGAGCATTTGAACCTGGCGGGTAACGCAGGCTTCGGTTACCCGGCGAATGACCCGCAAGCCATCAAGGAGCCGGGGCGTACGCTCTGGACCAAGGTGGACATGAGCTTCTAACAGCATCGGGAGCAAGCCCCCTCCCACACTTGAAACGCATTTCAAATGTGGGAGGGGGCTTGCCCCCGATGGCGGTGTAACCGACACAAAAAAATCAAAAGCCTTGCGGAGCCCCTGATGAGCACACCGAAGATCTCCTTCTACAACCTGGCCTGGCGCTGGCACTTCTACGCCGGTCTCTTTGTCGCCCCTTTCATGGTGCTGCTGGCCCTGACCGGCATCATCTACCTGTTCAAACCCCAACTCGACCCGCTGATGTACGGCCACCTGCTCACCGTACCCACAGCCGAGCACGCTCTGAGCGCCGACGAACTGCTGCAACGCGCCAAAGACGCCTACCCCCAGGCCGCGATCAGCAAATACCTGCCGCCTGCCGACGCCACCAACAGCGCGCAGTTCGTGATGCACAACCAGGGCCGCGAGATCAGCGTATTCGTCGACCCGTATCGCGGCACAGTCCTGGGTGAGCAGGACGCCAAAAACAACCTGCAGGCCATTGCCCGCGCCCTGCACGGCGAGCTGATGATCGGCACCACCGGCGACCGCCTGATAGAACTCGCCGCCGGCTGGGGCGTCATGCTGGTGGTGTCCGGCCTGTACCTGTGGTGGCCGCGTGGCAAGTCATCGGCTGGCATATTGTGGCCGCGCCTCAACAGTCGTGGCCGCTTGTTCTGGCGTGACCTGCACGCTGTCGCCGGCTTCTGGGGCGCGGCATTTCTGCTGGTCATGCTGCTCAGCGGCATGACCTGGACCGGTTTCTGGGGCAAGCAATACGCCGACCTGTGGAACACCTTCCCGGCGGCGATGTGGAACAACGTGCCGCAGTCCGACCAGCAGGCACGCGTGCTCAACACGGCCACCCAACAGACCGTGCCCTGGGCCATGGAAAACACGCCGATGCCGATGTCCGGCGACCATGCCGAACACATGAACCACGGCGCCATGCATTCAGGTCCTGCCGCACCAAGCGTGCGCCTGCAACAAGTGGTCGACCTGGCCAATGCACGCAAGGTCGAGCCCGGCTACAGCATCACCTTCCCCACCACCGCCACGGGGGTATTCACCGTCGCGGTGTTCGCCAACGACCCGCGCAATGACGCCACCCTGCATGTGGACCAGTACACCGGCAAGGTCCTGGCCGATGTGCGTTGGGAACATTACAACCTGGTCGCCCGCGCCACCGAGACCGGGGTGATGCTGCATGAAGGCAAGATGTTCGGCTGGGTCAACCAACTGATCGTGCTGGTGATCTGCCTGATGATCCTGCTCAGTGCGGTCAGCGGCGTGGTGATCTGGTGGAAGCGTCGCCCTGCCGGTGGCGTCGGTGTTCCGCCGTTGCGTCATGACCTGCCAAAGTGGAAAACCGCGATGGTGATCATGCTGGGTCTGGCACTTGTTTTCCCGCTGGTGGGGGCGTCGCTGATCGTGGTGTGGGTACTGGATCGTCTGGTGCTGTCGCGCTTTTTTGGCCAAGGTGAATCCGCTTCAGGTTCCGCATGAAACAGGCGAGATGCCCAATCCAGGGGGCTTGTGTAGCCTTGCGCAGACTTTTGCCCCGCAGCCGATAAGTGTTAACTTATAACACTTTCTGCGCTATCGTTGCTCGCCGCGCCCTGCGGCGAGTACCTCTCAAGAAGCGACTGATCGACCGATGAACAACTACCTTGCGAGCGGCCTGTGCCTGCTCGCCCTGCATACCAACGCCCAGGCCCTGACCCTGCCCGCCAGCCCCATTACCGCACCGGCAGTGGATAGTGAGCGCGTTGACCTCAACACCCCGACCACCGCCGGTTCGCGCCTGAATCTCACAGCGCTGCAAACCCCCGGCAGCGTTGAAAGCCAGACCGGCGCCCAGATCCGCGAACGCGGCGACGCCAGCGTGCAGGACGCCATCTCCCGCGCCACCGGCATCAGCCGCACCGGCACGCCGGGCGACGGCGGCACCTCGTTGCAGGCCCGTGGTTTTACCGGCCAAAGCTCGGTGATGCAGCTGTACGACGGCAACCGCATGTACACCGGCATGGGCACCTCGACCTTCCCGGTGGACAGCTGGGCTGTGGAACGGGTGGACGTGCTGCGCGGCCCGGCCTCGGTGCTGTACGGCGAAGGCGCCACCGGCGCAGTGATCAACACGATCTCGAAAAAACCCTTTGCGGGCGAGATCGAAAACCATATCCGCCTTGGCTACGGCTCCTACGACCGCCAGCAGCAAGCCCTCGACAGCGGCGGCTCGCTGACCGACACCTTGAGCTACCGCTTGAACCTCAACCGCCTGCGCAGCAACGGCTTCATCGACCGTGGCGATTCCAGCAGCGATTTCGTCAGCGGCGCCCTGCGCTGGCAACCAGCCGACAACCTGAGTTTCACCCTGGCCAGCGACTACGGTGATCAGCGCCCACAAAACTACTTCGGCACGCCCCTGGTCAACGGCCAGTTGCACAAGGGCCTGCGCGACAAGAACTACAACGTCAGCAACGACACCCAGCACTACAACGACCAGTGGACGCGCCTGACCAGCGAGTGGCAACTCAACGACAACGTCAGCGCCACCAACGAGCTGTACTACCTGAAAAACCAGCGTCGCTGGCAGAACGCCGAGAACTACAATTTCACCAACGGCCAACTGACCCGCAGCGGCAACTTCGGTATCAAGCACGATCAGGAACAGGTGGGCGACCGCCAGACCTTCACCTTCAAGCACACCCTGTTCGGCCTCGATAGCCAGACCGTAGCGGGCGTGGAATACAACCGCATCCGTTTCCGCCTGGCGAGCAACACGCCATTTAATGATGTGTCGGGAACCGGCCAACCCATCGACCTGTATCACCCGGCGCCCGCGCCGTTTGCCAGTAAAGACCCGTTCAAACCGGTGTTTTCCACTACGACCAAAACCTTCGCAGGTTTTGCTGAAAACCGCTTGCAGTTGACCGACCAACTCACGCTGATCACCGGTATCCGCCGCGACTACGCGCACATCGACCGCGACGACCTGCGCACTGGCGGCCAATCCGACAAAACCCTCACCGGCAATAACTGGAAAGCCGGTCTGGTCTACGCGATCACCCCGGACACCTCGGTCTACGGCCAGTACGCTACCAGCACCGACGGCGTCGGCGGGCTGATCTCCCTGAGCCCGAGCCAGCAACAGTTCGACCTGTCTACCGCCAAGCAGACCGAGGTCGGCATCAAACAAGCGTTCTGGGATGCCCGCGGAGAATGGACCCTCGCCGCCTACCACATCGTCAAAAAGAAGCTGCTGACGGATGTGCCGGGTGAGCCGGACTTCAAGCAGCAAGTCGGCCAACAATCCTCCAACGGCCTGGAAGCCAGCCTCGACTTGCAACTGCCCCACGCCTGGCAGTTGCAAGCCAACGCCGCCGTCGTGCGGGCGCAGTACGACGATTTCAAACAAGACGTCAACGGCGTACAGGTCTCCCGCGACGGCAACCGCCCGGTGGACGTTCCGCGCCGCACCGCCAACCTGTGGCTGAGCAAGGCCGTGACCGACAACGTGCGTGCCGCTGCCGGTGTGCGTTACGTCGACGCACGCTATGCCGATATGGCCAACCAGAGCGAGCTGCCGAGCTATACCGTGGTCGATGCCACGTTGTCGTGGAAAGCCATGCGCGACACCACGCTGGGCCTGCAACTCAATAACCTGTTCGATCGCACTTATGCGGTCAGCCAGTACAACGATGGGCAGCAGTGGATTCTGGGTGTACCTCGCTCCATGTTCATTACCGCGGACTACACCTTCTAATGACCTCACTCACCCTCACCGACCTGGCTTGGACTCCACCCGGCCACAACCACTGCCATCACCAGTTCCAACTGCGTGACGCCAGCCTGCGCGTCGGTGCCGGGGAGTTTGTCGGGCTGATCGGGCCTAACGGCAGTGGCAAGACCAGCCTGCTGCGCTGCGCCTATCGGTTCACCCGGCCAGAACACGGTGATGTATCGCTTGCGCACCGGAATGTCTGGAAGCAAAGCGCAAAGTGGTGCGCGCAACGCATCGCCGTGGTGCTGCAGGAGTTTCCCGATACCTTCGGCTTACGCGTGGATGAGGTGGTCGCCATGGGGCGCACACCCCACAAGGGTTTGTTCGACAGCGACACACTGCACGACCAGCAACTGATCCTTCAAGCGCTGGAATCGGTGGGCATGCAAGGCTTCGAGGACCATGCCTTCGCGACCCTGTCCGGCGGTGAAAAACAGCGCGTCATCCTTGCCCGCGCCCTGGCCCAGCAACCGCAACTGTTGATCCTTGACGAGCCGACCAACCACCTCGACCCGCGTTATCAACTTGAGTTGCTCAGGCTGGTCAGGCGTTTGAATATCGGCACCCTGGCGAGTATCCATGACCTCAACCTGGCCGCCGCCTTCTGTGATCGCCTGTACGTGATCCACCACGGGCGCATCGTCGCCAGCGGCACGCCCCACGAAGTGCTGACCGCCGCGTTGCTGCGCGACGTGTTTGGCGTCGAGGCCTTGATCGACACTCACCCCTTGGACGGCTACCCACGAATCACTTGGATAACCCAGCCATGATCCTGCGCATCCTGCTGTCTCTGCCTCTGTTGCTCGGCGCGGCTCAAGCACTCGCCGAAAGCACCCGATACCCGCTGACCATCAAAAGTTGCAACCGCGACGTAACCTTCCAGCAAGCCCCACAACACGCGGTCAGCCACGACATCAACATGACCCAGATGATGCTCGCCCTGGGCCTCAAGCCACGCATGGCCGGCTACAGCGGCGTGACCGGCTGGAAGTCAGTACCGCCGCAAATGGCCGCGCTCCTCGACGGCCTGCCGGAACTGGCGAGCAAGTACCCGTCGGTGGAAACCCTGCTCAACGCCAACGTGGATTTCTTCTTCGCCGGCTGGGACTACGGTATGCGCGTGGGCGGCGACCTCACACCGCACACCCTGCAACCCTTGGGCATCAATGTGTATGAGTTGACCGAGTCATGTGCGTTCGTGATGAAGCGCCCAGCCGCAAGCCTCGACGATACCTATAACGACCTGCGCAACCTGGGCAGGATCTTCGACGTGCAGGATCGCGCCAATACCCTTATCGCCCAGATGCAGGCGCAAGTGGCCGAGGTGCAAAAAGACCTGCCCGCCGACAAGCCACGGGTGTTCCTTTACGACAGCGGCGAAGACCGCGCCATGACCTCGGGCCGCCTGGGCATGCCCCAGGCGCTGATAGACGCCGCCGGCGGGCGCAACATCCTCGATGACATCGACGCCAGCTGGACCCGAGTCAACTGGGAAACCGTCGTTGAGCGCAACCCACAAGTCATCGTGATCGTTGACTACAGCGAGGTCACCGCCGAACAGAAGAAACAGTTCCTGCTTGACCACCCTGCACTGCAATCGGTGGACGCCATCAAGCACCAGCGCTTCATCGTGATCCCCTATATGCAAGCCACACCAAGCATCGACAACGTGCTAGCGGTTGAAACCCTGGCCAAGGGGTTTCACGGCGAATGATCACCCGTCACTACGTCCTGTTATTGAGCGCTCTGGGTGCCTTGTTGCTGGTCTCCTGCGTGATCTCCCTGGGGTTCGGTTCGGCGCGGGTGCCAGTGGACGTGGTGTGGCGAATTTTGCTGAACAAGGTGTTCGGCTTGGGTGTGGTGGACTGGAGTGTGGGCCAGGAACATATCGTCTGGCTGATCCGTGTGCCGCGTATGCTACTGGGGGCGCTGGTAGGCGCCGGGCTGGCACTGATTGGCGCGGTACTGCAGGCGGTCACGCGCAACTCGCTGGCCGACCCGCACCTGCTCGGTGTGACCTCCGGCGCCACCCTCGGCGCGGTGATCGTGGTGCTGCATGTGGGTGAAATCATCGGCCTGCTGACCTTGCCCCTCGCCGCCTTTATCGGTGCGCTGCTGAGCATGTTGGTAGTACTGGCCGTCGCCAGTCGCAACGGTCGCCTGGAAAGCGATCGCCTGTTGCTGTGTGGTGTCGCGGTGTCGTTCGTGATGATGGCGGTGGCCAACCTGCTGCTGTTCATGGGTGACCACCGCGCCGCCTCGGCGGTGATGTTCTGGATGCTCGGCGGCCTGGGACTGGCCCGCTGGGAACTGCTGGCAATTCCCGCCACCACGGTGCTGCTGGGGTTGCTGTTGCTGCTCGGCATGGCCCGCCCGCTCAACGCGTTGATGGCCGGTGAGCAGACCGCCGTGACCCTGGGTTTGAACGCACGCAATGTACGCTTGAAAGTCTTCCTGGTCGCTTCGCTGATGACCGGCGTGCTGGTGTCCATCAGCGGTTCTATCGGCTTTGTCGGGCTGATGGTGCCGCACATCGCCCGGCGCCTGATAGGTGCCGAACACCGGCGTTTACTGCCAGTGTGCGTGCTGCTTGGCAGTGTGTTCCTGGTGTGGGTCGATGTCGCCGCACGCACACTGATAGCGCCCGAAGACTTGCCGATTGGCGTGGCGACGGCGGCGATTGGCGGGCTGTTTTTTATCGGTTTGATGCGCAAGCGTTGAGCGCGCCCCGTTGTAGCGCACAGCCACGCACCTGGCAGACCGACCCGCCATTTCATGGTGCATTTCCCATGCGCCGACCTGGGCGAAGCGACCATTTCATGCCTTTTTCCGACTCGGCACAGCGCTTGCAATCACCTGCTCAACTTCCCCTCATAACAGTGTTGAGTCCACGGAGATCGCACCATGCAGCGTCGCAGCTTGATCAAGGCTTTTACTTTGTCGGCATCCATTGCCGCCATGGGATTGACCTGGACCGTCCAGGCCGCCGAGACCATCAAGGTCGGCATCCTGCACTCGTTGTCCGGGACCATGGCGATCTCCGAAACTTCGCTTAAAGACATGGCGCTGATGACCATCGACGAGATCAACGCCAAGGGCGGCGTGAACGGCAAGATGCTCGAACCAGTGGTGGTGGACCCGGCGTCCAACTGGCCGCTGTTCGCAGAAAAAGGCCGGCAACTGTTGACCCAGGACAAGGTTGCCGTGGTGTTTGGCTGCTGGACCTCGGTGTCGCGCAAATCCGTATTGCCGGTGTTCGAAGAACTCAACGGTTTGCTGTTCTACCCGGTGCAATACGAAGGCGAAGAGATGTCGCCCAACGTGTTCTACACCGGTGCGGCGCCGAACCAGCAAGCGATCCCGGCAGTGGAATACCTGATGAGCGAAGAAGGCGGCAGTGCCAAGCGCTTCTTCCTGCTGGGCACCGACTACGTGTACCCGCGCACCACCAACAAGATCCTGCGCTCGTTCCTGCATTCCAAAGGCGTGGCGGATAAGGATATCGAAGAGGTCTACACCCCGTTCGGCCATGCCGATTACCAGACCATCGTCGCCAACATCAAGAAATTCTCCGCCGGCGGCAAGACCGCTGTGGTCTCCACCGTCAATGGCGACTCCAACGTACCGTTCTACAAAGAGCTGGCCAACCAGGGCTTGAAAGCCACCGAAGTACCGGTGGTGGCGTTCTCGGTGGGCGAAGAAGAACTGCGCGGCATCGACACCAAACCACTGGTGGGCAACCTGGCGGCGTGGAATTACTTCCAGTCGGTGGAGAACCCGGTCAACCAGAAATTCGTCGCCGACTGGAAAGCCTACGCCAAGAAGCACAACCTGCCGGGCGCAGACAAAGCCGTGACCAACGACCCGATGGAAGCCACCTATGTGGGCATCCATATGTGGGCCCAAGCGGCAGAGAAAGCCAAGTCCACCGACGTCGACAAAGTGCGCGAAGCCCTGGGCGGCCAGACCTTCGCCGCACCGTCGGGCTTTACCCTGACCATGGACAAGACCAACCACCACCTGCACAAGCCGGTGATGATCGGCGAGATCCAGGCTGATGGGCAGTTCTCGGTGGTGTGGCAGACCGAAGCACCGATTCGGGCACAGCCATGGAGCCCTTACATCCCGGGCAATGACAAGAAGCCGGATTACGCGGTGAAGAGCAACTAAAGCCCCACGCGTTCTACATGTGGGAGGGGGCTTGCTCCCGATGGCGGCGGGTCAGTGATACATGCATTGCCTGACACACCGCTATCGGGAGCAAGCCCCCTCCCACAGTGTTGACCGCGCATGACTAGGACATTGTGTTATGCCTACTGCCCTCCACCGCTTCATCCTCGCCGTGCTGCTATTGCTGCCTTTGGCCGCACACGCCAGCGATGCCGAAGACTTCCTCAAAGCCAACCCGATGCAGCAAGCCAAGCTCCTCCAGGACTGGGCCGCACAGCCCGACCCGGCGCGCATCGAGCTGGTGGATGCCCTGCAACAAGGCCAGCTCAAGCTCAATGGCGAAACCAGGACCGTACGCCTGAACAACCGTCTGCGCGGCCTGATCGACAACGTTCAAGCCAGCCAGCAACTGCTCGCCGCCGATCCCAAGGTACGCCTGGCGGCAGCTCGAACCCTGCAAAAAAGCGCTGTGCCTGCGCAATTGAAATTCCTCGACCAGCAGGTCGCCGCCGAAACCGACGAAGATGTGCACGGCGCCCTCAGCCTGGCCTTGGCCAACCTGCAACTGGTGGACACCGACCCTGCGGTGCGTCTGGCCGCCGTGCGCCTGCTCGGCAGCACGGGTGATCCTCTGGCACGCACGCGACTTGAAGCGCTGCTCGCGCCGGGCGTGGAAACCGATGCCGCCGTGCACACGGCCGCCGAAACCAGCCTGGCCCAGGTCAAACGCAAACTGATGGTCGGAGAGATACTCGGGCAGGCGTTCAGCGGCATGTCGCTGGGCTCGATTCTATTGCTGGCGGCACTGGGTCTGGCGATCACCTTCGGCCTGCTCGGCGTGATCAACATGGCCCACGGCGAGATGCTGATGCTGGGCGCCTACTCCACCTACGTGGTGCAGCTGATGATGCAGCGTTATGTACCCCAGGCCATCGAGTTCTACCCGTTGATCGCGCTGCCGGTGGCATTCTTCGTCACCGCCGCCATCGGCATGGCCCTGGAGCGCACGGTGATTCGTCACCTCTATGGCCGACCACTGGAAACCCTGCTCGCCACCTGGGGCATCAGCCTGATGCTGATCCAACTGGTACGCCTGGTGTTCGGCGCGCAGAACGTCGAAGTGTCCAACCCCGCCTGGCTGTCCGGCGGTATTCAAGTACTGCCCAACCTGGTGCTGCCGTACAACCGCATCGTCATCATTGCCTTCGCGCTGTTCGTGGTGGTGCTCACCTGGTTGTTGCTGAACAAGACACGCCTGGGCCTCAACGTGCGCGCCGTCACCCAGAACCGCAACATGGCCGCCTGCTGCGGCGTGCCCACCGGGCGCGTGGACATGCTCGCCTTTGGTCTGGGCTCCGGCATCGCAGGCCTTGGTGGCGTGGCCCTGAGCCAGATCGGCAACGTCGGCCCGGACCTGGGCCAGAGCTACATCATCGACTCATTCCTGGTGGTGGTACTCGGTGGCGTCGGCCAGTTAGCCGGTAGCGTAATGGCAGCCTTCGGCCTGGGTATCGCCAACAAGATTCTTGAACCGCAAATCGGTGCCGTGCTCGGCAAGATCCTGATCCTCGCGCTGATCATTCTGTTTATCCAGAAACGCCCGCAAGGACTCTTCGCACTGAAAGGACGGGTGATCGACTGATGAACCAGCCATTGATGCTTACGGCCACGCAAAAGGCCGGCCCCAAGGTGACGATCGCCGTCGGCGTGGTGATCCTGTTCCTGCTGCTGGCGCTGCCACTGTGTTCGCTGCTGGCGCCGGACAATCCACTGCATGTATCGGCCTACACCCTGACGCTGGTGGGCAAGATCCTCTGCTACGCCATCGTCGCGCTCGCGCTGGACCTGGTGTGGGGCTATGCCGGGATGTTGTCCCTGGGCCACGGTCTGTTCTTCGCCCTGGGCGGTTATGCCATGGGCATGTACCTGATGCGCCAGGCGTCGGGCGACGGGTTGCCGGCGTTCATGACCTTTTTGTCCTGGACCGAATTGCCCTGGTACTGGGCGGGCACCGACAACTTTCTCTGGGCGTTGTGCCTGGTGGTGCTGGCCCCGGGAGTGCTCGCGCTAGTGTTCGGTTTCTTCGCCTTCCGCTCGCGAATCAAAGGCGTGTATTTCTCGATCATGACCCAGGCCCTGACCTTTGCCGGAATGCTGTTGTTCTTTCGCAACGAGACCGGGTTCGGCGGCAATAACGGCTTTACCAACTTTCGCAGCATCTTAGGCTTTGGCATTACAGAACCTGGCACACGGGCGGTGTTGTTTGTGGCCACGGTGCTGTTGCTGGTAGCCAGCCTGTACATCGGCTGGCGCCTGGCGCAGAGCAAGTTCGGCCGCGTGCTGACTGCCTTGCGCGATGCCGAGAACCGCCTGATGTTCTGTGGTTACGACCCGCGTGGCTTCAAGTTGTTCGTGTGGGTGTTGAGCGCAGTGTTGTGCGGGTTGGCGGGGGCGCTGTATGTGCCGCAGGTGGGCATTATCAACCCCAGCGAAATGTCGCCGACCAACTCCATCGAGGCCGCCGTATGGGTCGCCCTCGGCGGGCGGGGCACACTGATCGGGCCATTGCTCGGCGCTGGGGTAGTCAACGGCATGAAGAGCTGGTTCACGGTGGCGTTTCCCGAGTACTGGCTGTTCTTTCTGGGGGCGCTGTTCATCATCGTCACCCTGTACCTGCCCAAGGGCGTTATCGGCCTGCTGAAGAAATGAGGAACGTCATGCTTGAACCTATTTTCGATGCGGGTAGCGGCCGCGATGCGATCGGTATCGGCCAGGCCGCAGGCAAAGGGCTCAACACCCGCCACGGCACCATCCTGACCCTGGAAGATATCAGCGTCAGCTTCGACGGTTTCAAAGCGTTGAATGACCTGAACCTGTATATCGGCGTCGGCGAATTGCGCTGCATCATCGGCCCCAACGGCGCAGGCAAGACCACGTTGATGGACGTGATCACCGGCAAGACCCGGCCCAGCCACGGCAGGGCCTGGTTCGGCGAAACCCTGGATCTGACCAGCATGAGCGAAGTGCAAATCGCCCAGGCCGGTATCGGCCGCAAGTTCCAGAAGCCTACGGTGTTCGAAGCCCTCAGCGTGTTCGAAAACCTTGAGCTGGCGCAGAAGACCGACAAGTCGGTGTGGGCCAGCCTGCGGGCGCGCCTGAGTGGCGAGCAAAAAGACCGCATCGATGAAGTACTCGACACCATCCGCCTGACCGCCTCGGTGCATCGGCCCGCCGGCTTGCTGTCCCACGGTCAGAAGCAGTTCCTGGAAATCGGCATGTTGCTGATGCAAGACCCGCAACTGTTGCTGCTCGACGAACCGGTGGCCGGCATGACCGACGCCGAAACCGAATTCACTGCCGAACTGTTCAAGCGCCTGGCCGGCAAGCATTCGTTGATGGTGGTGGAGCACGACATGGGCTTTGTCGGCTCCATCGCTGATCACGTCACCGTGTTGCACCAGGGCAGCGTATTGGCCGAAGGGTCGCTGGAACAGGTGCAGGAAAATGAGCGGGTGATCGAGGTCTACCTCGGTCGCTAACGCTGACACGAACTGCTTTATGTGGGAGCTGGCTTGCCTGCGATGGCGTCACCTCAGTGTCACACAAACACCGAGTCGCCTGCATCGCAGGCAAGCCAGCTCCCACATTTGATCCGGTTCCCGCAGGGGGATTGAAGAGGTATTGAGAATGCTGCAAGTCGACAAACTGCACCAGTACTACGGCGGTAGCCACATCCTGCGCGGGCTGTCCTTCGACGTGAAAATCGGCGAAGTCACCTGCCTGCTCGGCCGCAACGGCGTGGGCAAGACCACCCTGCTCAAGTGCCTGATGGGCTTGCTGCCGGCCAAGGAGGGCGCGGTGAATTGGGAAGGCAAGGCCATCACCGGCTTCAAGCCGCACCAGCGTGTCCATGCCGGGATCGCTTATGTGCCTCAGGGCCGGGAGATTTTTGGCCGGCTGACGGTGGAAGAAAATCTGCTGATGGGGCTGTCGCGCTTCCCCGGCTCCGAAGCCAGGGAAGTGCCCGCGTTCATCTACGAGCTGTTTCCGGTGTTGCTGCAAATGAAGCATCGACGCGGCGGCGATTTGTCCGGGGGCCAGCAGCAACAGTTGGCGATTGGCCGCGCCCTGGCCAGCCGCCCGCGCCTGCTGATCCTCGATGAGCCCACCGAAGGTATCCAGCCGTCGGTGATCAAGGAGATCGGTGCGGTGATCAAGAAGCTTGCCGAGCGTGGCGACATGGCGATCCTGCTGGTGGAGCAGTTCTACGACTTCGCTGCCGAACTGGCCGACCACTACCTGGTGATGTCACGCGGTGAAATCGTGCAGCAGGGCCGCGGTGAAAATATGGAGAGCGAAGGTGTACGCGGCCTCGTAACCATCTAATCTGTGGCGTCACGACATTAAGCCAAAAATCATGAACCTGCCCGTTTCCCCTGCCCTGTTCACCCCCAGCTGGCACGCCGCGCTGGAACTCGGCTACGCGCGTTTCGGCGACACCACGCGCCCGGTATTGCGCCGCCACCTGGGCCCGCTGCGCGTGCAAAAGCACCTGTACGCCGAAGGCCCCCAGGTGTGCCAGCACATCATCGTGCACCCGCCCGGCGGAATTGCCGGTGGCGATCGCCTGGACATCAGCGCCCACGTCAGCGCCGGTGCCTGGGCGCAGTTGACCAGCCCAGGCGCAGCCAAGTGGTACCGCGCCAGCGGTCCGGCATTTCAGCACGTCGAGCTGACTGTCGAGGCCGGCGCGACGCTGGAATGGCTGCCCCAGGAAACCATCGTGTTCAGCGCCGCCCAGGCCGAACTCACTACGCGCATCGAGCTCTCGGGCGATGCGCGGTTGTTCTACTGGGACGTGGTCGCCCTGGGGCGCCCGGCCAGCGGCGAACGGTTCGACCTCGGCCACTTTCAATCACACCTGGATATTCGCCGCGACGGCCAGTTGCTCTGGCATGAGCGCCAGCGCATTGTGGGCGCCGATGGGTTGCTGGATTCGCCCATCGGGCTGGATGGGCAGCCGGTGTTTGCCACGTTGCTGGTGACGGGTGAGGTCGATCCTGAATTGCTTGAGCGTTGCCGCTCGCTGCCCCACGCGGTGCGCGGCGATTTGACCCAACTGCCTGGGTTGCTGGTGGCGCGTTGTCTGGCCGAGGAAGCGCTGTTGGCGCGGGGGTGGTTGATTGATTTATGGCGATTGCTGCGCCCGGCCGTATTGGGCCGAGAAGCGATATCACCGAGAATCTGGAGCACATGAAGATCAAAATGTGGGAGGGGGCTTGCTCCCGATAGCGGTGTGTCAGACATATATTCATCAACTGACCCTCTGTAATCGGGAGCAAGCCCCCTCCCACATTTGATCTCTGTCAAATTGAAGAATGCATTTAAAGGACCTTGAACCATGGACCTGACCCCACGGGAAAAAGACAAACTGCTGATCTTCACCGCAGGCCTCGTCGCCGAACGGCGCCTGGCACGCGGGGTGAAGCTCAACTACCCGGAAACCATCGCCTACATTTCCGCCGCGCTAATGGAAGGCGCCCGCGATGGCCGCACGGTAGCCGACCTGATGCACTACGGCACCACCCTGCTCAGCCGCGAACAGGTGATGGAAGGTATCCCGGAGATGATCCCGGATATCCAGGTGGAGGCCACCTTTCCCGACGGCACCAAGCTGGTCACCGTCCACCAGCCCATTGCATGAGGCACTGCGATGATTCGTGATGCAACCGAACACGACCTGCCGGCGATCCGCGCTATCTACAACGACGCCGTGCTGAACACCACGGCGATCTGGAACGAACAACCGGTGGACCTGGCCAACCGCCAAGCCTGGTTCAGCGCACGCCAGGCGCAGCAGTACCCGATCCTGGTCGCGGTGGAAAACGACGAAGTCACCGGCTACGCCTCATTCGGCGACTGGCGACCTTTCGAAGGCTTCCGCTACAGCGTCGAACACTCGGTGTACGTGCGCAATGACCAGCGCGGCAAAGGCCTCGGTCCACTCCTGATGCAGGCCCTGATCGAGCGCGCCCGCAGCTGCGGCAAACACGTCATGGTCGCCGCCATCGAAAGCGGCAACCTGGCCTCGGTCCACCTGCATGAACGCCTGGGTTTCATCACCACCGGGCATATGCCGCAAGTGGGCATCAAGTTCGGCCGCTGGCTGGACCTGACCTTTATGCAACTGACCTTGAACCCGGGCGCCGAACCGCCCAAGGAGTGAGATCGATGAACGCTGCACAACTGCGTCGAGTCAATGCTGAAAGTTTTGCCCATTACCGCCTGGGCTTGATCGAGTTGTTGCTGGACGCGGTGCAGCATGGCGCGTCGGTGGGCTTTATGGCCGACTTCGATGAGGCCCAGGCCCGCGAGTATCTGGCCGGCGTGCAAGCCGGTATCGAAGACGCCAGCCTGCTGTTGTGGGTGGTGGTACGTGAAGAACGGGTAGTCGCCAGTGTACAACTGGCGCTGTGCCAAAAGGCCAATGGCCTCAACCGCGCCGAAGTGCAAAAGTTGCTGGTGCACAGCAGCGCCCGCCGCCATGGCCTGGGCCAGCAATTGATGCACAGCCTGGAGCTCGCCGCACGCCAGCACAAGCGCGGCCTGCTGTATCTGGACACCGAGGCCGGCTCCGGCGCCGAAGCCTTCTATCAGTCGCTGCGCTACATCAAGATCGGTGAGCTGCCCGATTACTGCCAAAGCCCGGACGGGCGCTACAGCCCGACCGCCATCTACTACAAGACCCTGGGGCAACCGGCATGATTCCTGGTGAATATCAGATCCAGCCTGGCGAGATCGAACTGAATGTCGGCCGCCGCACCGTCACCTTGAGCGTGGCCAATAGCGGCGACCGGCCGATTCAAGTGGGCTCGCATTACCATTTTTTCGAGACCAATGACGCGCTGGAATTTGACCGTTCAGCGAGCCGCGGTATGCGCCTGAATATTCCGGCAGGCACGGCGGTTCGGTTTGAGCCGGGGCAGCGTCGGGAGGTGGAGTTAGTCGATTTGAGCGGCGGGCGCCGGGTGTTCGGGTTTGCCGGTCGAATTATGGGCGACCTCTAGGGCCTCATCGCAGGCAAGCCGGCTCCCACCTTTTGACAGTGTTCACAAATCAAAATGTGGGAGCGGGCTTGCCCGCGATAGCGATCTCACATTCAACACAATTAATCAGGGCAACCACATGAAAATCAGCCGCCAAGCCTACGCCGACATGTATGGCCCAACCGTCGGCGACAAAGTCCGCCTGGCCGACACCGAGCTGTTTGTCGAAGTCGAACAGGACTTCACCGTCTATGGCGAAGAAGTCAAATTCGGCGGCGGCAAGGTGATCCGTGACGGCCAGGGCCAGAGCCAGTTGCTCGCCCATGAGGTAGTGGACACCCTGATCACCAATGCGCTGATCATTGACCACTGGGGCATCGTCAAGGCTGACGTTGGCTTGAAGAACGGTCGCATCCATGCCATCGGCAAGGCCGGCAACCCGGATATCCAGCCCGGCGTGACCATGGCCATTGGCGCCAGCACCGAAGTGATCGCCGGTGAAGGCATGATCCTCACCGCCGGCGGCATCGACTCCCATGTGCACTTCATCTGCCCGCAGCAGATCGAAGAAGCACTGACCAGCGGCGTCACCACCATGATCGGTGGCGGCACCGGGCCGGCCACCGGTACCAACGCCACCACCTGCACGTCGGGGCCGTGGCACCTTGCGCGGATGCTGCAGGCCAGTGATTCGTTCCCGATGAACATCGGGTTCACCGGCAAGGGCAACGCCAGTTTGCCCGAGCCATTGATCGAGCAGGTCAAGGCCGGTGCCATCGGTTTGAAGCTGCATGAAGACTGGGGTACCACGCCTGCCAGCATTGATAACTGCCTGAGCGTCGCCGACCAGTACGATGTGCAGGTGGCGATCCACAGTGACACGCTCAACGAGTCGGGCTTCGTCGAAACCACCCTCGCCGCGCTCAAGGGCCGCACCATTCACACTTACCACACTGAAGGTGCCGGTGGCGGCCACGCACCTGACATCATCAAGGCGTGCGGTTACCCGAACGTGCTGCCCAGTTCTACCAACCCGACGCGGCCATTCACCCGCAACACCATCGACGAGCACTTGGACATGCTGATGGTCTGCCATCACCTGGACCCGAGCATCGCCGAAGACGTGGCCTTCGCCGAGAGCCGCATCCGCCGCGAGACCATCGCCGCCGAAGACATCCTGCATGACCTCGGCGCGTTCTCGATGATCAGTTCAGACAGCCAGGCCATGGGCCGTGTCGGCGAGGTGATCACGCGCACCTGGCAGACCGCCGACAAGATGAAAAAACAGCGCGGCCCACTGCCAGGTGACGGCCCCGGCAACGACAACTTCCGCGCCAAGCGCTACATCGCCAAGTACACCATCAACCCGGCGATCACCCACGGCGTGAGCCATATCGTCGGTTCCGTCGAAGTCGGCAAATGGGCGGACCTGGTGTTGTGGCGCCCGGCGTTTTTCGGTATCAAGCCGACCCTGATCCTCAAGGGCGGCGCGATTGCGTCGAGCCTGATGGGCGATGCCAACGCCTCGATTCCCACACCGCAACCGGTGCATTACCGCCCGATGTTCGCCAGCTTCGGCAGCTCACTGCACGCCACCAGTCTGACGTTTATCAGCCAGGCGGCACAGGACGCCGGCCTGCCCGAGGCCCTGGGATTGAAGAAGCAGATTGCAGTGGTCAAGGGCTGCCGCGATGTGCAGAAAAGCGACCTGATCCACAACGATTACCTGCCGGATATCGAGGTTGATCCGCAGACCTATCAGGTCAAGGCCGATGGCGTACTGCTGTGGTGTGAACCGGCTGAAGTCCTGCCGATGGCGCAGCGATATTTCCTGTTCTAGCTCAAACTCATGTGGCGAGGGAGCTTGCTCTCTCGCCACAGGACCTTAGAACTGCTCGCGTGGGTTAAAAGCGGCTTTTTGCGCCAGCTCCTGCCACAACGCTTTCACATCCTCATTGCCCGCAGGGGGCATGACCGCCTTCAACTGGATGAACAGGTAGCCACGTTGCCCGGCCTTGTTCAGCAAGCCATGGCCCTTGGCGCGCATACGCTGGCCGTTCTGGCTGCCGGCAGGCACCTTGAGGTTGATCTTGCCGGTCAGGGTCGGCACTGCCACTTCCGCACCCAAGGCCAACTCCCACGGGGCCAGCGGCAGGTTGATGACCAGGTTCTCGCCATCGACCTCGAACTTGGGGTGCGGCGCAAACTTGATGATCAGGTACAGGTCGCCATTGGCGCCACCGCCAATGCCTGGCGCGCCCTGGGCCTTGAGACGGATGCGCTCGCCGTCGGCTACACCGGCGGGGATCTTCACATTCAGGCTCTTGACGCTATTGCTGACATGCCGGCCAGAGGCGTCGTATTGCGGCACCTGAAAGCTGATCTGCTTGGACTCGGCCGACAGGGTTTCCTCAAGGGAGACCGACAGCTGCATCTCCACATCCTGGCCCTTGCGCCCGGTAGGACGACGTTGGCCACCACCGAAAGCATCGCCGCGCGAGCCAAAGATCGAGCTGAAAAAGTCCGAGAAATCGCCCGCGTCCTGGCCTCCGCCAAAGCCGCCACGGCTCTGCCAGCCCGGCGGGCCCTGGAACGGCTGGCCATGCTGGCCGTATTTGCGCAATTCGTCGTACTCGGCTCGCTTGTCGGCGCTTTTAAGCGCTTCATAGGCTTCGGACGCGTCCTTGAATTTCTCTTCGGCGTCTTTTTCCTTGCTCACATCGGGGTGATATTTGCGCGCGAGCTTGCGATAGGCAGCCTTGATTTCCTTGTCATCGGCCGTCGGCTCGACACCCAGAATCTTGTAGTAATCTTTGAAATCCATCGACGGTTCACCATCCTTTATCGAGATCGCACTGCCCGGGGCGCAACGTGCGCTGGTTTGCACCTGGTGAGGGTTGCGGCCTGGGGGTACGTCAAAGTGTTATCGGCATCAGCCGTATGCAACAGATGTGGGGGCAAATCCCGTACTTTCAAGCACGATTTAACGGATGGTTGGCCTACGCAAGCGCTTGCGACTGGCATACACTGCGCGGCCGTTTTTCAACCGGAACCCGATAGACATGAAAAACCCATCCCCAGCCCGTGCCTGCGGCATTGACTTCGGCACGTCCAACTCCACCGTCGGCTGGATCCGCCCCGGCATGGAAACGCTGATCGCGCTGGAGGACGACAAAATCACCCTGCCGTCGGTGGTCTTCTTCAACTTTGAGGAGCGCCGCCCGGTGTACGGTCGCCTGGCGCTGCACGAATACCTGGAGAACTACGAAGGCCGCTTGATGCGCTCGCTCAAGAGCCTGCTGGGTTCCAAGCTGATCAAGCACGACACCAGCGTGCTTGGCACTGCAATGCCTTTTACCGACCTACTGGCGCTGTTTATCGGCCAACTCAAGAGCCGCGCTGAAGCCAACGCGGGGCGTGAGTTCGAAGAAGTGGTATTGGGCCGCCCGGTATTCTTCGTCGATGACGACCCAATGGCCGACCAGGAAGCCGAGAACACCCTGGTGGACGTGGCGCGCAAGATCGGCTTCAAGGACATCTCGTTCCAGTACGAACCGATTGCGGCGGCGTTCGACTACGAGTCCACCATTGAAAAAGAGGAGCTGGTGCTGATCGTCGACATCGGCGGTGGTACCTCCGACTTCTCCCTGGTGCGCCTGTCGCCGGACCGCCGTCACAACGACAACCGCCAGAGCGACATCCTCGCCACCGGTGGCGTGCACATCGGCGGAACCGATTTCGATAAGCAACTCTCGCTGGCCGGCATGATGCCGCTCTTCGGCTACGGCAGCCGCATGAAGAGCGGCGCCTACATGCCTACCAGCCACCACATGAACCTGGCGACCTGGCACACCATCAACTCGGTGTACTCGCAAAAGTCCCAGCTGGCCCTGGGCAGCATGCGCTACGACATCGAAGACACCGGCGGCATCGACCGCCTGTTCAAGCTGATCGAACAGCGCGCCGGGCACTGGCTGGCGATGGAAGTGGAAGAAACCAAGATCCAGCTGACGCAGGCAGACAGCCGCCATGTGCCACTGGATCGTATCGAAGCCGGCCTGAGCGTGGACCTGAGCCGGGCGCTGTTCGAGTCCTCCATCGACAACCTGCTTGAACGCGTGCGCGGCAGTGTCACGCAGTTGCTCAATGACGCCTCGGTGAGCGTGGCCCAGGTAGACACGGTGTTCTTCACCGGTGGTTCCAGCGGCATCCCCGCGTTGCGCCACAGTATCTCGGCGATGCTGCCGAATGCGCGGCATGTGGAAGGCAATATCTTCGGCAGTATCGGCAGCGGTTTGGCGATTGAGGCCAGCAAGCGTTATGGGTCTTAAGCGGTAAGTTTTCAGCTGCAAGCGGCAAGTAAAAGCCAATCTGCTTCCGCTTGCAGCTTGCAGCTTGTAACTCGCATCTGCGCCTAAACCATCCCACCCAACTTCAGCTCACTCTTCAGATACGCATAGTAAATCGGCCCTGCCACCACCCCCGGCAAACCGAATGCGGCTTCAAACACCAGCATCGCCAGCAGCAATTCCCACGACTTGGCACTGATCTGCCCGCCGACGATGCGCGCGTTGAGGAAGTACTCGACCTTGTGGATCACGATCAAATACCCCAGCGCCGCTACCGCCACCCAGATCGACAGCGACAGCGCGACGATGGTGATCAGGGTGTTGGACATCAGGTTGCCGATCACCGGCAGCAAGCCGAGCAGGAAGGTCAGCACGATCAGGGTTTTGGTCAGCGGCAGGTGGATGCCGCACAGCGGCAGCACCACGGCGAGAAACACGGCGGTGAAAGCCGTGTTGAGCGCGGCGATTTTGATCTGGGCGAAGACGATGTTGCGAAACGCCTGAACCAGCAGGTGCAAACGGTCGAACAGCGCGGCGGCCAGGGGTTTGCGTTTGGTCAGGTCGGGCACCCGTTGCAGGGCGATGATGGCGCCGAGCACCATGCCGATCAGCAAGGTGACGAACATATGGGCGGCGTCTTTGCCGACCAGTTGCAGTTCGCTCAAGTGCTTGCTCATCCAGTCGCCGATGGCCACGCGAAACTCGGCGGCGCTGGCGGGCAGGTAGGCGTCGATGAACGGCGGTAACTGGCCGCGTGCGCGGTCGACCACGCCCATGAATTTATCCAGGGAAGCCCCGGGGTTTTCAGCTTCGTGGAGCAGGAAGCTGATGGCGCCGGCGAAGATCAAGGTGAGTACGCTGACGATCAGGGTGCCGAGCAAGGCCACCGCCAGCCAACGGGCGCGCCGGCCTTCGATCAGTCGTTGCAGTTGGGGGGTGAGCATGTTGACCAGTTCATAGACCAACAGGCCGGCCAGCAGGCTGGGCAGCAACTTCAGCGGCAGCACCAGCAGCAACCCGCCGAAAATGATGATGTAACTGGCCAGCAACAACACATGACGCTGAGAAAACGTTGGCATACAGCCTCAAAACGAACGGCGTTAAAGGATGGGCAGTCTGCCAGCGTTGCAGGCATCAAGCGAGGGGGGACGACTGTGAATGCGATCAAGTGTGGGAGGGGGCTTGCTCCCGATTACGGAGGATCAGCCAATGAATCGATTGACTGACACGGCGCTATCGGGAGCAAGCCCCCTCCCACATTTGATCTGCAGCGCCTGCGAAATCGTGATTAACCTTTGAGGCAGGTGCTCATGAATGTTTTACGCGCATCGCCGGTCAACGCTTTGGTTTTAGCCGACGCATTGCAGTCCTTCATCTTCTGCTGCTGCGGCGTCAGGGTCTTGGCATCGTTGGCGGCAGGCGCCGACAGGCAGGTCTTCATGAAGGCCTTGCGGTCATCGCCCTTGAGGGTCTTGGTGGTGGCTTCGGCATTGCAGGTGGTCATTTTGTTCTGCTGGGCAGTGGCGGCAAAACCTTGTGAACACAACAGCAGGCCCATCATCAACAACGGAATACGCAGCATCTTCATGGAGTTTTCTCCCTGTTACCGTGCCGACGGGCACGGCCTACAGCGCAGTGTAGTCAAAAGCTGTTACAACTTCACCGGCCACGAATATTCGTCCGTCGGTAGTGCTCCGGGGTGCAGCCAGCATGGCGTTGGAACATGGCGATAAATGCCGAGGCGGTGCTGTAGCCCAAATCAAACGCCACGTGCTGCACGCTGCGATCACTGTCCAGGGCTTCGATGGCCGCCAGGTAGCGCAGGCGCTGGCGCCATTCACCAAAACTCATACCCAGCTCGCGCACAAACTGACGCGCCAGGGTGCGTTCGCTCACATGTACCTGCTCAGCCCATTGCCCGAGCGGGCGATTGTCGGCGGGCTGCGCCTGCATACCTTCCAGCACCCCCAGCAGCCCGGGGTGGCGGGCGTAGGGCAGGAAGCCATCGTGGATCGGCGCCTGCTTGAGTTGGTCCACCAGCACTTGGGCCAGGCGGATATCCGCGTCCGATTGCGGGATATTCACGTCGCGCTGGGCGAAATCGCTGAGGATGGCCTTGAGAATATCGCTGATCGTCAGCGTGCACGGCGCTTGCGGCAGCTGCTCGCAGAGCGTCGGCGCCAAGCCCACCGAACGATAGACAATCGCCTGGGCGTTGTAGGAGCTGTGTTCGGTGTTGGGCGGAATCCACACCGCGTACTGCGGCGGCGACATAAAACGGCTGCCAGCCACCTCCATGCGCATCACGCCGTTGGCTGAATAGTCCAACGACCCCCAGCTGTGCCGGTGCGGGGTGCACTCGGTATCGGGTGCGAAATCGGAATAGCGAAAGTACACAGGGCTCGGCAGGCGGGGGAAATCCGCCAGGCGTACGGTATGTCGGGGCATGTTGTCTGGATTCAGAGGTCGGTTGTCTGGATCGCAGTATAGGCTTCGATCCAGACAGGGGATAATCGCGCCTCGTCAATACACTGGGTTTCTTTCGATGCAATACGCGTATCCGCTGCTGGCCATTTTTATCTGGGCTGGCAACACCGTGGTCAACAAATTGGCCGTGGGCTCGATTTTCCCGGCTGAAATCGGCTTTTACCGCTGGCTGTTCGCAGCACTGCTGTTCACCCCGTTCATGCTCAAGCCGGTCGTTGCCAACTGGCCGCTTATCCGCCCCAACCTGGGCAAGATCTTCATCCTCGGCGTGCTGGGCATGGCGGTGTATCAAAGCCTGGCCTATTACGCCGCCACGCTGACCAGCGCCACCAACATGGGCATCATTCTCTCGCTGATGCCGCTGATGGCGTTGACCGCCGCGATTATCAGCCTGGGGCAACGCCTGACCTTCGGCGCTCTGACCGGCGCGGTGCTGTCGTTCGCCGGTGTCGTGGTGGTGGTATCGTCCGGCAGCCTGGGCGCGCTGTTGCAACACGGGGTCAACCTGGGTGACGGCATGATGCTGGTGGCGACGCTGGCTTATGCGGTCTACAGCACCCTGCTGAAAAAATGGCAACTGCGCCTGCCACCGTTGGTGCTGCTGTATTTGCAGGTGCTGGTGGCGGTGGTGGTGCTGCTGCCGCTGTACCTGTTCTCGGCCAAGGCCGGTTTGGGCTGGACGAATATTCCGCTGGTGCTGTACGCCTGCCTGCTGGCTTCAATGCTGGCGCCGTTGGCGTGGATGCACTCGGTGAAGATCCTGGGGCCAAGCCGTACCACGCTGTTTTTCAACCTGCTGCCGTTGATTACCGCGCTGATCGCAGCGGTGGTGCTGAAGGAAGAGTTGGCGCTGTATCACCTGGTGGGTGGCTTGCTGACCCTGGGTGGAGTGATCCTGTCGGAGCGCTGGACCACACCGGTCAGACGTGCTCATGACACATCCTGTTAAATCCGATAAAACTTTTCGCCTGGCCCGGGACTCACAACCTATAGCGATCACGCCGGCAGAGCGTGGCGTACAACCGGATTAGCCCCAGGAGATTGAAATGACTGAAGCACACTTGACTGACATTGCGACCCTGCGCAGCCGCGCCCGCCAGAATGTCGAAAACGGTGCCGTGACCGAAGGCTACGACGCCGACCGTCAGGAGATCATCCGCCTGCTCAACGAGTCGCTGGCCACTGAGCTGGTTTGCGTGTTGCGCTACAAGCGTCACTACTTCATGGCCAACGGCCTGAAAGCCAGCGTGGCTGCCGATGAGTTCCTTGAACACGCCACCCAGGAAGCCGAGCACGCCGACAAACTGGCCGAGCGTATCGTGCAACTGGGCGGCGAGCCGGAGTTCAACCCCGACCTGCTGTCGAAGAACTCCCACGCTCAATATGTGGCAGGCAACTCGCTCAAAGAGATGGTCTACGAAGACCTGGTAGCCGAGCGCATCGCGGTGGACAGCTACCGTGAAATCATCCAGTACATCGGTGATAAAGACCCGACTACCCGTCGCATCTTCGAAGACATCCTGGCCCAGGAAGAAGAGCACGCCGATGATATGGCGGATATTCTGCAGGACCTGTAATCAGCGACATAGCAATAACCATGTGGGAGGGGGCAAGCCCCCTCCCACATTTCGTTTGAGCTGTTGGTCAGTTACTTCACAGTCTTAGGCGCCTTGCCTTCCTTCATCTGCTGCAGCAACGGTGCGCACTCATTGGGCTCTCCGCCACTTGGAGCGACCAAGGCAAGCAAGCCGGCGGCTGGCCCGGCGATAACGCCCAGGGCGACCATGCCTGCACCACGTAGCGCCAGCGGAATGGCTTTCACGCCAGCATTGGGCTTGATAAACGGCCCATTGACGTACAGCGGCGAGCGCAGCGAAAACAAGCGAAAGCCCTTGGACTCCGGCGTGATGGTCAGGTCCAACTGCTCCGTGGCCATGTTCGCGGTGCCGTCGATGTAGATGATGGCGTTCTCGGTATCGAACACAAACAACCGCGTGGTCGCCAGGCCCGTCTTGATACCGAAGTCTGCCGCCGCGCAGTTGATCTTCACTTCCTCGTCGCCGAACAGGCGGCCCACTACGTAGTTGCCCACGTTGAGCCCGGCGATTTCCATCAGGCTGCGGCTGATGGCGCCATCATTGATCAGCATCTTCAGGTCGCCGTTGGACGTCCCCAACAGTGCCGCCACCGAGTTACCACGCCCGGTAATATCGGCATCGCCGTTGAGCTCACCGAAGCTGGTTTTCATCGGTTCAAAGGTCGGGAACAGTTGCTTGAGCTTGAAGTTGCGTGCCGTCAGCTTGGCGCTGCCTTCCATCGGCGTAATGCGGCCATTCAAGCGAATCTGCGCATCGAGCTTGCCGCCGGCCACGCCGAAACGCAGGGGTTCGAGGCTCAGTTGGCCGTCGTTGAGCACCAGGTGCGTGTAGAGATCGGTGAAGGGCAAGTCGGCGCTGTGCACGATACGCTTGCCGGTGAATTCCACGTCGGCATCCATCTCGCGCCAGCGCTCGGTGCGGAACTCTTCAACCGGTAGCACTTTGGTCGCCGGTTGTTTGCTTTCACCGCCACGAGCTTTTTGCTCGGCGTTGGAATCCGCGCCAATCAGAGGCGCCAGGTCATCCATCAGCAGTTGGTTGGACACCAGCGCGCCGCTGAGCTTGGGCCGTGGCTGGCTGGCGACATAGGCCAGGTCGCCATGGATGTCGCTGTTGCCGATCTTGCCGTTGAAGTTCTCGTAGCGGAATGAGGCGCCGCTGGTTTCATGCAGCTTGGCGATCAAATGGCCGTCGGTGGAATAGGCCGGCGAATCCGGCAACGTCACACCGGTCAACGGGTAGAGGTTGCCCAGGCTGCTGCCCGAGAGTTTGAGGCGCAGGTCAAGGGCACCGAGGTTAAGCGGGTCGGTCAAGGTGCCGGCCAGGGCGATGCTGGTGTCGGCGACTTTCACCTGGGCTTGCAGCGGGAACGGCTTGGCCGCGTCCTGCAAGGCCAGCAGACCGCCGATCTTGCCGGTACCGGCGAGCTTCTGGCCGTGATATTGGCCTTTGACCTTGAGGCCGAACGCGTAGTCCTGAGGCGCCGAGCCTTTTTCCAGCGCCTTCTTGGCATCGGCATCTCCGACGATTTCACCAAACGGGATAGGTTTGCCCAGGGGGTCGATGATCACATCCAACTGAGTCTTGAGGGTTTGATCGTCGAGAGTCACATGGCCCTTGTCAAAGCCGATGGCGCCGATGTCCACCACCCAGTTGGAGGGCTCGGCGTCGGGGTCCTTGGGATCGAACTTGAACGTCCAGTTGGCGCGGCCGTCGGCCAGGCGCTGCAACTGGGCACTGGGCTCGGTGAGGTCAATGCGCGGGATCACCACGCGCTGCACCAGCAAGGCCAGGGGTGAAATACGCAGTTCCACCTTCTTGAGCGTGACCATCTGCGGTTGTTTCGACCAATCCGGGTTGCCCAGGGTCAGGTCTTCGGCGATCACATGGGGCCACGGCACCCAGGCACGCCAGCCGCCCTCATCGGGCTCGCGCTGCCACACCACCGCAAGGTTGCCGTTGATGCCGAACGGGCGATGCAGTTCTTCGGAGACCTTGGCGTTGAGCGGCGGCTTGATGCGGTTCCAGTCGAAGAACACCAGCACAAGTACCGCAATGGCAATTAACAGAACGAAGCTGGCGCAGCTCCAAGCGACGATTTTACGAGTGCGCGTCATTGCACAGGGCTCCTGAATACGACTGGCTGGGCAACAGCCTTTGACACAGCTTATAGAACTACGACTGGCAAAGTGCCGGAGGGTTTAACCCAACGGCGGATTTAGCCGAAAAAAACGATTTTCCTGATCAAGCAGACAGATTTAATCATCGCCAGCGCACCATTGTTACCCAGGTTCGTGTCGAAAATACCCACTGCGGTGCAAAACCGCGTGCTTGAGAGGCTCGATCTAGAGCCTTTGCAGGGAACAATCAATTCTGTTGATTATTACCATTGTGTTTATGAACTTTTATATCGACTTATCAAGAGTAGCATTAGCCCTGTACCCACTTTATCGCCCTCCCAAGGAGCAACCATCATGAAACGCCAATTACTCGCTACCGTCCTGTTATCTGTCCTGGCTTCCAGCGCTTTCGCCTTGCCAGCCGCCGAACAGGCCACTCCACAGAACAAAGCTCAAGCCATGCAGACTAGCCAAACCGTGGCGCGCAGCGGTTCGCAAGAAGACGAAAACCGTGACTACGCCAAAGGTGCTGTCGCTGAAAATGGCTACAATCGCCTGCAAGAGAAAGGTCTGGTAGAAGGCGGTGCTGAACAAGCCAACAAACGCGCCTACACCGAAGGCGTTGCTGAAGGTGGTGCCGACCGTCTGCAAGAACTGCATCAAGCACAGAGCTAAGCCCGTGGTGGCCCAGAAAAAAGCCCGATCAGCCGATCGGGCTTTTGCTTTTATATAGACCGCGTCACGCCTCGCCCCCGCCAAGTTCGACGCCGGCAAAGCGCTTTTGCTAGAGTGCGTCGCTGTACTTGCCGACAAAGCCCATCCGCTCATGCTGCCCCGCGCCGAACAGAAGCAACAGACACGCCTTGCCTTGATGGACGCAGCCCGCCATCTGATGGAGTGTGGCCGTGGGTTTGGCAGCCTGAGCCTGCGCGAAGTGGCCAAGACAGCGGGTATAGTGCCAACTGGTTTCTATCGCCATTTTGCCGACATGGACCAGCTTGGGCTGGTATTGGTCAGCGAAGTCGGCCAGACCTTCCGCGCCACGATCCGCCTGGTGCGCCACAACGAATTCGTGATGGGGGGCATTATCGATGCCTCTGTGCGGATCTTTCTCGACGTAGTTTCGGCCAACCGTTCGCAATTCCTGTTTTTGGCCCGCGAACAGTACGGCGGCTGCCTGGCCGTGCGCCAAGCCATCGGCGCCCTGCGCGAGGACATCACCCGCGACCTGGCCGCCGACCTGACGTTGATGCCAAAATTGCAGCATCTGGATGCAGAAGGTTTACATGTGATGGCCGACCTGATCGTCAAAAGCGTGTTTGCCACCCTGCCCGATATCATCGACCCACCGGCCCATGCCCTGCCGGCCCACCTCACGCCCCAGGCGAAAATCACCCAGCAACTGCGCTTTATCTTTATCGGCCTCAAGCACTGGCAAGGGCTGGGCAGTACCGAGTAATCCCTCAGCCAGCCTTGTGAAAACGCTTGGCCGTTGTGTAGTTCTTGCTCCAGTACTTATTGCTCAACGAATCGATACGCACATGCTTGCCGGTACGCGGTGAATGGATGAACTTGCCTTCGCCGATATACAGCCCGACGTGACTCACCCGCCCTCGCCCATTGCCTTTGAAAAATACGGCATCGCCCGGTTTTAACGCTGTGCGCTTGATGGTTGCGGCGGTTGAACGGTGCATCGCCGCAGTGGTGCGCGGCAGCTGAATGTTGGCTTCGGTCTTGAACAGATAGACCAGGAAACTGCTGCAATCAAACCCTTGCTCGGCAGACGTACCGCCCCACTTGTAGGGAGTGCCGAGCAGTTGATGGGCGCGGTCGATCACATCGTCGACCGAAGACGCCGCATGGCTTGAAGCGAAAGTCGGCGGCTGTTGAAGATTGGCCGAGGCTGACGAGATAACACACGACAGGCCGACAATGACTGAACAAATAAATGACTTGAACATGATGAACATCGCGGTGAATTAAACACGGCGCGAATCTTAAAGAACCATCACGTAAGCCCACGAAGGCCGATTCTCGGGTCTTTGTAGGATAAATCCTTAAAAACGCAACGGATAATTGGATGAAAGAAATTTCATGCAGCACCAGGCTTCTTTCAGGGAAAACGCCCTTTTCCAGTGCTATAACCGCTCATGCGCACCAAATTTGAACGCTCTATACAACCCGTGGATGCCCTATCCATGCGCAACCACCTGCACTGACAGGAAACTCCTACGCCAGTAGCAGGTTGGCAAGCCCCTTGCTCTAGCACTGCTATCGCTCATAGCTGGAAGCCTACCGATGCTGGTGATCCACCGCCGAATCGCCCCCCAAGCCCTCTGGGCCGCTGAGTTGCTGCTGAACTTCGAAGCCCGCAGCAAAAGCCGCCTGCGCTGTTTCAGTGCCGACGGTGAAGACGTCGGCCTGTTTTTGGAGCGTGGGCAGCCGCCCTTGCACGATGGCGAGTTCCTACAAGCTGAAGACGGACGTGTCGTACGCGTTTGCGCCCGCCCTGAACAACTGCTGCACGTCACTTGCCGCAACGCCTTTGAACTGACCCGCGCTGCCTATCACCTGGGTAACCGCCATGTGGCCCTGCAAGTCGGCGACGGCTGGCTGCGCCTGCTCGACGACTACGTGCTCAAGGCGATGCTGGAACAGTTAGGCGCCGACACGCAAACCATCGAGGCGCCGTTCCAGCCGGAACATGGCGCCTACGGCGGCGGCCATCATCATTCGCGCCATGGCGACGAAGACTTCAACTACCCGCCCAAGCTGCACCAGTTCGGCGTACGTCTATGAACCCAGCCTGGGCGCTGTTGCGCCTGGCCAGTCCGCAGTTGCCGATTGGCGGCTACAGCTATTCCCAGGGCCTGGAAATGGCTGTGGACAACGGCCGCGTACAGGATGCCGCGAGCGCAGGGCGCTGGATCAGCGATCAGTTGCTGCTCAACCTTGCGCGCTTCGAAGCGCCGCTGTTGCTCGGCCATTGCCGCGCTGCCGCTGAACAGGACTGGCCTGGGCTGGCGCAATTGTGCGAAGAACACCGCGCCAGCCGTGAGACCCGCGAGCTGTATCAGGAGAGCCGGCAAATGGGTTATTCCCTGCAGCAACTGCTCAATGGCTTACCGGAACTGGACAGCGCCGCCCGTGAGTTCCTTGCACAACGCGGCGAACCGCACCTGGCTCTTGGCTGGGCCCTGGCCGCCCGCGCCTGGCACATCAGCCCCGACGATGCCCTCGCCGCGTGGCTGTGGAGCTGGCTGGAGAACCAATTGGCCGTGCTGATGAAAACCCTGCCACTGGGCCAGCAAGCCGCGCAACGCCTGACCAGCGAACTGCTGCCCTTGCTACAGCAAGCCCAGCAGGACGCCGAGCGCATTGACCCTGCGCGGTTGGGCAGCGCCGCCTTTGGCCTGTCCCTGGCGTGCATGGCCCACGAACGCCAGTACAGCCGCCTGTTTCGTTCCTGAACGTTTTTTATTGTGGAGAAGCACATGAACACACAACCCCTGCGCGTCGGAATCGGCGGCCCGGTGGGCTCCGGCAAGACCGCCCTGACCCTGGCCCTGTGCCTGGCGCTGCGTGATCGCTATAACCTGGCGGTGGTCACCAACGACATCTATACCCGCGAAGACGCCGACTTTCTGGTACGTAACAAGGCGCTGGCACCGGAGCGCATCATCGGCGTGGAGACCGGCGGCTGCCCGCACACGGCGATTCGCGAAGATGCTTCGATCAACCTTGAGGCCGTGGACCAGCTCAACCGCCGCTTTCCCGGCCTGGACCTGATCCTGGTGGAGTCCGGCGGCGACAACCTGTCGGCCACCTTCAGCCCGGAACTCTCAGACCTGACCATTTACGTGATCGATGTGTCCGCTGGTGACAAGCTGCCACGCAAAGGCGGGCCCGGTATTTGCAAATCCGACTTGCTGGTGATCAACAAGATCGACCTGGCCCCGCTGGTGGGCGCCTCGCTGGAGTTGATGAACAGCGACACCCAGCGGATGCGCAACGGCAAACCCTTTGTGTTCAGCAACCAGAAAACCGGAGTCGGCCTGGACGACATCGTCGCCTTCATCGAACGCCAGGGCTTGCTGACCGCCGCCTGATCAACCCATAAGGAACCTGTCCATGAGCCTCAACAAACTCTTCACCGCTGCCGCGCTGCTGCTGGCCCCTGCCCTGGCCTTCGCGCACCCTGGCCACGGCGACAATGGCCTGGTGGCCGGCATCAGCCATCCCTTGGGCGGCCTCGATCACTTGCTGGCCATGGTTGCGGTCGGCCTGTGGGCGGCCCAACAGAAAGGCGTCGCGCGCTGGGCACTGCCATGCACCTTCGTCGGCACCATGCTGATCGGCGGGGTGTTGGGTTTTGAAGGGCTGCAATTGCCGGCGCTGGAAAGCGGGATTGCCGCTTCGGTGCTCGCCCTGGGCCTGGCCGTGGCACTGGCGGTGCGGCCGCCGCTGTTCATGGCGGTGGGCGCCACGGCATTGTTTGCGTTGTTTCACGGCGTGGCCCATGGCCTTGAACTGCCGGACATGACCAGCCCTTGGGCGTATGCCATTGGGTTTGTGGGTGCGACCGCGGCGTTGCATGCCGCCGGTTATGCAGTGGTGCGCTTTTTGCCAGCGGCTGCAGCACCCTTGGTGCGGGTGGCCGGGGCGGCTTCGGCAGCGACTGGGGTGTGGTTGTTGGCAGGCTGATCGTCAGCGACTGCAAGGACCTCATCGCAGGCAAGCCAGCTCCCACATTTGAGAGGGTTCACACTTCAAAAATGTGGGAGCGGGCTTGCCCGCGATAGTGCCAGTACAAACACCACCGATCCCAAGCCTGCTACCATGCGCGGCAAACACCCCTGCCGTGACGACGCCAGCCAATGCCCATCGCTTCCCCCTCTTCCCTGACGCCTGTGCTCACGCACTTCCATGACCTGATCGTGCCCCTCTGGCAAGGTCCGGGTTGGAATGCCGACCTCGCACTGCCCTTTGAGGCACTGGATGCCGATCATCAACCATTGCCCCCACAACGCTATCGCGCCATGGCGTGCGCCCGGCAGCTGTACCTGTTCGCCAGCCTGATCGGCGAGCCAGGTGCGGCCTTTGCCGATGAACGGGCGGCGGCGCTGTTCCGCTCCCTGCAGCGGCACTTCCATGATGCCGAGCACGGCGGCTGGTTCTACAGCATCGACCCGGCCGGCCAACCGCTGGACAAGCGCAAGGACCTCTACACCCACGCGTTCATCATCTTTGCCTGTGCCCATTACTGGGCCAAGGTGCGTGAACCCTTGGTGGAGTCAGTGCTCAACGCCGCACTGGAAGTTGTGGCTCAACGCTTTGCCACAGGCGATGGCTTGTATGAGGCGGTACTTGAGCGCAACTGGGCCTCGCTGAAATCCGGCCCGTTGCAAAACCCGCTGATGCACTTGGCCGAGGGCTTCCTCGCCACCCTCGCGGTACGCGAGGACGCGCAGGTACAAGCGGCACTGCTGGCACTGGCGACGGCCATGCAGCAACGCTTCATCGACCGCGAGCACGGCGTGATGCTGGAGAAACCGCTGGGCGCTGTGGATAACTGGTTTGAGCCAGGGCACCAGTTCGAATGGTTCTTTTTGCTGGAATCCTCAGAGGTGCTGCGCGGCACGCCGCTGCATGCATCACTGACACGGGCGTTTGCCTATGCCGAGCAAAAGGGTGTGGATAAGTTAAGCGGTGCGGTCAGTGGCATGTTGGCACTCGATGGCACGGTGCGCGACGGCACTCAGCGCATCTGGGCCCAGGCGGAATACCTGCGAGCACTGACCTTGCGTCCCGGCAGCGAGACGGTGCTGCAACGTCAATTGCTGGCGCTGCAACAGCGTTTTCTGCATGCAAAGGGCTGGCATGAATGCCTGGATGCCGACGGTAAGGTGAGCCGGCGGGATATGCCTTCTACCACGCCCTATCACTTGGCGACTTGCTACCAGGGTTTGATCAAGCAGTTTGGGTAACCCTCAGGGCCTCATCGGGGGCAAGCCCCCTCCCACACTTGTCCGCGTTTTCATGCTGAAAATCGTCCTAATGTGGGAGGGGGCTTGCTCCCGATAGCCTCACCTCGGTCTAACAGCCCATCACGCAATCCACTTGCGATCCCCGGTAAAACTGATCGTCAACCAACGCGCCGCATCCGGCGTGCCCAGCCCTGTGGATATCTCTTCGCGCAACCTGTCGAGGGTCGCGACCTTATCCACTGGGTAATCGGCCGGCAGCACTACATGAATCTCGATAAACCGCGCCCGCCCGTGCTTCTGCACATAGGACACGTAGTCATCGAAACCATGCCTGGCCTGCGCCGCATCCATCACTTCGCGTACTTTATCGTCCAGGTGATCCGGCGCGATCCCCAGCACTTCACGCAACGCCGGGCGCAGGATCTTGAACGCTGGCGCCAGCATACTCAGGGCCAGCAGGATCAAAATCAGCGGGTCGACATACACCGCCCATTCGCCATAACCCTGGGACTTGAGCAACAGTGCGGCCAGAAAGCTGATCAGCAAGCCCACTGAAAGCATCGCATCTACCAGCCAACTGATGTTGTCGAACTGGATCAGCGACGATTTAAGCGTGCGGTTGCGGTAGCGCACGTAAAAGAAGTAGGCGAACTCCACGACGGTAAACACCGCCGCATAAATGATCACTAACCCCAACTCGATCTCGCGCCCGCCATTAATGATGCCGAACACGCCATTGAGGAACGCATAGATGGCGATCAGCAGCAGGAAACTGCCTTCGATCAACAGCACCATCGGTTCCAGGTGCCAATAGCCGAACTGGAAGCGCTCGTTGCTTTTCTTGGCGATCAGCTTGGCCGTGATCAGCATCAGCACCTTGATGGCGGTGGCGATCAGCGAGAAAAAGCCGTCGAATAAAATGGATTGGGCGCCGGATATGACACCCGTGACAATCCCGGCGATCGCCACGGCGAACATCAGGATGGTCGATTGTTTGAGCAGTGCCTGCTCACCTCGGTTACTCACATTTCCTCCCGTCAAAACCTTTAAACCGCACAGTGCGGTGGGGTTTTCAGGAGTGGAGTGTACCTTATGGCCTGTTTTTGGCCGATTTACCGCTATCGGGGCAAGCCCCCTCCCACACTTGATCTGCGAACCCGATCAATGTGGGAGGGGGCTTGCCCCCGATGCAGGCGACGCGGTCTAAGGCCCTATTTGGCCCCCCGCTCAATCGCAAACCCAGCCCAGGTCTGGCTCACAGGCATCAGCTCCAACCGGTTGATATTCACGTGCGCCGGCGTATTCATCACCCAGAAAATCGTATCGGCAATATCCTGAGGCTGAATCGGCTCGGCACCTGCGTAGGTGGCGTCATAACGCGCCTGGTCACCGCCAAAGCGCACCAGCGAGAACTCGCTCTCGCAAAGGCCTGGCTCGATGTTGGTCACACGCACGCCAGTGCCTTGCAGGTCGCAACGCAGGTTCAACGAGAACTGCTTTACGAACGCCTTGGAGCCGCCATACACATGGCTGCCGGGGTACGGGTAGTTACCGGCGATGGAACCCAGGTTGATGATCCCCGCACCACGGCCATGAGCAATCAGGCGCGGCAGCAGCAGGTTGGTAGTGGTCAGCAGGCCCTTGATATTGGTGTCGACCATGGTTTCCCAGTCGTCGAGGTCGCACTTGGGGGCCGGATCAGTGCCCACGGCCAGGCCAGCGTTGTTGATCAGGCCACGCAGTTTGGCGAACGACGGCGGCAAGTTGGCGATGGCCTCCTCCATGCCTTTGCGATCGCGCACATCCACCACCAGGCCATGCACTTCGGTCTGCCTGGAAAGTTCTTCGACCAAGGCATTCAAGCGCTCGGCACGACGACCGGTGAGCACCAGTTTCCAGCCGGCTTCGGCAAAACGACGGGCACAGGCTTCGCCGAAACCTGAAGTAGCGCCAGTAATGAATAGCGTGTCGGACATGGTGTTCTCCTTGAGTGCATCGGGGAAAAAAGTTGCCAGCAGAATGCCCTTCCGCCGCCGTTGCGGCAACCGCTACGCACGTAACTTCACACGCAACTGTGCATTTTTTAACCACCCCAAGCAAAGCCTTATAAACCGTGGCCTGCAGCCATATGCGCGCAGGTTATCCACAACTGCGCCCACAGTCTTTGGGGGCAAGTGCAAATCGCTCGAAGCCACTGTGTACAAGGCTTGCAGGCGGTTTTAGAAAGTTTTTTGCTTGACCTTGGCCGGGGCGTATGTAGCCACTGAAAAATCCGGAAAGACACAACGATGGCTTCAGGCCAGTCATTCCGGCCCCTGCGGGCGTCTTTCCAGAGTTTAGTCACAGACTTATCCACAGGCTGGATGGACATATTCCGGTCATATACCTGTGTCTTTAAACAGGTTGACAAAGCCGGTAGAGGGTCGAGAAAAAGCCGCCGATCAAAAAACAACCACAACGCTACAGGCCCCGTATTCAAAGGCTTTCAGCCAAGTACACCCACGTTACCCACAGCCGCTTCCACAGTGGATGGGGACAAGTCAAAACTGTGACAAAACAGGGATTTGCGGCGGCTATATGTCGCGCTTTGGAGGTGGGCTGGATTTGTTTTCCACAATTTGGAGAAAGGCCTGATGGACCACACAATCAAATGTGGGAGGGGGCTTGCTCCCGATAGCGATTTGTCAGTCAGCACTTCTTAAACTGACACACCGCTATCGGGAGCAAGCCCCCTCCCACAGGGTACTGAGTACCAGTTAGTGACCACCGAGATAGGCGTTGCGCACTTCCTCGTTCACCAGCAGCTCTTTACCGGTGCCCGTCAGGCGAATCTCGCCATTGACCATCACATACGCCCGATCCGACAAGCGCAGCGCATGGTTGGCGTTCTGCTCCACCAGGAAGATGGTCATCCCGGTAGACGCCAGCTCGCGCAGGGTAGAAAAGATCTGCTTCACCACAATCGGCGCCAGTCCCAGGCTTGGCTCGTCGAGCAGCAACAGTTTGGGCCGGCTCATCAGCGCACGAGCGATGGCGAGCATTTGCTGCTCGCCGCCGGACATGGTCATGGCCCGCTGGTTACGCCGCTCCTTGAGCCTGGGGAACAGCTCGAACATGCGTTGCATATCCTCGCTGGCAAACTTGTCGCCAATGGGGATGGTGCCCATCAGCAGGTTTTCCTCGACGGTCATGTCGGGGAACACCCGCCGCCCTTCCGGCGACTGCGCAATGCCGTTGGAGGCGATGTAGTGGGACGACTTGTGGGTAATGTCGACGCCGTTGTACAGAATCTGCCCCGACTCGGCCCGAGGCTGGCCGAAGATCGACATCAGCAGCGTGGACTTTCCCGCGCCGTTGGAGCCGATCAGGCTGACGGTTTCGCCTTCGTTGATGTGCAGCGAGACTTTCTTCAACGCCTGGATCGGGCCGTAGAACACGTCCAGGTCCTTCATTTCGAGGATAGGTGCGCTCATACCAACTCCTCTTCGTCCGCGCCCAGGTAGGCGGCGATCACTTTCGGGTCGTTGCGGATCGCGTCGGGGCCGCCTTCGGCGATCACGTTGCCGTGGTCCAGCACCACAATGTGGTCGGAAATACTCATCACCATGCCCATGTCGTGTTCGATCAGCACCACCGTGAGGTCGTGTTCGTCGCGCAGCAGGCGAATCATCGCGCTGAGGGCTTCGGTTTCCTGAGGGTTGAGGCCCGCTGCCGGTTCGTCCAGGCAGATGATCTGCGGCCGCGTGCACATGGCGCGGGCGATCTCCAGGCGGCGCTGCTGGCCGTAGGAGAGCTCGCCAGCCAGGCGGTTGGCGCAGTCCACCAGGTCCACAACCTCCAGCCAGTAGAACGCACAGTCCAGTGCATCACTTTCAGCCTTGCGGTAGCCCTTGGTATTGAGGATGCCCGCGAGCATGTTGCGGTTGACCCACATGTGCTGGGCCACCAGCAGGTTTTCCAGCACCGACATTTCCTTGAACAGGCGAATGTTCTGGAAGGTCCGTGCCAGGCCGGCGCGGTTTACCAGGTGGGTGCCGCCGAACATCTTGTAGTACACGCGGCTGAGGAAGCTTTTGGGCGACACGAAGTCGGTGGCCTCAAAGCGCTCACCCAACAACTGGATGACGTTGGTTTGCTTGCCGCGCACGTTGAGTTCGATCTTGCCGCCGCTGGCTTTGTAAAAGCCGGTGAGGCAGTTGAACACCGTGGTTTTGCCGGCGCCATTGGGGCCGATCAGGGCAAATATCGAGTTGCGTTCGACCTTGAGGCTGACATCGCTCAGGGCCTTGATGCCACCGAAGTGCATCATCAGGTGTTCGACAGATAGCACGACTTCCTTGCTCATGGCGCTACCCCCTTGCGTGGCGTCACACCGGTGCGGCTGATCCGAATCAAGCCACGCGGTCTCCAGATCATCATCACCACCATCAACACGCCAAACAGCAGCACACGGTATTCGGAGAAGCTGCGCAGCAATTCAGGCGCCACGGTCAGCACGAATGCCGCAATCACCACTCCGACCGTCGAGCCCATGCCGCCCAACACCACGATGGCGAGGATCAAAGCCGACTCGAAGAAGGTAAACGACGACGGGTTGACGAAGCCCTGGTAACTGGCAAAGAACACCCCGGCCAAACCTGCGGTTGAAGCGCCGATGGTGAACGCCGAGAGCTTGACCAGCACGTGGTTCAGGCCCATGGAGCGGCAGGCGATTTCATCTTCACGCAAGGCTTCCCAAGCACGACCGACTGGCATACGCGTGAGGCGATGCTTGATGTACAGCACGGCCAGCACCACCAGAAACAGCACGATGTAGATGAACATGAACTTGATGTTGGGGTTGTAATCGATGCCGAAGAACTCGTGGAACGGGATGCCGCCATCTTTGGCACGCTTGCCGAACTCAAGGCCCAGGAACGTCGGCGAAGGCACCGGCATACCGTTGGGGCCGCCGGTGAATGACAGCCAGTTGTTGAGCACCAGGCGGATGATTTCACCAAAGCCCAGGGTCACGATGGCCAGGTAGTCACCGTGCATTCGCAGCACCGGGAAGCCGAGTATGCACCCCGCCAGTGCCGCCGCGATTGCCGCCAGCGGCAGCACCGTCCAGAACCCCAGGCCGAGGTATTGATAACCCAGCGCCAGGCCGTAGGCACCGATGGCATAGAACGCCACGTAACCCAGGTCGAGCAGGCCGGCCAGGCCCACCACGATGTTCAGGCCCAGGCCGAGCAACACGTAGATCAGCCCGAGAATCACCACGGTCAGCAGGTATTTGTTGGCGAAGATCGGGAACACGATGGCGATCACGATCAACGCCGGGATGATCCAGCGCAACCGCGATTTGTAGTCCGGTGGCAGCACGTGCACACCCGAGCCGCTGCTTTCAAAACCCTGCAGAATCTTCACGCCCTTGGGGGTTTGCAGGAACAGGCTGAGGGCAAAACGGCCGGCCATGACGATGGCGACCAACGTGGCAACGCGCAGCGGCTCCAGGTTGAAGCTGTAGCCGTCGAGCACTACGCCGACGATGGGCCCGAACACGATCAGCGAAATCAGCCCGGCGAGGACCGTATCGACCACACTTTTCTTGATATCGATAGATTTGGCAGCAGACATGTTTACACCTTCGCCACGAGTGGGCGACCAAGCAGGCCCTGGGGACGGAAAATCAGAATCACCACCAGCAGGGAGAAACTGAACACGTCTTTGTAGTCAGAGTTGATCAACCCCGAGAACAGCGACTCGGAGATACCAAGGATGATCCCGCCCAGCATCGCCCCAGGCAGGGAGCCGATGCCGCCGAGTACCGCCGCGGTAAACGCCTTGATACCGATGATGAAGCCGGCATAGAAGTCGAAGGTGCCGTAGTTGAGGGTGATAAGCACGCCGGCCAGGGCAGCCATGGCCGCGCCGATGACGAACACGTAGGAGATCACCCGGTCGGTGTTGATGCCCAGGATCGAGGCCATCTTGCGGTCTTGCTGGGTGGCGCGGCACATGCGACCCAGCTTGGTGTACTTGATGATGTAGGTGAGCAACGCCATGCCGGCGAATGCCGCCACGAGGATGAACACTTTGGTGTAGGTCAGTTGCACGAAGCCAGTGCCGATATCGACGCGCCAGGCGCCGGCCAGCAGGGTCGGGATACCTTGTTGCTTGGCGCCCTGGGCGATCTGTGCGTAGTTCTGCAGGATCAGCGAGATGCCGATGGCGCTGATCAGCGGAGCCAGTCGGGTGGAGTTGCGCAACGGTTTATAGGCGACCCGTTCAATGACCCAACCGTACACGCCGGTGACGACCACGGTGAAGATCAAGGTGCCGAGAATGAGCAGCGGGAAGGATTCGATGCCGAAGTAAGCCAGCAGTGCCAGACTGATCGCCGCGAGGTAAGCGGAAATCATATAAACCTCGCCGTGGGCGAAGTTGATCATGCCAATGATGCCATAGACCATTGTGTAGCCGATGGCGATCAGGCCATAGACCGACCCGAGGGTCAGGCCGTTGACCAGTTGCTGCAGGAAAATACCATCCATAACGCAATCTCACGCGGTGAGCACCTGCACACCGGTGGGTGTGCGGCGCTTCTGGAGGAAAAAACAGATCTCAATAACAACACCGTTCCCCTGTAGGAGGGGGCTTGCTCCCGATTTCGGTGGGTCAGTCATGCATGTGTTGGCTGACACTGCGCTATCGGGAGCAAGCCCCCTCCCACATTGGAACTGTGGTGCTCAGCCTTACTTCTGTTTTTCCAGCTGATGGTACTTACCGTCCTTGTCCCACTGGTAAACCACATAGTCAGAGACTTTCAGGTCACCTTTGCCGTCCCATTCCTTCTTGCCCATTACCGTCTGCACGGGGTTGGCCTTGAGCCACTTGGCCGCGTCTTCGCCCTTGTTGGACTTGGCACCGTTGAAGCCCGCGGCCAGGGCCTGGATCGAGGCGTAGGCATACAGGGTGTAGCCTTCAGGCTCGGTGCCGTTTTTGCGGAACTCTTCCACCACGGTCTTGCTGTCCGGCAACAGGCGCGGGTCGGCGCCGAAGGTCATGTAGACGCCATCGACGTACTGCGCACCACCGGCGGTCGCCACCAGTTCGTCGGTCACTACGCCGTCATCGGACATGAACTTGACGTCTTTGAGGCCCGCTTCACGGATCTGGCGCACCAATGGGCCGGCCTCTGGATGCAAGCCGCCGAAGTACACGACGTCGGCGCCCAGGGAGCGGATCTTGGTGACCAGGGCGCTGAAGTCTTTCTCGCCACGGGTCAGGCCCTCTTCCAGCACCGGCTTGACGCCACGCTTGGTCAACTGCGCAGCGGTGGCGTCGGCCAGGCCTTTGCCGTAGGTGTCCTTGTCGTTGATCACCGCGACTTTCTTGCCCTTGAGCACATCGACGATGTAGTCGCCGGCGACGATGCCTTGCTGGTCGTCACGCCCGCACATACGGAACATGGCGCCCAGGCCGCGCTCGGTGACCTGTGGATTGGTGGAGCCTGGGGTGATGGCGATGATGCCGGCTTCGTCGTAGACCTCAGACGCCGGGATGGTGTTGGACGAGCAGAAGTGCCCGACCACACCGATCACCTTGTCCTGGTCCGCCAGGCGGTTGGCCACGGCCACGGCTTGCTTGGGTTCGCAGGCGTCATCGCCGGCAATCAGCTTGATCTGCTCGCCGTTGATGCCGCCGGCCTTGTTGATAACGTCGGCTGCCGCCTGGGCACCCTTCATGTACTGCTCACCGAAAGCGGCGTTGGCACCCGTCATCGGGCCCGCCACACCAATTTTCACATCAGCTTGAACAAACGTAGAAACACCCAGCGCCGCTGCAACGGCGAGGGCCAGAAAACCTTTCTTGTAAAACGTCTGGGACATGAGTGGTGCTCCGATATTTTTGATTTTTGGCACGACAACTTGCATTCAAACTTTTCACTGAAAGCTCAGAGCAAGCCGCGTGCCATTACTTTTTTATTCTTCAAAAAGACACGGTGTCATTGTTATTACAGGCGTTTCGACGCCTTTTGCCAGGACGTGCAACCGTCTAGCCTCGATAGGTGCAACCAACGAACCAAAAAAGTACAACCCCGCCAGGTCGCAGCTGCAACCAGAGGGATAAACGACAGTTCCTACACCTGTAACAACGTGCGTAACGGAACTGCACATTTACAGTGCGTGATTGCTACGCCTTGCACCAATACAGATGGGTAGCCTGCTAAGAAAACGCAGGCTTTTGAGCGGTATTTCGCTGATCAGATCACGATCCTCAGACATTGCCCGGCGTGATACAGCGAGAATCCTGCTTCATACAGGCAACTGCGCAGACCTGCACCCGCCAGTGGCTGCATCGGTGCAAAGGGGATCGGCAAGGCCTGGGGATTCTGGTGACACAGATAGTCGGCAAACGCCTTGCCGACCACACTGCCGGTGGTCACACCGCGCCCGTTATAGCCGGTGACTGCGACCAGGCCAGGGGCGGGTTCGAACAGGCGCATCAGATGGTCTGGGGTAAACGCGATGCAGCCGGTCCAGGTGTATTCCCACTGCACCGATTTGAGATACGGGAAGTAGTGCTGCTGCACCCGATCGGCCCACGCCTTGAGGAACCAGGCAGGTTTCTGGTTGCCATTGCCCAGGCTGCCAAGCAACAGACGGCCATCGGCATCGCGACGGATGCTGCTCAGTACCTGGCGCGTATCCCACGAGCCCTGGCCACCGGGGAGGATTTGCCGGGCGGCATCATCGGTCAGCGGCGCTGACGCCACCTGATAGTAATAGCCGGGGAAAAAATTGCGCCGCAACTCGGTCCATTCGCCTTCGGTGTAGGCGTTAGAGGCGATCACCACCTGAGCGGCCTGCACCGCGCCCTCGGCGGTCTGCACCGACCAATCGGCACCTTGGCGCTCAAGCTGGGTGACCGGGGAATGGTCAAACAACTGCCCGCCCAGCGCTGCGGCGGCATTCGCCAAGCCCGTGGTGTAGGCCATGGGGTTCAGGGTGCCGGCCCGTCGATCGAGCAAGGCGGCGGAGATTTTTTGGGTGCCGGTGGCTTGCTCACACGCCTGCCCGGTGAGCAATTCGACCGGCGCACCACGGCGCTTCCATTGCTCTTCACGACTGCGCAAATCCGCCTCGCCACGGGCGTTGTGGGCCATGTGCAAGGTGCCCTCGCGGCGCAATTGGCAATCGATCTTGTATTTGTCGATCAGGCCGAATACCAGGGCCGGCGCTGCGCCCAACATGCGGTTGAGCTGGCTGCCAACCGCCGTGCCGAACCCGGCTTCGATCTCGTCTGGCGGGATCCACATGCCGGCATTGACCAACCCGACGTTACGCCCCGAACCGCCATGGCCGGTGCGATGGGCCTCCAGCACGGCAACGCTTTTACCCTGCTCCAGCAAATGAATGGCCGCCGACAAACCGGTGATACCGGCACCGATCACGCAGACATCCACCTTGAGCGCGCCCCTGAGCGCGGCACGATCCGGCCGGCCGGGGGTGAGGTGTTCCCATAAACATGTTTCGCGTAGTGCCATTGCCAGACTCCGATGAGACCTAACAAACAACTTTTCAGAATTGAAAATCTGATCAAATGTGGGAGGGGCGGTGCGACGATTCGACTTGCTCCCGATAGCGGTGGGTCAGCTACAGATTTGCTGACTGAAACACTGCTATCGGGAGCAAGCCCCCCTCCCACATTTTGATCTCACTTCGAGGCGAGGGCTCAGTCGAAGGTAATGCCTTGGGCCAGAGGCAATTCCAGCGAGTAGTTCACGGTATTGGTCTGGCGGCGCATATACCCGCGCCACGCATCCGAACCCGACTCTCGCCCGCCGCCAGTCTCTTTTTCACCGCCAAAGGCTCCCCCGATCTCCGCGCCGCTCGGGCCGATATTGACGTTGGCAATCCCGCAATCACTGCCCACCGCCGACATGAATTGCTCGGCTTCACGCACATCCGTGGTGAAGATGCATGACGACAGCCCCTGTGGCACCGCGTTGTTCAAGCGCAGGGCTTCGGCGAAGTCGGTGTAGCCGACCACGTAGAGAATCGGCGCGAAGGTTTCCGTACACACCACGTCGCTTTGCTCGGGCATTTCCACAATTGCCGGCGAGACGTAGTAAGCGTTGGGGAATGTGTCTTGCAGTTGGCGCTTGCCGCCGAACACCTTGCCGCCTTCGCTCAAGGCTTGCTCCAGGGCGTCCTGCATGTTGTCAAAACCCTGCTTGTCGATCAGCGGGCCGATCAGGTTGCCTTCCAGCGGGTGGCCGATGCGCACCTTGGAGTAGGCAGCCTTGAGGCGGGTGACGATGTCCTCCTTGACCGATTCATGGGCGATCAGCCGGCGCAAGGTGGTGCAGCGTTGGCCGGCAGTGCCGACGGCGCTGAACAGGATGGCGCGCACGGCCATGTCCAGATCGGCGCTTGGGCCGAGGATCATCGCGTTGTTGCCACCCAGCTCAAGAATGCTACGGGCGAAGCGCGCCGCGACTTTCGGCGCCACTTCGCGGCCCATGCGCGTACTGCCGGTGGCACTGATCAGGGCCACACGCGGGTCGTCCACCAGCGCGGCGCCGGCGTCGCGGCCGCCGATGATCACCTGGCTCAGGTACTCGGGAGCATCATCAAACTTGCTCAATACGCGCTCGAACAGCGCCTGGCACGCCAGGGCGGTGAGCGGGGTCTTTTCAGAGGGTTTCCAGATCACTGCGTTGCCGCACACCAATGCCAGCGCGGTGTTCCAGGCCCATACGGCCACCGGGAAGTTGAAGGCGCTGATCACCCCGACCACGCCCAGCGGGTGCCAGGTTTCACGCATATGGTGGCCTGGGCGCTCGGAGGCGATGGTCAAGCCGTACAACTGTCGGGACAGGCCCACGGCGAAGTCGCAGATGTCGATCATTTCCTGGACTTCACCCAAGCCTTCCTGGGTGATCTTGCCGGCTTCCCAGGAGACCAGTTCGCCCAGGTCGGCCTTGTATTGGCGCAGTAAATCGCCAAACTGGCGCACCAGCTCGCCACGCCGCGGCGCCGGCACTTTGCGCCAAGCCTCAAATGCATGCTCGGCACGACTGACCTGTTGCTCCACCTCGGCGGCGCCTTCCCAGTGCACACTGCCGATACGGCTGCCATCAATCGGCGAATGCACGGGCTGTTTGCCCGCCTGGTACAGCGCCGGGTTTACCCCGAGACGATCAAGCAATGCGGCAACCATGGGTCACTCCTTCAATCTGCATACAAAAATTCGCGCCGCAATACGCACGGCGATCCTGGCCCTATTTGTAGCTGGCCCAAGACTTGCCAACAAACGACGATTAGGCGAGATATCATTCCGTTTATTCATGCAAAGAATAAAAAGAGGCAAGCCGTGCTGAACAAAAGACATTTGCCGTCGATCACCGCTCTGCAGTGCTTCGAAGCCGCCACCCGCCACCTGAGCTTCACCCGCGCCGCCGAAGAGCTGAACCTCACACAAAGCGCCGTGAGCAAACAGGTGGCGCAGTTGGAAGAGTTGTTGCAGCACCTGCTGTTTCGCCGGGTACGCCGCCGCTTGCAGATGACCCCGGCGGGCGATCTGTACCTGGTGGAAGTGCGCAAGATCCTCACCCAGGTGGAGATGTCTACCCATTACCTGCGCTCCTACGGAGGCGAGACCGAGGTGCTGCGCGTGTCCACGCCCTATACCTTCGGCGCGCGCTGGCTGGTGCCGCGCCTCAAGGGTTGGCGCCTGCGTCACCCGCAGATCCACCTGGACCTGTGCAACGAACAGCAGCCGGACGAGCTGCTGCAAGGCAAGGCTGACATGGCGTTCTATTTCGGCCAGGGCGCACGCCCGGGTACCGAGAGCCTGAAGCTGTTCAGTGAAGAGCTGGTGCCGGTATGCGCGCCGGAGAGCCTGCCGGCGCAGCCTTTCACCGATCCCACGCAACTGAGCGACCTGGTGTTGCTGCAAAACGCCTCGCGGCCCCAGGGCTGGCATGACTGGTTCGCCAGCCAGGGCTTCCACACCGAGCACAGCTACCACGGGCCGCGGTTCGACACCTTCTATATGTGCATTCGGGCCGCGCAAGTGGGTTGTGGCGTGGCGCTGTTACCGCGCTTTCTGGTGGAAGAGGAATTGGCCGAGGGCAAGCTGGTGATTCCCTGGCAACATGCGATGCCGAGCCAGGATGCGTATTACCTGGCTTATCCGGAGCATTCGGCGGAGGTGCCGAAGGTCAGGGAATTTGTGAAGTGGATGCTTGAGCAGGTTATTTAGTGCCTGGAATACCGCTATCGGGAGCAAGCCCCCTCCCACATTTGGAACGCATTTCAACCTGTGGGAGGGGGCTTGCTCCCGATAGCGCCAGTGGCCGTGGCAAAAAAATCACTGGCAAACCGACCCACGTGTATGCGCCACTAGCCCCCTTCCTTAATTGTGCGTAAAGGCCGGCGCCCATCGCCGAGCCGTCTGGAGATTCCCGTTATGAGCGAGAGTGTGTTTGCCGATCGCATCGTGCAGAACCTGCTCGACACCGACTTCTACAAGCTGACCATGATGCAGGCGGTGCTGCACAACTACCCCAATGTGGAAGTTGAATGGGAGTTCCGTTGCCGCAACAGCGAAGACCTGCGCCCGTACCTGGCGGAGATCCGTTACCAGATCGAACGCCTCGCCGAGTTGAGCCTGAGCCCCGATCAATTGGGTTTTCTGGAACGCATCAGCTTTATGAAGCCGGATTTTTTGCGCTTCCTCGGGCTGTTCCGTTTCAATCTGCGGTATGTGCAGACCGGTATCGAGAACGGCGAGTTGTTTATCCGCCTGCGCGGACCGTGGCTGCATGTGATCCTGTTTGAAGTGCCGATGCTGGCCATCGTCAGCGAAGTGCGTAACCGCTATCGCTACCAGACCGTGATCCTCGAACAGGCCCGCGAACAGCTGTACCGCAAGTTCGATTGGCTGACGGACAATGCCGCCAGCGATGAACTCTCGGAACTGCAAGTGGCCGACTTCGGCACGCGCCGCCGCTTCTCGTACCGCGTGCAGGAAGAAGTGGTAAGCGTGCTCAAACACGACTTCCCAGGGCGCTTTGTCGGCACCAGCAACGTGCACCTGGCTCGCGAATTCGATATGAAGCCGCTGGGTACCATGGCCCACGAATGGATCATGGCCCACCAGCAACTCGGCCCACGCCTGATCGACAGCCAGATCGCCGCCCTGGATTGCTGGGTGCGTGAGTACCGTGGCCTGCTGGGCATTGCCCTGACCGATTGCATCACCACTGACGCCTTCCTTGGCGACTTCGATCTGTACTTCGCCAAGCTGTTCGACGGCCTGCGCCACGACTCCGGTGATCCGATTCAGTGGGCGGAAAAAGCCATCGCCCACTACCACAAGCTGGGCATCGAGCCGATGAGCAAGACCCTGGTGTTCTCCGACAGTCTGACGCTGCCCAAGGCGTTGGAAATATTCCGCGCGTTGCGGGGTCGGATCAATGTGAGCTTTGGTATCGGCACCAACCTCACCTGCGACATTCCGGGGGTGGAACCGATGAGCATCGTGCTTAAAATGACCGCCTGCAATGGCCAGCCCGTCGCCAAGATTTCCGATGAAGCGGGCAAGACCCATTGCACCGACCCGAATTTTGTCGCCTATTTGCGTCACGTTTTCAAAGTACCTGCCCTATCCAGCAAGGAGTGAAGCATGCAAGCCGTACAGCGTGAGATTGCGCAGCAGCTCAAGGTGCAAGCACCGTTCAAAGACCAGGCCGCACTGGAGGCAGAAGTCGCCAGGCGCGTAGCCTTTATCCAGGACTGCCTGCGCAATTCCGGGCTCAAGGCCCTGGTGCTGGGCATCAGCGGCGGCGTCGACTCCCTGACCGCAGGCCTGTTGGCCCAACGTGCCGTGCAGGAACTGCGCGCCAGCACTGGCGATGAGGCTTATCGTTTTATCGCCGTGCGCCTTCCCTACGAAACCCAGTTCGACGAACACGAAGCCCAGGCTTCGGTGGACTTCATCGAGCCGGACGAGCGCCACACCGTCAACATCGGCCCGGCGGTCAAAGCCCTGGCCAATGAAGTCGCAGCGTTTGAAGGCAAGGCGGCGGTGTCCCGCGACTTCGTACTGGGCAACACCAAGGCGCGTATGCGCATGGTGGCGCAGTACACCATCGCCGGCGCGGCCAGTGGCTTGGTGATTGGTACCGACCATGCGGCGGAAGCGGTGATGGGATTTTTCACCAAGTTCGGTGATGGTGCCTGCGATCTGGCGCCATTGAGCGGGCTGGTGAAAAACCAGGTGCGAGCGATTGCCCGGCATTTTGGTGCGCCCGAGTCACTGGTAGAGAAGATCCCGACGGCGGACCTGGAAGACTTGTCGCCGGGCAAGCCAGACGAGGCGTCACATGGCGTGACCTATGCAGAGATTGATGCGTTCCTGCACGGTGAGCCGGTGCGTGAGGAGGCGTTCAGGATTATCTGCGAGACGTATCGCAAGACTGAGCACAAGCGGGTGATGCCGTTTGCGCCTTAAGGTGAGTCAGCTGATTTTGCAGTGACTGCCAGAATGCCATCGGGGGCAAGCCCCCTCCCACACTTTGATTTGTGAATACATTCAAATGTGGGAGGGGGCTTGCCCCCGATGAACGATAACGCGGTGTTACTTCAGGACCACGGCACCTTTCATCATCGAGATGTGGCCAGGGAACGAGCAGAAGAAGCTGTACTTCTCATCGGCTTTGAGCTTGGAGACGTCGAAGGTCACCGAGTCTTTCTCGCCAGCACCAATGATCTTGGTGTGGGCGATGATGCGGTCATCACCGGCTTTCAGATAATCCTTATCGATACCTGCAGCCATACCGTCAGTAGCCACAGGCTGCATGTTGGCTTCAGTGGTCAGCACCCAGTTATGGCCCATCACGTTCTTGGGCAGGTTGCCCGAGTGAGTCAGCTCAACGGTGAACTGCTTGCAGCTCTTGTCGATGGTGATTTCTTTGGTATTGAAAGACATCTGGTCGGTGGAGTCGACAGTGACCTTGCACTCTGCAGCAAGCAACTGGCCGCTAGCCAGAGTCAGCAGGGAAACAGCAACGAGTTTGGCGAACATGTGAATCTCCAGGGCAGGGTTAGAAAACGCGTATTGCGACAAGGGTGCCTCAAGCAGGCTTAGTTTCTTATGATCTGCATCAACAGATTGTATACAACTTTAGGCTATCAGGTTGATCAACACAATCAACCAGCCAAACTGCCGCACCCTGCCTATGATCGCCCCATCACTCACGGGAGTTCATGCCATGCACCTCAATCACCTGTTCAACGGCCTGCTGGCCGCCTACGCCTGCGGTAAGTGAAAGCAAAGGGCACCCTGAAGCTGCTACCATGACGACCCAAGGCAGCTGCGCGCCGCCTACCCTCACCTTCGACCCTAGAGGATCGCCCATGGCCAAACCTAATTACTCCTTCGCCAAACGTCAGAGAGACTTGGCAAAGGAACAGAAGAAAGAGGAAAAGCTGCAACGCAAGAAAGCCGCTGCAGACGAAGAAGCCGGCGCGCTGAACCCGGATGCGGAAGGTGAAGCAGCAACTGACGAGACCGAAACCCCGAAAGACCCGGCTGAATAAATTTTGTTGGGGTGAGCAGGCCCTCCCTGTTCACCCCAACCCACCGCTACTCCAGCGGCATCACCGTCACCCGCACCTCCGGGTCATGGCTCCCGCCTCCCAGAATCACCCCACGCAACGGCGACACATCGGAGAAATCCCGGCCCCAGGCCAGAGTGATGTGCTCCAGTGCCGGCTGCACATTGTTGGTCGGATCGAAATCCACCCAGCCCGACCGCGGGCAGAACACCGAGACCCACGCATGGGACGCATCGGCGCCGATCAGCCGTGGCTGGCCGGGCGGTGGCTGGGTCAGCAGGTAGCCGCTGATATAGCGCGCCGCCAGGCCCCGTGAGCGCAGGCAGGCGAGCATCAGGTGGGCGAAGTCCTGGCACACACCGCGACGGCGCTCCAGCACCTCCACCAGCGGCGTGGCGACCTGAGTGGCTTCGGCATCAAAGGTGAATTCGCTGAAAATCTTTTGCATCAACGCCTGCACGCCTACCAACAACGGCTCGCCAGGCGGGAAGCAACTTTCAGAGAACTCGACGAAGGTTTTTTTCAGATGCACGTAAGGCGATTCGAAGCGATAGCGGCAGGCTTCAATCACCTCCATCGACAGCGCCTGGCTGCTGTAGGTAAAACTGTCACGGGTGCGGTCCCACGCCGGCGATTGCCCCAGGTCCAGCGCGGGTCGCGCCAGCACTTCCACGGTCAACCCGGCATTGACCAGCAGCTCATCATGAGGACGCTCGAACGCCAGGCGCGTGATCGGGTTGCCAAACACGTCCAGCTCATCACGGCGTGAAGAGGGCGGCGGGCTGATGTCCAGGGTTTGCCAGGTGCAACGCTGCCACGCACACGGCCGTGGCCACAAATGCGCCAGCTGCTGGGCCAGGGACACCGGGCTGTCGTAGTGGTAATGGGTATCGTGAAAAATCTGATAGCGCGCACTCATCACACCGACACCGTTTGCTGGCTGACATCATCCACATGGGCAAAATGGCGCAGCGCCAGGCGATCCGACACTTGCCCGCTCTCATCGGCGACCGCTTGCAGCAGGTCGGCCAGGCCATCCAGCGCGGCACGCACGCTGGGCTCGCCAAACAACGGGTTCTCCAGACACCCCAGGTCAAAGCGCCCCAGGCGCTCCACCAACGGCGCGAGGCCGGTTTCCCTGGGCACACCAAAATCATCATTGAGGCGACGCACGGTACGGCTCACCAGTTTGAGCTGGAACAGCACCGCATGGGGGTTCTGCTCATCGAGCAACAACAGGTCGAGCACCGGGATCAGCTGCGGCACCGCCAGGTAGCGCGAGCGATAGGTGATGCTGCTGTTGCCCAGCTCCAGCAACCACTCCAGCCCCGCCTGATCGAACACCGCCACACCGCGCAGGAACGCTGCCAGGCTGGTACTCAGAAATTGCAGACGCTCAATGCGCCGGCCCATCATCAAAAAGCGCCAGCCTTCATCGCGGGTCATATCATCCAGGGCAAACCCGGACAGCGCCGCCAAAGACATCACCAAACGGTTGAGAAAATCCAGCAGCTCGCCGAAGTCCGGGGCCTGGCTTTCCAGCTCCATGGCTTCGCGTTGCAGCTCCACCAGGGCCTGCCAGTTTTCCCGCGACAGCTTGCCGCGTACCTGGGACGCTGCCCACTGCAAGCGCTGCAAATTGGCGCGCAGGCTTGAGGGCCAGTCATCACCGAGCAAGGCCGCGAGCAGACGCTCCGGTAGCTCGCCCTCCTCCGGCAACAGGCGCAGGCTTTCTCCAAGTTCGACCGCCGCCTGCAATGCCAACGGATCGTCGCCGTCGACATAACGCGCCAGCACAATGCGCAGCCAGCGCGCACTGTCATCGCAGCGTTCGCAATAACGGCCAAACCAAAACAGGTTTTCCACCACCCGCGACGGCAGATACGGGTCGCGGCGCACCAGATCATGCACGCCAATGGCGCGCTGGGCACGCCACTGTTCACCAGCGCTGGCGCGCTCGCCGAGCACCCATGTGTCCTTGCTCGCACCGCCGCGTTGCATCGACACCACTTCGGCATCGGCGTCGGCGGCCACACGGGTCAGGCCACCGGGCAGCACGCGATACCCCTCATCGCTGGCTACCGCGTACACACGCATCCCGATGGCGCGGTGTTGCAGATGATCTTCTTCGGTATGCCACACCGGCGCCTGGGACAACTGCGCCAGCTCCTGAGCGACATAGGCGTAAGGCCGCGCGCGCATCCGCTCGGCCAGGGCCTGGCGTTGTTGTTCATTCAAATCACGACCGAACACCGGGGCGAAACTTTGCGAAGGAAACGCCGGCTTGATCAACAGTTCCGGGAGCTTCTCCAGTGCCTCGGCCAGCACCGGTGCCTCGCCGCACCACCAGGTGGCAATCGACGGCAGGATCAGCGCTTCACCGAACAGGAACTCGTTGATCTTCGGCAGGAACCCCAACAAGCCCGGCGACTCCAGCACGCCGCTGCCCAAGGCATTGGCCACCAGCACATTGCCTTGGCGCACGGCGTCAAGCAGGCCGGGCACGCCCAGGGCCGAGTCGGTACGCAGCTCCAGAGGGTCGCAGAAATCGTCATCCAGGCGGCGCATGATCGCGTGGACCCGGCGCAGACCGCTGAGGGTTTTCAGGAACACCGTGCTGTCGCGCACGGTAAGGTCGCCGCCTTCTACCAGTGGGTAGCCGAGCTGGCGGGCGAGATACAGATGTTCGAAATAGCTTTCGTTGAAACGCCCCGGCGTGAGCAGCACGATCAGTGGCGGCTGGTCATCGCCGGGCGCCTGGCGGGCCAGGGTTTCCTGCAAGGTGCGAAAAAAACCGGTGAGATGCTGCACCTGCAAGTCACGGTACAGATCCGGGAAGGCGCGAGACACAATGGTGCGGTTTTCCAAGGCGTAGCCGGCGCCCGACGGCGCCTGGGTACGGTCGGCGGTGACCCACCAACGGCCATCGGGAGTGCGCGCCAGATCCACGGCGTACAGGTGCAGAAAAGCACCGTCCGGCGGCTGGATACCCTGGCACGGCCATAAAAAGTTGTTATGCCCAAATACCAGCTCGGCAGGCAACAGCCCCTCTTTGATCAGGCGTTGCGGACCATAGAGGTCGGCGAGTACCGCATTGAGCAGACGCGCGCGCTGGGCGATACCGGCCGACAACTGCCGCCACTCATCAGCGGCCAGCACATGGGGCAGCAGGTCCAGCTCCCACGGGCGATCAGCGCCCTTGGGGTCGGCGTAGACGTTATAGGTCACGCCGTTTTCCTGGATCTGCCGCGTCAGCAACGCCTGGCGCTGGGCCAATTGTGCGGGCGTACTGCGTTGCAGATGGTCGAGCAGGCGCTGCCAATGGGCACGCACCGCGCCGCCGGCGTCCAGCAGTTCGTGATAGGTGCCCGCGGTCAGCGGGTAACGGTCGAGCAAGTCGGACATGGAACGCTCGGCAGAGGCAAGGGAAGTCAGGTTAACTCAAATTCACTACGATCCAATGTGGGAGCTGGCTTGCCTGCGATAGCGGTGTGTCAGTCACCAGAACTATCGACTGAACCACCGCTATCGCAGGCAAGCCAGCTCCCACACTTGGATCATGTTCATTCCTTATTTTTTGTAAAACGCCGCAAATCCAGGGTCATTGGCAATTCACCGTTCACCACTACAGTCGGCACCACAAGCTTGCCAGGGCTATGCCCCAAGCGGAAAAACCGCGCCATGCGCCGGCTTTCCGCCTCATTGGCATTGACCGGCAAGCTGTCGTAATTGCGTCCGCCCGGATGCGCCACATGGTATTGGCAGCCACCCAGCGAGCGCTGCATCCAGGTGTCGAGCAGGTCGAACACCAACGGCGCATGGACTGCAATGGTCGGTTGCAGGCAGTTGGCCGGTTGCCAGGCGCGGTAACGCACACCGGCAACAAACTCTCCCACCCGACCGGTCGGTTGCAGCGGCACGGGTATGCCGTTGCAGGTCAGCAGATAGCGCTGCGCCGGCAGGCCACTCAACTTGACTTGCAGGCGCTCCAGGGACGAATCCACATAACGTACCGTCCCGCCTACCGCGCCCTCCTCGCCCAACACATGCCAAGGCTCCAATGCCTGGCGCAGTTCCAGTTCGATACCGCTGACGGCGTAATCACCCACTTTGGGAAAGCGGAACTCCAGATGCGCGGCAAACCACTCGGCCCGCAGCGGATAACCGGCAGCGTTGAGCTCGACAATGACGTCGGCAAAGTCCTGTTCGATAAAATGCGGCAACAAAAAGCGGTCATGCAGTTCGGTGCCCCAACGCGCCAGCTTCGGCGGCGCATAAGGTTCGCGCCAGAACCGTGCGACCAGCGCGCGCAGCAGCAATTGCTGAGTCAGGCTCATGTGCGCATGGGGAGGCATTTCGAAAGCGCGCAACTCCAGCAGGCCCAGGCGGCCGGTGGCACCCTCCGGCGAGTAGAGTTTGTCGATACAAAATTCGGCGCGATGGGTGTTGCCGGTCACGTCGATCAGCAGGTTGCGCAACAGGCGGTCCACCAACCACGGCGGGCATTCCTCGCCCGGTGCCGGCATCTGCGCGAAGGCGATTTCCAGTTCATACAGCGCATCGTTGCGCGCCTCATCCACCCGTGGCGCCTGGGAGGTCGGGCCGATAAACAGGCCGGAGAACAGGTAGGACAGCGACGGATGGTTATGCCAGTAGCTGATCAGACTGCGCAGCAAATCGGGGCGACGCAGGAATGGTGAGTCCTTGGGCGTCGCACCGCCGAGGACGAAGTGGTTACCACCGCCGGTGCCGGTGTGGCGCCCGTCGATCATGAATTTCTCGGTGGTCAGGCGGGTTTGCCGGGCTTCTTCGTAAAGAAATTCGGTGCGTTCCACCAACTCATCCCAGGTGGCGGATGGCTGCACGTTGACCTCGATCACACCCGGGTCCGGCGTCACGCGAAAATTGCTCAGGCGTGTGTCGGCGGGTGGCTCGTAGCCTTCCAGCAACACGGGGCAATGCAGTTCCTGGGCGGTGGCCTCGATGGCCGTCACCAGCTCCAGATAATCCTCCACGCGCTCCAGCGGCGGCATGAACAGGTACAGGCGTCCTTCCCGCGCTTCGGCGCACAGCGCAGTGCGGGTCAGCCAATCGGCGGATTCGTCGACCTTTGGCACACGCTCATCACTTGGGGCCGGCTCGTCGTGGCTGTGCAACTGCGCGGTCGTGGGCAGCTGCGGCTGATCCTGGTTCGGGTCGGTCGGGTGTATGAACGGATACTCCGCCGCTGTCACCCACGGCTGCGAAGCCAACGGCAGCCGATAACCCAACGGCGAATCGCCCGGCACCAGGCGGCAGTGGTCATCGCGCAAGTACCAGCGCCCACTCTGCCAGCGATCATTGGCGGCGGTGCGCGCCAACGGCAGCACTTGGCCGATGACCTTGTCCAGGCCCTGGACGAAGACTTTGCGCAGGCGTTCGCGCTCCAGTTCGTCGCTTAAGCGCGGGTCCTGGGCGCTAACGTTTTGCGGCAGTGTGCCTTCGCGCCACAGGTAGTAGAAGTTGTCCTCAAAGGCAGGGAACACAAAGCGCGCCGGCAACTTCAGACGCTCGGCGACGCTGGCCAGGAAACGTCCGGCCATCGCGCCGTCAGCCCCATAGTCCTCTTGCTCATCGGCGATCAGCGCACTGTTGTGCCAGATCGGCACCCCATCGCGGCGCCAGTAGCAATTGAGCGACCAACGCGGCAGTTGCTCGCCGGGGTACCACTTGCCCTGGCCGAAATGCACCAGGCCCTGGGGTGCATAGTGCCGGCGCAGGCGCTGGAACAGCTCGGCGGACAGGCGACGCTTGTCCGGCCCCAGGGCGGCGGTGTTCCATTCGGCGCCGTCGGGGTCGTCGATGGACACGAAAGTTGGCTCGCCGCCCATGGTCAGGCGCACGTCATGCTTGAGCAGGTCGCCGTCAATCTGTCGGCCCAGGGCCTGGATCGCCAGCCATTGTTCTTCGGTGTAGGGCTTGGTTACCCGAGGGGCTTCCCATATACGCTCCACCGACATCTCATGAGTAAATTCGCATTCGCACGGTTCCACCAACCCACTGATGGGTGCGGCAGACGATGGATCGGGGCTGCAGGCCAATGGGATATGCCCTTCACCGGCAAATAAACCGGAGGTGGCATCCAGGCCGATCCAGCCGGCGCCGGGCAAATACACTTCACACCAGGCGTGCAGGTCGGTGAAGTCCACTTCGGTGCCGGAGGGGCCGTCGAGGGCTTTGACGTCAGCGGTGAGCTGAATCAGATAACCAGAGACAAATCGCGCCGCCAAGCCAAGATTGCGCAGCAATTGCACCAACAGCCAGGCCGAGTCGCGGCAGGAGCCGGAAGCGTTTTCCAGGGTGAATTCCGGGGTTTGCACGCCCGGTTCCATGCGGATCAGGTAGCCGATATCGGCGGCCAGGCGCTGGTTCAGCCCAACCAGGAAATCCACCGCAGGCAAGGGTGTGCGGTCAATACCGGCCAGGTAGGCGGCAAACCTTGGCGTCAGCGGCAAGGTTTCCAGGTACGGCGCCAGCTCGCGCTGCTCATCGGCGGCGTAGCTGAACGGGATTTTTTCGGCGTAGGGTTCAAGGAAAAAGTCGAACGGATTGAACACCGCCATCTCGGCGACCAGATCGACTTCGATGCGCAGTTGGTCGGTTTTTTCCGGGAACACCAGGCGCGCCAGGTAATTGCCCTGAGGGTCTTGCTGCCAATTGATGAAGTGCTGCTCGGGCAGCACTTTCAGCGCGTAAGACAGGATCCGCGTGCGGCTATGGGCTGCCGGGCGCAAGCGCACAATTTGTGGGCCGAGTTCGACAGCACGGTCGTAGCGGTAATGCGTAACGTGGTGCAACGCGACATGAATCGACACGGCGGCCTCCTGCGAGCCAGGGCATAAGCACAACGCGCGCAAGACTTATGCCACAGCAGCAGTCATTGCACTAAAACGTCAGACCCGGTGCAGTACAGCACCAAAACAGCGCCGTGCCTGCGGTTATGGTGCAAGGGTTGCACAAATATGTGGCGGGTGTGGGTCGAGGGGTAGCGATTGGGGCCGGCGAGGTGGGGAATCACCTCGGTTTTTTTATTCTGATGATGGCGCGTTCGTGTTTACGTCGTTTTTCGATGGCCGCCCGAACTTTAGCGCGCATGTGGCGAAGTTCTACGTAGGCGGCACGCATTTCCCGATGGCGTTTGCTGCGAAGCAGTAGCAGGCCGAGGATCGGCCAGAAGAAGCACTCAGCGTAAAGGAAGTTCGGCGAAAAATGATAACCTGGCACAGCAACCAACAGGCAGGCAATAAAAAGGGCATACATGCCCTGCGCCCATTGCGGGCGTCCGGAGGCGATCATGACATTGCAGAAGGTGATAAAGAGGGCCAATGCGACGCCGGCTTTTACAGCAGTAACACTCGATAACGATGGCAAATAATAGTTTTCTACCAATACGACAACATTAGCAGTGCTGAAGATGCCCGAAAAAATCACGCCAATAAACACGGGAAAATTGCGGATCAAAAAAGGCCGAATAGGGACAAGATACCTTCTTCCTAAAAGTCTCATTCTGCGATCTCCTCATACAGCCCTACCGCGATGATCCGGATGTTCCCGCTCCTCACACTGCCAGCAATGCCTGATACGGCGCCAAGAGCATCAAGCATCTGTAAGAAGGTGCCACGCCTTACTTCGGCCGAGCTGTAGCGCTTTGGCATCTCTGCGGCCATTTGTTTGAGCTTGATCATTTTTCGGGTCATTTCCGGGTGGTTGATACTCAGCAGCTCTCTGGTGAGCTTTACTCGCTCCTGTCGATTCAGCCCTTTGAGTACCTGGTGCGTACTTTTCCCCGTTGCTTTTTTGAACATGTCGACGAGTCGAATCGTCGACATGGCTGCGTTACCCGCCCCTAACAACGAGGCCGCATCCAATCCGACCATAACGGCCTGATACCACCGGTCGCTATCCAGAGCGTCGTTAAGGGCAGGGTCATTCATTTCATTTTTAGTTCGACCTGCGCCAATCCAGCATTGAACAGTGCTGGCTGACGCGCCCACAACGCTAATCGCGGCCGCTACACCAGAGCCGCCAAAAGTAAATGGCGTCAGCGCAAATCCCCCCGCAATCACCATCCAACTAATCACCGCCGAAGTACACGCCAGCCCCGCATTCACCGCCTCGAACGCCACCTGCGACTCACGCGGCTCATTCGCCAACCGCCGAGCAAACTCCACCCGCCCAACATAATTGGGTGCCTCACGCAAAATCACCTTCTTCGGCACGATGCTGCAAATCGGCTGAAACTCGCGCAACACCATCGCCCGTAGCTGAGCGTCGAGGTACACCACGCCGGCGCCGACAATGGCGGGGTCGGCATCAATAGCCGCAAACAACTTGCGCAGATCAATACTGCTTTCAACCCACTGCCGCGTGGTCAAATGGGCACTGGGGAAACCGTCTTTCAACACGCTTGAAGTCATCCCTTTACTCCGGCTTTTCACAAGAGTGCAGAGGTTAAAGACTGGGTATCCCTTAAAAATGTCAGAAACTTCAGTTTATTCGGACAGGCACTTCCTGATCATGACGTAGCACCTTGTAGGCCAAATCTCGGATGAGGAAAAGTACGCCCGCGCCACTACCGGCGCACACCCAAAACAGGGAGCGTTCATGGCAACTGACATGTTTTTAAAGCTGGGGGACATCAAAGGAGAGTCCAAGGACCAGGCGCATCGCGATGAAATCGAGATCAGCAAATGGGGCTGGGGCATGTCCCAGACAGGCTCCATGCACACCGGCAGTGGCGGCGGCGCGGGCAAGGTCAATATTGAAAACCTGACCATTTCCAAGACCCTGGACAAGTCCTCACCCAACCTGATGATGGCCTGCTCCACCGGCAAGCATTATCCCGAAGCCAGGCTCGTAGTGCGCAAGGCCGGAGGCAGCAGTGCCGTGGAGTATCTGGTGATCATCATGAAGGAAGTCATGGTGACGTCCTACCAAACCGACGCGGTCACAAGCAGCGACTTACTGACCGAGGTGATAGGCCTGAACTCCGCCACCATCGAAGTCAGCTACCAGCCGCAGAAAGCCGATGGTGGCAAGGATGGAGGCGCGGTGAAATACGGCTGGAATATTCGTCAAAACGTCAAAATCTGACGCGCCCCTCATGGCTGCCTCGCGAGAAATAAATCGCCGCTGCCAGGGCGCCCCGTCAGCGTGCTTTACGCTGTGCAACGACAGCCCGACGCAGGTGACGTATTTCGAGTAATCGCTGGCGCATTTCACGATGGCGCTTACTGTTGAGCAGCAACAAACCCAGCAGCGGGAACAGCACCGCCGAGCCGTACACTAGGGTATTGAGGCCGTATTGAATCATCGGCAACACGAACAGCAGGCAGCACACCAGGTAGCCCGCCACCAGCCGGGTCGCCCAGGGGAACCCGCGTGCAATCATCACATTGCCAAACACCAGCACCGCTACCAGCACCAGGATTGCGGCCCCGGAGTAGTTGGCCTTGAGCGCCGGCTCAACACCGCGCAAATAGGTCACGCCCGCCGTGGAGACAGCCACCGAACCGGAAAAGATCGCCATGAAGATGGTGCCCATGAACACCGGGAAATAACGCGCAAGGAAACTGCGCCTATCGGGAAACTCCTTCATTCCGTCAGCTCCTCATACAGGCCAATAGCAAGCGTCGACGCCGAGCCGACGTGACCGGTTCGGTAGCTGCCCCAGATACCCAACATGCCGCCCAAGGCGTCCTTGAGCTGGGTGAGCGTGGCATGACGAATTTCCGTGGAGCTGTAGCGCTTGGGCAACGTGCCGGCGCGCTGCTGCAACTTGAGCAACTTGGGAGTCAGGCTCGGGTCTTTGAGGCTGAGCAATTCCTGGGTCAACTTCTTGCGCTCCTGGCGATTCAAGCCCTTGAGCAGCTCATACCAACTCTTGCCCAAGGCAGCGGCCTTTTTGGCCTTGAGCAACCTTAATGTGGTGAAGGCTCCCGTTCCGATACCGACCAACGATGCGGCATCGAGAATCGGTGACACCGCGCCGTACCACTGGGCGTCGTCCATGCGGTCGTTGGCCTGCGGGTCAAGGATCTCGTTATAGGTACGGGCCACGCCAAATCCGCACTGAGCACTGCTGGCCAGCGCGGCCGTGACGCCAATACCCACCACAAAAGCACTGGCACCGGCGGTGAAGGGTACGGCGACGCTGCCACTGAACACCACGATCCAGCCGATCACCGCCGCCCCACAGGAAAGCCCCATATCAAAGGCCTCCTTCTGGAGGCGCCCTTCACGGGGGTCGGTCTTCACCTGCTCGACAAACTGCGCCGGCGAGATGTACTTCTGCGCTTCACGCAAAATGATGCGCTTGGGCTTGATGCTGCAAATGGGCTTGAATTCGCGCAGGGTAATGACGTTGAAGTCGGCGTCGATGTATACGACGCCTGCGCCAACGATACCTGGATCGGCGTCGATAGCCGCAAACAGGCGCGGCAGGTTGATCTGGCTTTCAATGCGCTGGCGCGCCATGAACTGGGAGCGGTTGGAGTCCATGCCGATGTTGAGCAAGGGGTTGCCCATAAGTGTTCTTCCTTGAAATTGATAGTGCCCAGACCGGCCTCATCGCAGGCAAGCCAGCTCCCACAGGGGAATGCATTCCAAGTGTGGGAGCTGGCTTGCCTGCGATAGCAATCTAATGGACGCCACCTTACCAAACAGGCTCACCCTCGACCAGAAAGCAAAACGCCAGCACGAGGCTGGCGTTCTGCATATTCAAGCGATGATCAACGCGGCACTACCGGCTTGCGCGCAGGCTTGCCGCCCTTGCCCTTGGCCGCATCGGCACGCTCTTTGGCGGCCTGCTTGTTACGCGCCTGAGCAGCCGCCTTGGCTTGCTCACGCTTGTCCCACGGGTTGCTGCCGTCGCTGCCACGGGGCGGCAGGCCGGTGTGCTGGGTAAGGATCCTGGTGGTGGTTTCCTTGGCGACCTTGTGGCTGCCGGCCGGCGTCGAGTTCTTGCGACGGGCGCTCTGGTAGCTGTCGGTGGCCGGCTGGTGCAGCGGGATCAACTGGTCTTTACCCGGCCCGATCAGATCGGCGCGGCCCATGCGCGTCAGCGCTTCACGCAGCATTGGCCAGCCTTTCGGGTCGTGATAACGCAGGAACGCCTTGTGCAGACGGCGCTGCTCTTCGCTCTTGACGATGGTCACCGCGTCGCTCTTGTAGGTGACCTTGCGCAGCGGGTTCTTGCCCGAGTGGTACATCGCGGTGGCGGTGGCCATCGGCGACGGGTAGAACGCCTGCACCTGATCGGCACGGAAGCCGTTGCCCTTGAGCCACAGGGCCAGGTTCATCATGTCTTCATCGGTGGTACCCGGGTGGGCGGCGATGAAGTACGGGATCAGGTACTGCTCCTTGCCCGCTTCCTTGGTGTACTTCTCGAACATGCGCTTGAACTTGTCATAGCTGCCGATGCCCGGTTTCATCATCTGGTTGAGCGGGCCTTCCTCGGTGTGTTCCGGGGCGATCTTCAGGTAGCCACCCACGTGATGGGTCACCAGCTCTTTCACGTACTCAGGCGACTCGACGGCCAGGTCGTAGCGCAGGCCGGAAGCAATCAAAATCTTCTTCACACCCGGCAATGCACGGGCGCTGCGGTACAGCTGGATCAAGGAGGAGTGGTCGGTATTCAGGTTCGGGCAAATGCCGGGGAACACGCACGACGGCTTGCGGCACGCGGATTCGATTTCCGGGCTCTTGCAGGCAATGCGGTACATGTTCGCGGTAGGCCCGCCGAGATCGGAGATCACCCCGGTGAAGCCCGGCACCTTGTCACGGATCTCTTCGATTTCGCGAATGATCGACTCTTCGGAACGGTTCTGGATGATGCGGCCTTCGTGCTCGGTGATCGAGCAGAAGGTGCAGCCGCCGAAGCAGCCACGCATGATGTTTACCGAGAAGCGGATCATGTCGTAGGCCGGGATTTTCTCGTTGCCATACGCAGGGTGCGGCACGCGGGCATAAGGCATACCGAACACGTAGTCCATTTCTTCGGTGGTCATCGGGATGGGCGGCGGGTTGAACCAAACGTCCACGTCACCATGCTTCTGCACCAGGGCGCGGGCGTTGCCTGGGTTGGTTTCCAGGTGCAGCACGCGGTTGGCGTGGGCGTAGAGCACCGCGTCACCGCGGACTTTTTCCACCGACGGCAGGCGGATCACAGTCTTGTCGCGGGTCATGCGCGGGCTGGCCAGGATCTGCACGACCTTGGCTTCTTCCGGGTCATCCACCGGACCTTTCTCTTGCTCGATGGCGCAGGCCTGGGTGTCCTGGGTGTTCACATACGGGTTGATGATCTTGTCGACCTTGCCCGGGCGGTCGATACGCGTGGAGTCCACTTCGTACCAGCCCGCGGGTGTGTCACGGCGAATGAACGCGGTGCCGCGCACGTCGGTGATGTCTTCGATCTTGTGGCCCCACGACAGGCGCTGGGCGACTTCGACAATGGCGCGCTCGGCGTTGCCGTACAGCAGGATATCGGCGGTGGCGTCGATCAGGATCGAGTTGCGCACCCGGTCCTGCCAGTAGTCGTAGTGGGCGATGCGACGCAGGGAAGCTTCGATGCCGCCAAGCACGATCGGCACGTTCTTGTAGGCTTCCTTGCAGCGCTGGCTGTACACCAGGCTGGCGCGGTCCGGGCGTTTGCCGGCCATGCCGCCTGGGGTGTAGGCGTCGTCGGAGCGGATTTTCTTGTCGGCGGTGTAGCGGTTGATCATCGAGTCCATGTTGCCGGCCGCGACGCCGAAGAACAGGTTCGGCTCGCCGAGCTTCATGAAGTCGTCTTTGGACTGCCAGTTCGGCTGGGCGATGATCCCGACGCGAAAGCCCTGGGACTCCAGCAGCCGGCCGATGATCGCCATGCCGAACGATGGGTGATCCACATACGCATCACCGGTGACGATGATGATGTCGCAGGAATCCCAGCCAAGCTGATCCATCTCCTCCCTGCTCATCGGCAGGAATGGCGCAGGACCGAAACATTCGGCCCAGTACTTGGGATAGTCAAATAACGGCTTGGCTGTTTGCATGACGGTGACCGGTGTTGAGATGAAAAATCGCGGGCGCGGAATATAGCACAAATTTTGACCAATTCCGACGGCAATGGTCGGCTTTTAGCCACACCGCGCCCGACGGTGCTTATAGCCCGGTTTTGCTGGGGGGGCGAGGCCCACATAGGCGCGCTGATCACGCGTCGTCATTGAGGGTGCAACTACCAGGCGTTTTCAGCGCACAGCTTTATGCACCTCTTCTTCTGGTACTGCCGGCCCTAATGTCGCTCAATCTTTCCAACAGAGCGCCTGCCACGCTGCTGTGCCAAGCGCTCTCTTCCCGAGCACACACCATGACCAACTCAGTCACCTTTGATGCAGAGCAACCTGCATTACTCACCAACGAAAGCTGGGCCGAACAACAGATCTTTCAACTGATACAGGAAAACGTAAACACCTTCATGGGCAAAATGGGCGTGGACGAGCAAAAAGAATACCTGCGCCTGAGCAAGGATCTGGTGGAGCGCGAACAAACCCTCGGCAACGCCCTCACAGACCTTTACAACGACTTGAGCCAGCAAATGGTCGACGCTCTGGACAGCGCGCTGAAGAGCAAAACCGGCACGGCCATCAACTCGCGTACCACTTACCTGAAGACGCGGATCCGGCAGTTGCCGGCCTCCCAGGATGACCTCCCCGCCAACGACCGCCTGGGCAACAACGTGCGCATCTACAAAGAGGACCTGGGCATACGTGAGTACGAACGCTCGATCACCTTGCTGGAGGCGGCGTATCGCAACTTCGGGTTTACTGCGTATTTCTCCACCGAAGAACAACGCGCCAGCTCTATCAGCGGCAACGTCATCAGCGTCAAAGCGTTCGTGGCCGTCGCAAGGAGCGTGGACATCGGCACGCGCATCAGCGACTACATCGAAAAAGAGTTCAAGAAGCGTCTGTCCAATCCGCTATTCGGCCTGCAAAGCACCAAGCTGCTGGTCGCATTGAGGGACGCGTACCGCACCAATGAGTCCTGGAGTATCAGCGAATGGGAATTCAATGAACTTAAAGACTGGCTGTTCGACACCAGCGTGTATTGGGACCTTTACCAACTGGACGCCGGCGGCGAAAAGATTGCCCTGCCGTTCTTTACTCGTCGCTTTGACACGCCCGACGGCTCTTGCGTCTACAGCTACTTCCCGGACCGCCCCAATGGCGCGTTACGCCGACATGCCTCCAGGCAAGAAGCCGTGGACTCGCTGCAGGACCAGATCCGCAACGACGTGGGGCTGGCACACTTCAGTTGGTTCATGAAGGCCATCTCCCTGAACAATCAGGAAAAGCTGCGAGCCTTTATCAAACCGCTGAAGGTCAACCGGGACGAGCTCGCCTGGCATGCCAAAATCCTGTATGACCTGTTCGCCAGCAAGACCCCAAACAGACAAAAACTGGCGGTGGAAAAAATCGGCACGGACATCCGTTGCCTCGCCCACACCTTGCCGATCCACCAGGCGTGGCCGATACAATCGGACCTTATCCGACTGGCCCGCACCAATAAACTCGCCGACCAGGAGGCCGCCGTTGCGTTGGCCACCTATCTGGTCAGCGAAACCTTGTCGATGCTGCTGATCCCCCTCCCCGGCGGTGTGACGGGCTTGGGCAAAATCATGTTGGTCGCAATGCTGGGCGCCCTCGTCTATCAGACCTGGTCTGCCATTGCGGCGCTGCGCCGAGGCCAGCAGGCCGAGCTGGTGCAAGCTGTCGGCGACATCCTTGACCTGCTGGTGGGGCTGCGCTTGCAGGGGGCGGCAGCCAAGTTGTCTGCACGCCGCACCCGTCAGTTGATGAACGCGCTGGGTAACCCCAACTATGCTCTTGGCACGAACGGCAAGCCTGGGTTGTGGTTCATCAACGACTACACACAAATCGACCCCAACTACCTGTCGGGAGTTGAACAAAACCCTCAAGGCCTGTTTGAAAAGGACAACCGAAGCTACATCAAGCTACAGGTCGACAACCAAACCAGATTCGCCCAGGTCACCCTCGAAAAAATCTCCGGGCGCTATCAACTGGACATGCACGGTTCTTCAAGCATTCAGCCCTACGTTACCTATTCAGCCAAGCATGACCGCTGGACACTCGACCCGATCGATACCCGTGCGCTGAACGAAGCCCAACTGTTGCAGCACATGATCTCGCCCAGCGAGCTGCCGCTGAGCCCGACAGCTTGTAAGCGCTCGCTGGATGTCGCGCGGGTGGATCGCCAGGATCTGCTGGATATCTGGTTCGATCGCCGGCGCGCGCCCGTCGCACTGACGCAGGCCATAGAGAATCAGCAACTGCGCGAAGGGCTCACCCAGTTACAAGCGGCGCTCAGGCAGAGCGATGGCCCGCTGCCGCCCATTGCCGATCAGGTCATGCCTGCGCTACTGGCCGACCTGGGCACCTGCACGATCAAACTGTATGCCCCTGACGGCAAAACCTTGCTGTCCAGCCACGCACCGGTGCTCGCGGGCAACACACAGCCCTTGGCCACAATCGAACTACGCCAGGACGGCCGCGATCGTTACCTGGCACTGGCATTTGGCTCGCCGGTGGGCTCGCTCATGCAACAGGTATTGCAGGAACATGAACGGCTCGTCCCCAATAGCAGGTTGGGTAAGACAGGCCACAGCAGTGAAGACCAACACCTGGCGAGCCGATTGCTTGAGCTGAGAAAAAAAATAGCGACACACCTTCAAGCACATCAAGCCGCTGTGTATGAGGCGTTACGCGACGGCCAACCGCGCGACCACCTGAATGCAAAAAATTCAGCAGCTCGGTTTGCACCCACGGCGCTGTCCGGCCAGCCCACCAGTGATGACCTGGCAATCGGCCTGTTGCGGCGTCGCTTTCCGGACCTTTCACGGGCAATGGCTGCAGACTTGCTGCGTCGTCATCCCTCATTACGCGACGTCGGCCTGTACTCCTTCCTGGAAGCTCCGGTACGCGAGGCCATTCACAAAAGTCTTCAACAAAGCATCATCACTGAGGCGCTCAACGCACTTTCGGACCCAAGCGGCCTCGGCCTCAACGCGCACAGTGAAGCCCTGTTCTGCAACCTGCTGACGCTCTTGCCAGGTTGGCCAAGCGATGTCGGCGTGCAGGTGTATCAAGGCTCTACCGATCAGACCGGGCGGACCATCCGCCGAGGATCCCTGCTGGACACCTATGGGAGCGAAGACGCAGACAGCTTCGTCATGTTGGTCAAGTCCGGCACTGAATATGCTGGCTACCGACCGGACAGTGGCGATCTGAAAACGGCGGCCGTCGGGGAAAACAGCTTACTCGGTGCCACCTTGCGCACTCTCACCGAAACCCAACGCAATGAGCTGGGCCTTGGTCGCCACGACACCGCCGTGCTGGCTCAGGACGTGCTTGAGCAAGCGCGCGTACAGCAGGCGCACCTGCCAGAATTCCTCACACAATCGCGGGAGTCGCCGCTATCGAACCAGAGCATCAGTGGTTTGCGGATACTCCACAAGCAGGTGCCGGACAATGCCGATGCAGACGGCGTCCATGCCCTGAGCGGGCGTCAATACGTGACGATCGACGGCGGCACCTATCAAGTCATGCTCGACCGCGATGCTTCCTCGGCGGCAGGCAAAGTCTGGCGCATCGTCAAACCTGGCGATCCCGTGGCGATGGACGCGGCTAACGTCTACAACAACAGTCGCCTCGGTGCAAGCCACGCCATCAGGCGCAACGCCGCCAATGTCTGGGTCAGCGCCATCGTCGGCGCACCGGGGGGCGTACGAGGCGAGAGACATGACTGGTCGTTCTTCCGGCAATTGGCCGACAGTGCCAGCGCAGCCTTAAATCAACTGCGCAGCCCGCAGCGTCGGGTACACAGCTTGTTCCCGTCATTTGACGAAGGACAGATCAACGCGTTTATCCAGTCTCTTGGCAATGACATTGCTGGCGGGCTGGATAGACGAGAAGCCGAGTACAGAAACCTCAGCAGGGAGTTGAAGGCATGGCGACATGCAAACGCTTCCGAATCTACAAGCTGGGCCAAGCTTGCTACCGATGAGATCAAGCGCTGCTGGCGTCGTGAGACCGGGACATCATTCACAATGCCGTCAGGCACCTCCGCGCTTCCCGGGTTGAAAGCCGACTTCAGCCATGTGCGGGAGTTGGATCTTGTGTCGATTAACTGGTCGGATGCGACGGATACGTTCATGGGCAATTTCTCCAACCTGGAGCGACTGAGCATCACACACTCCAAGCTCGACAAACTCCCCACCGCGATCGGCAACATGAGTCAATTGACCACGCTGAACTTGAGTTCGAACCAGATCAGGCTGGATGTACCCAGTGCTGAAAAATTGGCCGGCCTTACCCAGCTTGAACATATCGATCTATCGGAAAACCCGCTGGGGATAACGCCCGACTTCAGCGGTATGTCGAAACTGCAAACACTGGACCTCAGCAGTACAAAGATCGATCAGTGGCCCACCGGCCTACTGAGTCAGACCAACCTGAAAAGCCTCAACTTGCTCAATAACAAACTGCGTGCAGTTCCCGAAACCTACCTGAAACCGCCGGCCGACCAGCTGGAAACCATCGTCCGGATCAATAACGTCACCCAGCTACAAGGCAATGACTTTCCCTCTCAATACTGGAGAAAATTCGAAAGCTACTGGCGCAATCTGCATGAAAACCATCCGGACCTGATCAAAGACGCAATTGACAGCGCGTTTGACTCGGGTAACCCCAGGATAGAAAGGTATCAGCGGCTATATCCGGGCAAGACCCTCAAGCAGGCTAGGGAGTTTCTTTGGAGCTTGCCCAAAGGAACAGTGGCGGCAGAGTTGGACAGACTCGAACTTGAGTTCCATAAGCTCCAAACCCAACTGGACGCCTGGGCGTTTTCAGGCGGTGTTCGCCGCCAGGGTTATGTTCGCTCTGGCCAACTCGCAACCAATGCAGTGACTTGGGACGATCGTAACATCGCCCTGGAACGCATTTTGAGTTGCTGGAGACAGGAAACACCGCAGATGCTGGCCAAGGACGGCACACCGATTGGCCTGGAACTCGATCTCAGTGGCCTGAGGCTGCCGAGTCTGCCGGACCTGGACGTGGACTTCAGCCACGTAGGCTCACTCAAACTGAACAACATGTACCTAAGCGTTTCTCCAGAAAGCTTCCTGACACGATACCGACACGTACGCTGGCTCGACCTGGCAGATAATCAGCTCAGGGACCTTCCTCCAGCCTTGGGCGAAATGCATGGGCTCACCCGTTTATATCTGCAGAACAACCGGATTCGCCTGACCCCGGACACCGCCCGCATCCTGGCGGAACGCATCACGCTCAGAGGCCTCGTATTACAGGGAAACCAACAACTAGGCGTGACACCCGACTTCAGCCAGATGCCCGACATCCGCTCGATTGATCTGTCGGGTACAGGCATTGAGACATGGCCGACCGGCCTGGCAGAGCAACCGCTACTGGACACGATCGACCTGAGTGCCAATCAGATAACAGAGATTCCTGACTCCGTCATCGCGCCTACAGACGCGCTCCTGCCCCGTTCGGCACGGCTCAATAACTTGACCTCTGTTACCGGTAATCCGTTGTCCGATCAAACGTTGGCACGGGTCAGGCGTTACGCAGCCCGGTTGATCACAGCCGGACTCGCCGAAGTGGGGCAGCCAAACCGTTTAGTGGTCACATCCACGCTAAACAGACCGCCAGCACCCTTTAGAAATCGGGGCGACGAGTCGTTTCGACGCTTGACCAAGGGATTGGACTCAGCTCAGGTTTCGGCCAGGCGATCGCAATGGACTACGCTACGCGAACAGCAGGGGGCGGATCCCTTCTTCGACCTGCTCAAGCGTCTAGAGCAACTGGGTACGGGCCAGGAGGATCATCGGCGAAGAGTCTGGGAGTTGATCGACGCTATTACCGAAAACAGTTCGGAGTCCGAACAGTTGCGCAAAGAAATCTTCGATCGAGCCGGCGAACCTGCGTGCTGCGACCGAGCGGCCTTCTCGTTCGGCAACCTGGAAACCGCAGTCCTGGTATACAGGGCCCAAAGTCAGGCGATGGATCAGTCACAAGGCAAGCCGTTATCGGCATTGTCCAGAAGCCTGTTCCGATTGCATGAAGTGGACAAAATCGCCTCAGCCGACATCCTGCGCAGCGAAACGATTGTCAACGATCCGACGGTATCGGAAGAAGCGAAGCGCCCGCATCGCCTGCGCCTGGGCGAGGAGGTCGAGATCAGACTGGCTTATCGCTACGGCCTTAAAGACCGCCTCCAACTGCCTGGGCAGCCTCAGCGGACGGCATACACCCATATGGGTGGAGTCACACAGGGCATGCTAGACAGCGCCTATGAAAAAATAGTGGCACTGGATAATTCACCCGAGGAATTCCAGGCGCTGCTTTCCAGAGAGTTCTGGCAAGTCTATATAACCAACAAATACCAGGCGCAATTCGAAGCGCAGCGTCAGCCCTTTCAGGAACGACTTGAGGCACTACGCGATAGTCTTACCGCCGGTTTACTGTCGAAAGCGGCCTACAAGGAGCAAACCGATAGCCAGCAGGCCCTGCTTGCGATTGAAGAAGCCGAGCTGATCCAGACACTGACTCGACAAATCCTGGCCGAGTGACTCGGCCAACGGTTACTCGTCGTCGTCGAAGTTGTAACTGCCCGGCGCCAGGTTCTCGAAGCGCGTGTACTTACCGATGAACGCCAGGCGAATAAAGCCGATCGGGCCGTTACGCTGCTTGCCGATAATGATCTCGGCAATGCCTTTGTGTTCCGTTTCGGGGTGGTACACCTCGTCGCGGTACACGAACATGATCACGTCGGCGTCCTGCTCGATCGCTCCGGATTCACGCAAGTCGGAGTTCACCGGACGCTTGTTGGGGCGTTGTTCCAGGGAGCGGTTGAGCTGGGACAGCGCCACCACCGGGCAGTTGAATTCCTTGGCCAGGGCTTTGAGGGACCGGGAGATTTCGGAAATCTCGTTGGTACGGTTATCGCCGCTGGAACCGGGAATCTGCATCAACTGCAGGTAGTCGATCATGATCAGGGCGATATCGCCGTGTTCACGTACCAGGCGGCGGGTACGCGCACGCATCTCGGACGGGCTGATACCGGCCGTGTCGTCGATGAACAGCTTGCGGTCATTGAGCAGATTGACAGCCGAGGTCAAACGCGGCCAATCGTCGTCTTCCAACTGGCCGGAACGCACTTTGGTCTGGTCGATACGACCCAGGGACGAAAGCATACGCATGATCAGCGATTCGCCTGGCATTTCGAGGGAGTACACCAATACCGCCTTGTCGCTGCGCAGTACGGCGTTTTCCACCAGGTTCATCGCAAAGGTGGTCTTACCCATGGACGGACGGCCGGCGACGATGATCAGGTCGGACGGCTGCAGGCCGCTGGTCTTTTCGTCGAGGTCGGTGTAGCCGGTGGAAATACCGGTAATGGCCGCGTCGGTGTTGAACAAGGTATCGATACGGTCGATAGCCTTGGTCAGCAGGTCGTTGACGCTGACCGGGCCGCCGGTTTTGGGCCGCGCTTCGGCGATCTGGAAGATCTGGCGTTCGGCTTCATCAAGGATCTCGGCGGCGGTACGGCCTTCCGGGTTGAAGGCGCTGTCGGCGATTTCGGTGCTGATGCCGATCAACTGGCGCAGGGTGGCGCGCTCGCGGACGATCTGCGCATAGGCCTTGATGTTGGCGACGGACGGCGTGTTTTTCGCCAGTTCACCGAGGTAGCCCAGCCCGCCAACCTGGGAGGTCTGGCCTTCCTTGTCCAGCTGCTCGGCCAGGGTCACCACGTCGATCGGTGAGTTCTGGTCGGCCAGCTTGGCGATGGCGCGGAAGATCAGGCGGTGGTCATGGCGATAGAAGTCACCGTCCGAGACTTGATCCAGCACGCGTTCCCAGGCGTTGTTGTCCAGCATCAAGCCACCGAGCACGGCCTGTTCGGCCTCGATGGAATGCGGCGGCACCTTCAGGGCAGCGGTTTGCAGATCGTATTGCTCAGGAGCGGAGATTTCGTTCATGGCCACTTGGAATTTAAGGGTGTGTAGAAAAACAAAAGGCACGACCTGTAAACAGGATCGTGCCCGATGTTAACTGGCTGACACGCGAGGTGCCAGTCAGTTAGGTGCGACTTAAGCTGCTACCACGACAACGCGTACGGTGGCTTCAACTTCGGCGTGCAGGTGCACGGCTACGTCGAATTCGCCTACGTTGCGGATGGTGCCGTTCGGCAGACGAACTTCGCTCTTCTGCACTTCAACGCCGGAGGCGGTCAGTGCATCAGCGATGTCGTGGGTGCCGATCGAACCGAACAGCTTGCCTTCGTCACCGGCGGTGGCAGTGATAGTCACTTCCAGCTCAGCCAGTTGGGCAGCGCGAGTTTCGGCCGAAGCTTTTTTGTCTGCTGCGGCTTTTTCCAGCTCAGCACGACGCTCTTCAAACGCAGCCAGGTTGGCAGCGGTTGCAGCGGTGGCTTTGCCGTATGGCAGCAGGTAGTTACGACCGTAGCCGGCCTTAACGTTCACTTTGTCGCCCAGGTTGCCCAGGTTGGCGACTTTTTCCAGAAGGATCAGTTGCATGTGAAAATCCTCTAACTTTTAACCTTCACCGTTCGCGCTATCGGCATCTTTCGACGCCAGACGTCCGCGAAAATCAATCAGGCCGTCGACAATGGCCAGAACCACGAGTAACGGATAGATCAGCTGCATGAACAGCAACAGCGTGACGTACAACCCCACCAGCCAGAACCTGGCCAGGCGCTTTCGCGCAACCAGCCCGTGAATCAGGGCCAGCCCGGCAAACACCAGCGGTACGCTGCAAATCGGCGCCAGCAAGGCCATCTGTGGACCGAAGTTCGGTCCGACAACCATGCACGCCAGCAGCAACATCGCCGGCCCCGCAGGGATTCTGATACTGCGAAACTCGCGACCAAAACCACCCGGGTTGTACAACAACGCCTGCCAATAACGCCCAAGAATCAGGCTCAGCACGCTGACGACCTGCAACAATGCCGCAATCAGGCCGGTCAGGACCGGGGCAATCAGTGACGCAAACCGCGCTCGCTCATCTACCGACAACTGCTGGTAGAGATCCCCGAGAGCCAGTGGCAGGATCTTGACGATCTCCTGCGACAGCGCCTCGATTTGCGGGCGGAAAGCCGCGCCAAGCATCACTGAGTACACCAACCCCAATGCCACGCTGACCAGCAGCGTACGGACCCAGGACTCACTTGCGCGCAGAACCAACGCAAGGCTCGATGACCCCAGCAGTACCAGAAGTACCCGTGGATCACCCATTTGCAGCCACCAGATCAAGGCCGGCAACAAACCCAGGGCAAGAACGCCAAGGGCGTCCTTCAAACCGCGCCGCAGCAGCACAAGGCAACCTGCGGCAGCACCCAACCAATAAAGCAACGGCAATGCCGCACAGCCAGCCACTACCAGAGTGGCCTGCACGCGACCGCGCATGATGAACTCAGCTAAGGCGCGCATGCATTCAATCCCTTACTACTTGTCGACTGCCCGGTCTCAGCGGCCGTGGCTGTCGGTGTAGGCCAGCAGGGCCAGGAAGCGGGCGCGCTTGATAGCGGTGGCCAGCTGACGCTGATAACGTGCTTTGGTACCGGTGATACGGCTTGGAACGATTTTGCCGGTCTCGGATACGTAAGCTTTCAGAGTGTTGAGATCTTTGTAATCGATCTCTTTCACGTCTTCAGCGGTGAAGCGGCAGAATTTACGACGACGGAAGAAACGTGCCATTTGATAGGCTCCTTAATAAGGTCCGTGGATTACTCGTCAGCGTTATCGCTGTTGTCACTGTCATCAGCGCTATCATCAGCGCCTTCTTCAGGACGGTCGCGACGCTCACGGCGCTCACTGCGGTTTTCTTCAGCCTTGAGCATCTCGGATTGGCCGGTAACGGCTTCTTCGCGACGGATGACCAGGTTACGGATCACTGCATCGTTGTAGCGGAAGTTGTCTTCCAGCTCGGCCAGGGCCTTGCCAGTGCACTCAACGTTCAGCATCACGTAGTGAGCCTTGTGAACATTGTTGATTGCGTAGGCCAGTTGACGACGGCCCCAATCTTCCAGACGGTGGATTTTGCCGCCGTCTTCTTCGATCAGCTTGGTGTAACGCTCAACCATGCCGCCGACTTGCTCGCTTTGATCCGGGTGGACCAAAAAGATGATTTCGTAATGACGCATGAATGCTCCTTACGGGTTGTAGCCTGCCGCTCAAAAACGGTCAGACAAGGAGTGAATGACACTTATGGATCTTGCCGTAGGGGAGGCACATCGGTGCCTGCCAGGAAGGCAAGGGGCGCAATTGTAGAGAAGGGGGAGAAGCGGCGCAAGGTGATTGGTGATTATTTGAACAACTTTCCAAACACCACAAAATTAAATGTGGGAGGGGGCTTGCTCCCGATTGCGGGAGTTCAGTCACATCATCTGTAACTGACCCGCCGCTATCGGGAGCAAGCCCCCTCCCACATTTTGGTTCTGTGCCAGGCTCGGGATTACTTCTTGGCTTTGACCTTGGCACCACGCTGACGCTGGGCTTCAAACAGGCACACGCCCGTCGCCACCGATACGTTCAGGCTGCTGACGCTACCGGCCATCGGCAAGTGCACCAGGTAATCACAATGCTCACGGGTCAAACGACGCATGCCTTTGCCTTCGGCGCCCATGATCAGGATGGTCGGGCCGGTCAAGTCCTGGTCATAAATGCTGACCTCGGCCTCGCCTGCCGTACCCACGACCCACAGGCCGCGCTGCTGGAGTTTCTCCAGGGTGCGCGCCAGGTTGGTCACGGCCACCAGCGGAATCACTTCTGCCGCGCCGCAAGCCACTTTACGCACCACCGGGGTCAGGGTTGCAGACTTGTCTTTAGGCACGATTACCGCCAGCGCACCGGCAGCATCTGCCGAACGCAGGCAGGCGCCGAGGTTGTGCGGGTCGGTCACCCCGTCCAGCACCAGCAGGAGCGGCGCACCTTCGGTACGGTCGAGCAGCTCGTCGAGCATGGCCTCGCCCCATACCTGGCTTGGGCTGACATCTGCAACCACGCCCTGGTGAACACCTTCAACCCACACGTCCATTTCACGACGCTCGGCCTGGCCGATGGCAACCTTGTTTTGGTTAGCCAGTTCAACCAGCGCCTGTACGCGCGGCTCACTGCGGCCTTCGGCCAACCAAACCTGCTTGACCCGCTTGGGGTGATGACGCAGCAGTGCTTCTACGGCGTGCACGCCGTAGATTTTTTCCAGACTCATGACTTGGCCTTAGGTTTGCGCGACCCGCCGTTTTTCGCGGGGGCTGAGCCCGCTTTGGGCGGGCCTTTACGATGTTTACTTGGCTTGCTCGACGGTTTTTCCGCCCCTTGGGACTTTCCCCCAGACGCCGCTTTACCACCACTTTTGGCTTCGTTGAGCAGCTGCTGCTTCAACTCGCGGCTCTTGCGCAGCTCGGCGTTTTTCGCCGCAGCATCGCTTGGGCGGTAGGCTTCAGGAGCCTTGTCCTTGGCGGAAGAGCGACGCCCCGACTTGGCAGGTGCAGGCTCGGCAGCCGTCTTCGCGCCAGTGGCCTTGCCTTTGGAAGCCGGCGCTGCGGTTTCGCTGCCACGCTTTTTGCGGCCAGCCGGCTCAGCGGGCTTGTCAGGCATACCGAAGTCGATCTTGCGTTCGTCCAGATCGACGCGCATGACCTGCACTTCGACGGTATCGCCCAAGCGGAAGCTGCGACCGGTGCGCTCGCCCGCCAGACGGTGGTGCACAGGATCGAAGTGGTAGTAGTCACCCGGCAAGGCGGTGACATGCACCAGGCCCTCGACGTAGATGTCGGTCAGTTCCACGAACAGACCAAAGCCAGTCACAGCAGTGATCACGCCCGGGAACGATTCGCCCACGCGATCCTTCATGAACTCGCACTTGAGCCAGTTCACTACGTCGCGGGTGGCTTCGTCGGCGCGGCGCTCACTCATGGAGCACTGCTCGCCCAACTGTTCCAGGGCCGCCTCGTCGTACGGATAGATCCGCGCCTTCGGAATGGTCATGGCACCGGCGCGCTTGACGTGCGGGGTGTTCTGCTTGGAGTGGATCACGCTGCGGATCGCCCGGTGCGTGAGCAAATCCGGGTAACGACGGATCGGCGACGTGAAGTGGGTGTACGCCTCGTAGTTGAGGCCAAAGTGGCCCTGGTTATCGGCGCTGTACACCGCCTGGCTCAGCGAACGCAGCATCACGGTCTGAATCACGTGGTAATCCGGACGATCCTTGATGCTGGCCAGCAGAGCCTGGTAATCCTTGGGCGTCGGGCCGTCCTTGCCTTTATGCAGGGACAGGCCAAGCTCACCAAGGAAGGCGCGCAGTTTTTCCAGACGTTCCGGCGGCGGGCCGTCGTGGACGCGGTAAAGCGCAGGAATTTCGTGCTTCTTCAGGAACTCGGCAGTGGCCACGTTGGCCGCCAGCATGCATTCCTCAATCAACTTGTGCGCGTCGTTACGGGTGGTCGGGGTGATAGCGGCGATCTTGCGCTCGGAACCGAAAACAATCCGGGTTTCCTGGGTTTCAAAATCGATCGCGCCACGGGTATGACGGGCGCCCAGCAAGACCTTGTACAGCGCGTACAACTGCTTGAGGTGCGGGACCACGCCAGCGTACTCGGTACGCAGGGCCTTGGCTTCGCTGGTCTTGGGTGTTTCCAGAATGGTGCTGACCTTGTTGTAGGTCAGACGCGCCTGGGAGTGAATCACCGCTTCGTAGAACTGGTAGTCGGTCATTTCGCCGGTTTTGGAGATGGTCATCTCGCACACCATGGCCAAACGGTCGACTTTCGGGTTCAGGGAGCACAGGCCGTTGGACAGCTGCTCAGGCAGCATCGGGATCACGCGCTCAGGGAAGTACACGGAGTTGCCGCGCACCTGGGCTTCGTTATCCAGGGCCGAACCGATCTTCACGTAGCTGGACACGTCGGCAATCGCGACGTACAGCTTCCAGCCGCCGGAGAACAGGCGCAGCTTGCCAGGCTTGGCTTCGCAGTAGACCGCATCGTCGAAGTCACGGGCATCTTCGCCGTCAATGGTGACGAACGGCAGATGACGCAGGTCGATGCGTTTTTCTTTGTCTTTCTCTTCGACTTCCGGCTTGAGCTTGGCGGCTTCCTTGAGCACGGCATCAGGCCAGACGTGAGGAATATCGTAGGTGCGCAGCGCAACGTCGATTTCCATGCCGGGCGCCATGTAGTTGCCGACCACTTCAACGATATCGCCCTGGGGCTGGAAGCGCGCCGTTGGCCAATGGGTGATTTTCACCTCGACGAACTGGCCGACCTTGGCGGCACCGTTGCGGCCGGGGGTGATCAGCACTTCCTGCTGCACCTTCGGGTTATCCGGAACCACAAAGCCGATGCCGCCTTCTTCGAAGTAACGGCCGACGATGGACTCGTGGGCACGGGACACCACTTCGACGATCACGCCTTCGCGACGACCGCGACGGTCCAGGCCGGAAACCCGCGCCAGGGCGCGATCGCCATCGAACACCAGGCGCATTTGCGCCGGGCTCATGAACAGATCGTCACTGCCGTCATCCGGGATCAGGAAGCCGAAACCGTCACGATGGCCGGCAATGCGGCCCAGGATCAGGTCGAGCTTGTCTACCGGCGCGTAAGTACCACGACGGGTGTAGATCAATTGAGCATCGCGCTCCATCGCACGCAGACGGCGGCGCAGGGCTTCGAGCTGGTCTTCGGTGGTCAGACCGAATTCTTCGACCAACTGCTCGCGGCTAGCAGGCGAACCACGATCGGCGAGGTGCGCCAGGATCAGTTCGCGGCTAGGAATAGGGTTTTCATATTTTTCCGCTTCACGAGCGGCCTCGGGATCGAGGGACTGCCAATCGGCCATTAGAGAGTTTTCACCTTGTCTATATGTGGGTTAGTTTGGCATACGCGTCTTGAAACGGGAAATTTCAGGTATCAACAAGCGTTTAAAAGACCTTTACGCCCCCCGCCGCGCACCTTGCACGACCACTGACGAAATTTTCCAGGGTTTTTTCATGGCAGGGGTTTACAGCTCAAATATCGCTCCGTATAGTGCGCGCCATCGACGACGGCAACGTTGTCAGATAATGCCCAGGTGGTGAAATTGGTAGACACGCCAGCTTCAGGTGCTGGTGATCGCAAGGTCGTGGAAGTTCGAGTCTTCTCCTGGGCACCAAATTCAGATCAAACCCGCGAAAGCGGGTTTTTTCGTTTCAGACCTTTGATTTTTAACGGAAAAATTGATTTATATTTTTCGAATCAGGGGTTTACAGATCAAAAAGCCCGCCGTATAGTTCGCCCCATCAACAGCGGCAACGTTGTTAGATAATGCCCAGGTGGTGAAATTGGTAGACACGCCAGCTTCAGGTGCTGGTGATCGCAAGGTCGTGGAAGTTCGAGTCTTCTCCTGGGCACCAAATTCAGATCAAACCCGCGAAAGCGGGTTTTTTCGTTTCTGACGCTCGAAAAACTCCCCAGCGATTTCCCCCCTCGCCCGCACTTGAGAAGTTTTATCGTTTATCCTTGCAATGATTTGTTGCATATAGCGAGGAACACTTCGGATGATGATCCGTGATAACCGTCTCAAAACATCCCTTCTGCGCGGCCTGAGCCTCACCCTGCTCAGCCTGACCCTGCTCTCGCCCGCCGCCTATTCTGCCGACAAGATCGCCCTGACCTTGTACAACGGCCAACACAAGGAAGTCGGCGATGAACTCGCCAAAGCCTTTGAAGCCAAGACCGGCATTCACGTCAACGTGCGCAAAGGCAGCAGCAATCAGTTGGCCAGCCAGGTCGTCGAAGAGGGTGACCGCTCCCCCGCCGACGTGATCTATACCGAAGAATCGCCGCCGCTGAACAAACTCGGCGAGCAAGGCTTGCTGGCGAAGATCGATGCCAGCACCCTCGACGTGCTGCCCAAGGATTACGTCGGTCGTAATGGTGATTGGATGGGCGTGACTGCACGCACCCGCGTCGTGGCGTTCAATCCAAAACTGATTGCTGAAAAGGACCTGCCCAAATCCGTCCTGGATTTCGCCGGCCCCGAGTGGCAAGGCAAGGTTGGCTTCGTGCCCACCAGCGGTGCCTTCCAGGAACAAGCCGTGGCAATCATCAAACTGCACGGTCGCGAAGCCGCCGAAGAGTGGCTGACCGGCCTGCGCGCCTTCGGCAAGGTGTACAGCAACAATATGGTCGCCCTCAAGGCCGTTGAAAATGGCGAAGTGGCCACCGTGCTGGTGAACAACTATTACTGGTTTGCCCTGAAAAAGGAAAAAACCAACCTGGACTCCCAACTGCACTACTTCACCGATGGCGATGCTGGCGGCCTGATCACCGTATCCTCCGCTGCCGCACTGAAATCCAGCAAACACCCCAAAGAAGCTCAGCAACTGCTGGCATTCATGGCCAGTGAAGAAGGCCAGCGCGTGATCACCAACACCTCGGCCGAGTACCCGCTGCGCAAGGGCATGCAATCCAACCGTGGCCTCAAGCCCTTCAGCGAGCTACAGCCGCCGAAAGTCACCCCAGCCGACCTTGGCAACGCCGAAGAAGCGCTGGAACTGGAACGTGATGTTGGCTTGAACTGATGACCGCCTCGCTAACGGCCGGGGCATTCAGCCCACGGCGCAAACGCCCGTCGATCTGGCTGTTGCTGCCGGTACTGCTGCTAGTGGGCCTGAGCCTGCTGCCGCTGGCGTATGTCGGGCTCAAGGCCTGGCAAGCGGGCTGGGCAGAGGCGGTGCATCTGCTGTGGCGGCCTTATGTGTTTGGCCTGCTGCGCAACACCCTCGCGCTGATGGTCGGCGTGACCGTGACCTGTGGTGTGATCGGCCTGTCCCTGGCTTGGCTGCTGGAACGCAGCAACCTGCCGGGACGAAAGATCTGGGGCGTAATCCTGTGCCTGCCGTTTGCGGTACCTGCGTTTGTCAGCAGCTTTACCTGGGTGTCCCTGAGCGCGAGCTTCGAAGGGCTCGGTGGCGCGATTCTGGTGATGAGTCTGTCCAAGTACCCGCTGGTGTTTCTAACGGTGGCAGCAACCTTGCGCAACCTTGACCCATCCCTGGAAGAGTCCGCGCGCACCCTGGGACTGAATCGCTGGGGCGTGTTCTTTCGCGTCACCTTACCGCTGCTGTGGCCGTCGCTATTGGCCGGGGCACTCCTGATAGCCCTGCACATGCTGGTGGAGTTCGGGGCCTTGTCGATCATCGGACTGCAAACCTTTACCACCGCGATCTACCAGCAATTCGAACTGGAATTCAGCAACGCCAATGCTGCGATGCTCTCGGCGGTGTTGCTGGTGATGTGCCTGACCTTGCTGTGGCTGGAGTTGCGCGTGCGTGGCAAAGGCCGACACGTGCGCATTGGCCAGGGCGCGGCGCGACATGCCGAGCAGGTCCGGCTGGGCAAGTGGGCACCATTGGGGCAGGTGTATTGCCTGGCGCTGGCGATCATTGGCAGCGGCATTCCACTGGGGATGCTCGGTTATTGGTTGGCCGTCGGATCTTCCGCCGCGTTTCCACTGGCTGAAATTGGCGAGGCGTTGCTCTCCTCACTTGCCTTGTCGCTGGGAGGCGCGGCGTTGTGCCTGGTACTGGCGGTGCCCGTAGGTTTGCTGGTGGTGCGCTACAAAGGCCAGTTGGCACTGTGGGCCGAACGCCTGCCTTACCTGCTACACGCCCTGCCCGGCCTGGTGATTGCACTGACACTGGTGTATTTCGCGCTGCATTACGTGCCCGCGCTGTACCAGACCTCGGCGTTGTTGCTGATCGCTTATGCGTTGCTGTTTTTGCCATTGGCCCAGGCGCCGATTCGTACGGCCTTGAACAAAGCGGCACCACAACTGGAGGAGGCGGCGCGCACGTTGGGCGCTTCGTCGTTCAGTGCGTTTTGCCGAGTGACGTTGCCGATTATCTTCCCGGCGTTAGGGGCGGCATTTGCGCTGGTGTTTCTGGATGCGATGAAGGAATTGACGGCGACTTTGCTTCTGAGCCCGACCGGGTTGAATACCTTGGCGACGGCCGTGTGGGCGCATACTTCGAATGTGGAGTTTGCGGCGGCGGCACCGTATGCAGCGTTGTTGATATTGGTGTCGGGGTTGCCGGTGTATCTACTTACGACTCGGATGTATCTGAGTCGCTGAGACCGCTATCGGGGGCAAGCCCCCTCCCACATTTGAATGTGTTCGCAAATCAAGTGTGGGAGGGGGCTTGCTCCCGATGAGGCCGGCATGGACACCACTAAGCCCGGAACTGCCCCAGGCTCGCCTTCAACTGCGCCGCCAACCCATCCAGCACCTTGCCACTGGCTGTCGTCTCCACCACCGCCTGCGCCGCACGCTCGGCCTGGGCATGGATCACTTCCACCCGCCCACGCACCGCATGGGCGCCCTGAGCCTGGTGCTCAGCCGCACGCGTCGCCAGACCAATCGCGGCGTGCACCTGCTCCACCGACGCTTGTACTGTCTGCTGCAAACGCACACTGTCGCGCAACACCAGCAAGCCCTCATTGGCCTGGCGGCCAGCCTTGCCGATTGTTTCCACCGCCTCACGCGCGCCCTGTTGCAACGCCACGATATGCGCCTGGATGTCGCCGGTAGAGCTTTGGGTCTTGCTGGCCAGCGCACGCACTTCGTCCGCCACCACCGCAAAGCCACGTCCAGTCTCGCCCGCCCGCGCCGCTTCGATAGCCGCATTCAGGGCAAGCAAATTGGTTTGCTCGGCGATACCGTGGATCACGGTTAGCACGACTTCGATCTGCTCGCTTTGCTGCGCCAGCCGCTCAATCACCTGGGAGCCAGCCTGCACCTGCCCCGCCAACGCCTCGATCAAGCTGCCGACCTCAGCCGAGGTGCGCGAGTTCTCATCCGTGGCCTGGCGAATATCCACCACCTGCTGCAAGGCCGCTTGCATGGCGTGACTTTCGGCCTGGGCCTCGTCAGCCATTTGCGAAAGTGCGCGCAAGCTCTCTGCAACCTCGTCGCGCTGCAAACCCGCTGCCGCGTCGGCGCCCGCGTTACGCAATGTCATGGCGCCGATTTCCACACCTGTACGCTGGGCCACATCGCCAGCCTCACGCACGATGGGCTGCAACTTATCCACAAAGCGATTGACCGCCGAAGCCATATCACCGATTTCGTCCTTGCTGTTGATCTGCACACGCTTGGTGAGGTCGCCCTCGCCTGCCGCCAGGTCGTCCATGGCGGCAATAAGCAGCTTCAGGCGATTGACCACGCGCCGGCCCAACACAACAGCGAGCAACAGCAATACGCCAAGCCCCACCAATGCCAGGCCCATGCCGATACGCCAACGCAGGGCGCCCGCCGCTTCTTGCACGGCGCTGGAGGTGTTTGCAGTCATTTGGGTGGCAGTTGCCTGTGCCGACTGCAGCCTGGCGCCCATGGCGCTGGCACTATCAGCCGCCGCCCCCTGGAGGCTATCGCCCACCAGTTGATCACCGCTGGCGATCAGCGCGGCAAAGCGCTTATCCAATGCTTGCAGGTCGGCCTCAACCGCGACGGTCGACACGCCCATGCGCACCTTGCCGATTTCCACACCATTTGGGCTGATGGAGGCTTCGACGTAGTACACCGACGGGTCTGTCTTGGCCGCGCTCAGCACTTTATCGAGGGCACGCTCACCCGCGCCCTTTGCCAGCAACGCCTGGTTGATCGGGTTATCACGGTTCAGATAACGCGTCAGGTGCTCACCCGCGGCGTCGTCATACACGACGAACAACACGTTGGGATTGCGTTGGGCACGCCGGGCAAATTCCGAGAGTGTTGGCACATCGCTGTCCCACATGGCGCGGGGCGCGACCGAGGCCAGCAACTGCGCCATGTCATTGGCGGAGTCCTTCAGGTCTTTTTCCAGGGTCGCACGCAGTTGCTTCTGCTCTTCCTGCAGACGCGTGGAAAGCCCGGCTGTCAGGCGCTGGCGCGTGCTGGAGGACAAGCTGTCGAGGCTGGACGTGACCTCCTTGCCGGCCTGGGCCAATTCGCCAGACAGTTTCTGACTATCGATGCCCAGACGATTACCCAAATCAGCTTCCAGCGCGGTCACGGTGCTCCGCGTCAGCGCGACGGCAACCAGCACTTGCACCAAAAGGGCGATACCAAGGGTAACGAACACCGGCCGCAACAGACGGCTTTGTAACAACGAGAGAACGGCAGACACTGGAAACCCCTCCACCACGGGTGCCACTAATTTGATAGCACCTCGAAAGAGGGAAACACAGCAAGGGTCGTGCCGTTTGCCAGGCAGAAACGACAAAGGGCTCCCGAAGGAGCCCTTTGCTTTTTACATCAACACTTTATTAAGCGAACGGGTGACGCAGAACGATGGTCTCGTTGCGGTCCGGGCCGGTCGAAATAATGTCGATCGGTGCACCGATCAGCTCTTCCACACGCTTGATGTAAGCGCGGGCGTTGGCTGGCAGTTCTTCCAGGGTCTTGGCGCCCACGGTCGATTCGGTCCAACCTGGCACTTCTTCGTACACAGGCTGCAGGCCCACGTAGCTGTCAGCGTCGGTCGGGGCAACGTCGTTGCCTTGCGCGTCTTTGTAGCCGACGCAGATGTTGATGGCTTCCAGGCCGTCAAGTACGTCCAGCTTGGTCAGGCAAATGCCCGAAATGCTGTTCACATCGATAGCGCGGCGCAGGATAACGGCGTCGAACCAACCGCAACGACGAGCACGGCCAGTGGTGGCGCCGAATTCGTGACCTTGCTTGGCCAGGTGCGCACCAACGTCGTCGAACAGTTCAGTCGGGAACGGACCCGAGCCTACACGGGTGGTGTAAGCCTTGGTGATGCCCAGGATGTAGTCCAGGAACATCGGACCAACGCCTGAACCTGTGGCAACGCCGCCAGCAGTGGTGTTGGAGCTGGTCACGTACGGGTAGGTGCCGTGGTCGATGTCCAGCAACGAGCCCTGGGCGCCTTCGAACATGATGTCTTTGCCGGCGCGACGCAGGTCGTGCAGCTCGGCGGTCACGTCCAGCATCAGCGGCTTGAGCAGCTCTGCGTATTCCTTGCACTCAGCCAGGGTCTTGTCGAACTCGATGGCAGGCTCTTTGTAGTAACCGACCAGCATGAAGTTGTGGTAATCCACCAGTTCACGCAGCTTGTCTTCAAAGCGCGGCATGTTGAGCAGGTCGCCCACACGCAGGCCACGACGCGCAACCTTGTCTTCATAGGCCGGACCGATGCCGCGACCGGTAGTGCCGATCTTCAGCTCGCCACGGGCCTTTTCACGGGCCTGGTCCAGTGCAACGTGGAAGGACAGGATCAGCGGGCAGGACGGGCTGATGCGCAGGCGCTCGCGCACCGGTACGCCTTTCTCTTCCAGCTTGGTGATCTCGCGCAGCAGGGCGTCAGGTGCAACTACCACGCCGTTGCCGATCAGGCACTGCACGCCTTCGCGCAGTACGCCCGACGGAATCAGGTGCAAGACGGTTTTTTCGCCATCGATGACCAGGGTGTGGCCAGCGTTGTGGCCACCCTGGTAGCGCACTACGGCGGCAGCATGTTCGGTCAGCAGATCAACGATCTTGCCTTTGCCCTCATCACCCCATTGGGTGCCCAGGACTACGACATTCTTACCCATAACACTTGTCCTCATTCGCGCAAACTTGGTGCCGGCGATGGCCGGCAGGAAAACTCAAGAAGCCAGTGGCGATACTTGCCAAAGCCCGTTCTGCTGAATCAATTGCCGGTCGCAGTCCGCTTCACGGGCGGCGGCCAATGGCTGCCCAGGCAAGGCCTGGACCACACGCTGACCCTCACTGCGTAACTGGCAAACCTGCTGCCAGAGCGCCGCGTCCGTACTGTCGGGCATCCAGATGCCACCAGACGGCAGCTCGACCTCAGCACGCCCCAGGGTCACCAGGGTTTTCAAATCGGTGGAAAAACCAGTGGCCGGACGCGCGCGACCGAAGTCGGCGCCGATATCGTCGTAACGACCACCTTGGGCGATGGCCTGGCCAACACCCGGGACAAATACCGCGAACACCACACCGGTGTGGTAGTGGTAGCCGCGCAACTCGCCCAGATCAAAATACAGCGGCAGCTGCGGGAACCGCGCCGACAAGCGTTCGGCAATCGCCAGCACGTCATCCAGTGCCGCCAATACCGGCGCCGGCGCATTGGCCAGGCGCTCACGCGCAGCCACCAGCACTTCACGACCACCGCACAGGTCCACCAGCGCACGCAGCATACCGGCCAGTTCAGCCGGCACACCCTCGGTCAGGGCGATCACTTCGTCGATCGCCTTGCGCTGCAGGGCATCGAACAACTGTTGCTCCACTTCACCGGACAAGCCAGCCGCACGGGCCAGACCACGATAGATACCGACGTGGCCCAGGTCCATGTGGACATCGGGCACGTCAGCCAGTTGCAGCATGGCCAGCATCAGGCTGATCACTTCAACGTCGCTGCTCGGGCTGGCATCGCCGTACAACTCGGCACCCAACTGGATCGGGCTGCGCGAAGACGACAAGGCTCGCGGCTGGGCATGCAACACGCTGCCGGCGTAGCACAGGCGGCTCGGACCTTCGCGGCGCAGGGTGTGCGCGTCGATGCGCGCCACTTGCGGCGTGATGTCGGCACGGAACCCCATTTGCCGGCCCGATTGCGGGTCGATCACCTTGAAGGTGCGCAGATCCAGGTCCTGGCCCGCGCCGGTCAGCAGGGATTCCAGGTACTCGATATGGGGAGTCACGACAAACTCGTAACCCCAGCTCTGGAACAGATCCAACACCTGGCGACGCGCTACTTCAATGCGCGCAGCTTCTGGTGGCAGTACTTCTTCGATGCCATCTGGCAGCAGCCAGCGGTCTACCGTTGCCATTACGCCATTCCCCTTTGATCCGGGCGGCCAGCCCTCGGCCGAGCCTTGAGTGAAGCAGAAAATACCCGCCTCCTGCATAAACCACGCGCAAGAGCGACGTGACGAACGGCCTGCAAACGGCCTCGTCGGGCACTTTCCTCGAAAAACCTGTCACGCCTGCCGAATCAAACATGCAGACGCAAAAAAGCCGGGAATTTCCCGGCTGCCGCATCATACACCCGTTTTCTGAAAGGATCACCCCGCCAGGCATTTTAGCCGCCCGACGGAGTGCCCCCTACAGAATCACAGGCCTGTTACTTGGACTTTTCCAGGTAGCGGAAGAAGTCGCTGCTTGGGTCCAGCACCAGTACGTCGGTTTTGTTCGCGAAGCTTTCACGGTAGGCACGCAGGCTACGGTAGAACGCGTAGAACTCCTGGTCCTGGCCGTAAGCCTTGGCGTAGATCGCCGCCGCTTGAGCATCACCATCACCGCGGGCCTCTTCAGACTCACGATAGGCTTCTGCCAGCAGGACTCGGCGCTGACGGTCAGCATCGGCGCGGATACCTTCAGCCAGCTCGTTACCCTTGGCACGGTGCTCACGAGCTTCACGCTCACGCTCGGTGCTCATACGTTCGAACACGCTGCGGTTCACTTCCTTGGGCAGGTCAATGGCCTTGACCCGGACATCGACGACTTCGATACCCAGCTCTTTTTCCGCCATGGTGTTCAGCGAACGGGTGATATCCGCCATCAGCGCATCACGTTCACCAGAAACCACCTCATGCAGGGTGCGCTTACCAAACTGGTCACGCAGGCCCGATTCCAGACGACGGGACAAACGCTCGTCGGCAATCTGCTTGAGGCCGGAGGTCGCGGTGTAGAAGCGCTCGGCATCCTTGACGCGCCACTTGGCGTAGGCGTCAACCATCACGGCTTTCTTTTCCAGGGTCAGGAAGCGCTGTGTCGGTGCATCCAGGGTCATCAGGCGGGCGTCGAACTTGCGCACCTGGTTGACGTAGGGGACTTTCACATGCAGGCCTGGCTGGACATCCGCCTGGACCACGCGACCGAATTGCAGCAGCACCGCACGCTCGGTCTGAGCCACGATGTAGAAGCAGTTCCAGGCAGCGATGACCACGACGACGCCCACAATCAGGGCGGTCAGCGATTTATTGCTCATCAACGACTCTCCCTGGTACGTGTTTGCTGTTGCAGCAAGTCAGCGGCCGCACGGGCGCTCGCTTCGTTGGCAGCGGCATTCGAACCGGTGGACGGTGCGCTGGTGCCGCTACGACCACTTTCGATCATCTTGTCCAGCGGCAGGTACAGCAGGTTGTTCTGCCCACCCTTGTTGCCGGTCACGAGAACCTTGCTGGTGTTGCTGAAAACTTCCTGCATGGTGTCCAGGTACAGACGCTCACGCGTGACTTCCGGCGCCTTGCGGTACTCGGCAACCAGCTTGGTAAAGCGATCTGCCTCACCCTTGGCGCGCGAGACCACTTCGTCGCGATAACCGTTGGCATCTTCAAGGATGCGCTGGGCCTGACCACGGGCTTCCGGCACAACGCCGTTGGCATAGGTTTCAGCCTGGTTGCGCGAACGCTGCTCGTCTTCACGGGCACGGATCACATCATCAAAGGCTTCCTGCACTTCGCGCGGCGCGGCTGCGTTCTGTACGTTGACCTGGGTGACAGTAATACCGGTGCGATAGGTATCGAGGAACCGTTGCAGGCGCTCCTTGATTTCGCTGGCCATCAACTCACGACCTTCGGTCAGCACCTGGTCCATGGCGGTAGAACCCACCACGTGGCGCAGGGCGCTTTCAGTTGCGTGTTGCAGGCTGATTTCCGGCTGGTCAACGTTCAGCACGTAGTCCTGCAGGTTGCTGATCTTGTACTGCACGGTCAGCGGCACTTCGACGATGTTCTCGTCTTCGGTCAGCATCTGGCCCTGCTTGGTGTACGCACGCTCACGCGTGACGTTTTCCATGTACTTCTTGTCGATCGGCGGGAAATAGATGTTCAGGCCCGGCCCGACAGTCTCGTAGTACTTGCCGAAGCGCAGCACCACGGCTTGCTCCTGCTCGTCCACCACGTAGACCGCGCTGTACAGCCATACGGCCGCGAGCACGACAAGACCCAGGCCCAGCAGGCCGTAGCCGCCGCCCTTGCTGGTGCGACCGCCGTCGTCACCGCCACGTTTTTTTCCACCACCGAACAACCCATTCAGGCTTTCCTGCAGCTTTCGGAAGGCCTCGTCGAGATCCGGTGGCCCCTTGCGGTCGCCATTATTGCGGCGCTTACCACCCCAAGGATCCTGATTATTCGAGTTGCCACCCGGCTCATTCCAAGCCATAGCGCTCTCCATCTGATAAAGCAAAGACGCACCCACGGCGCGCCGACCAATGCTACAGAATGCCTGCTACTGCGGCACAACCGCTTTCTCAGGCTTTTATTGCAAAGTGTGTTGTTCAATGAACTCCGCCGGCACAACACCCTCGCGACTGACCAGTCGATTGAGCTCCGAGCGTGGCAATCGAACGGCCAGCAAGCTGACACCTTCTTCGTCGTGTTCTTCTTTCTGTACCGCACCCAGTTCGAAAAACTGTGCCCGCAGTCGAGCAAAACGCTGCGGCAAGCGCAAGGTGCCGACAAACAAATCGCTGCCCAGCAGTTCGGCAATTGCTTGCTCAAGCAGGTCCAAACCACTGCCATCACGCGCCGACAGCCAGACCCGCTGGGGCTTGCCGTTTTCGTCACGCTGGATTTGTGGCTCAACACCTTCAAGCAAATCGAGTTTGTTATAGACCTCGAGGATCGGCAAGTCCTGGGCACCAATCTCGCCCAGCACCACCATGACCTGTTCAATCTGCAACATGCGATCCGGTTCGGCCGCATCGATCACGTGCAGCAGCAGGTCGGAATTGCTCGACTCTTCGAGCGTAGACCGAAATGCCTCGACCAGCTTGTGCGGCAAGTGACGAATGAAACCCACGGTATCGGCCAGGACAATCGGCCCCAGGTCGTCTATGTCCAGACGGCGCAAGGTCGGGTCGAGGGTGGCGAACAGTTGGTCGGCCGCGTACACGTCCGATTTCGTCACGTTGTTGAACAGCGTGGACTTGCCGGCGTTGGTATAACCCACCAGGGACACGGTAGGGATATCCGCACGGGAACGGCCACGGCGCGATTGTTCGCGCTGGCTGCGGACTTTTTCCAGGCGGCCCTTGATCTGGCGCAGGCGAACCCGCAGCAGACGCCGGTCGGTTTCCAGCTGGGTTTCACCCGGACCGCGCATACCGATGCCGCCACCTTGACGCTCAAGGTGAGTCCAGCCGCGAACCAGGCGGGTGCTCATGTGATCAAGCTGAGCCAGTTCGACCTGGAGCTTGCCTTCATGGGTACGGGCGCGCTGGGCGAAAATATCGAGAATCAGGCCGGTACGGTCGATCACGCGACACTCGAAAACACGTTCGAGGTTACGTTCCTGACTGGGCGTGAGGGTGTGATTGAAGATCACCAGATCGGCTTCTTCAGCGTGAACCAGGTCGCGCAGTTCCTCGACCTTGCCGCTGCCGATCAGGTATTTGGCGGTTGGCCGATGACGCGGCACGTTAAAAAACGCAACGGTCTCGGCGCCGGCCGAATTTGCCAACTCCTGAAACTCCTGCGGATCTTCGCGCGCCTCAGGGTCCTGTCCATCCAAGTGAACGAGGATTACTCGCTCACCACCACCGTGGCGCTCAAAGAACAAAGGAGACTCCTATCAGGCGTTACCTGGCTCAGCGTCACCCTGTTCATCACCTGCTGCGCTAGGCAGACGGATTGGACGAACTGGAACGACTGTCGAGATAGCGTGTTTGTAGACCATCTGGCTGACGGTGTTTTTCAGCAGGATCACGAACTGGTCGAACGACTCGATCGTGCCTTGCAACTTGATACCGTTGACCAGATAGATGGAAACCCCAACTTTCTCTTTACGTAAAGTATTCAAGTAAGGGTCTTGTAGCGAATGCCCTTTTGACATGTGCCGCACTCCTTTAAGGATCAATAATAAAAAATCGGAAAATAGATAGCTTATGGCCGTCACACCCCCAAGGATAGACGGCAATTGCAAGGACTCAGCTCAATATGGAGACCGTTCCCAAGTATTTCAAGGCGCGTGACAGATTGTCGCTGTCCAGGCTGTCCAACCAGTGCAAATCGCTCCAGCTGCGCAGCCAGGTGAACTGGCGCTTCGCCAATTGGCGCGTGGCGATGATGCCGCGCTCCTGCATTTCGGCTGACGTCAGCTTGCCATCCAGATGATCCCAGACTTGGCGGTAGCCTACAGCACGTATCGAAGGCAGCCCGGCATGCAGGTCACCTCTTGAACGCAGTGCTACGACCTCGTCCACAAACCCCTGTTCCAACATAATTGTGAATCTTTGTGCAATTCGTTCATGCAGCACCTGGCGATTTGCCGGAGCGATGGCCAGATTCGCCACAGTATAGGGCAATTGTGACTGTCCAGATGCGCCTGCATCAGCACTTTGCGCACTTTGTTTCAGCCTGTGTTCAGTCATGGTCCGGCCACTCACACGCCAGACTTCCAGGGCACGGGTGAGGCGCTGGGGGTCATTGGGGTGAATGCGCGCCGCGGACACCGGGTCCACCGCCGCCAATTGGTCGTGCAGGGCTTGCCAGCCGAGGCGTGCAGCCTCTTCTTCGAGTTCGGCGCGCACCTGGGCATCGGCAGGCGGCATATCGGCCAGCCCTTCCTGCAATGCCTTGTAGTAGAGCATGGTGCCACCCACCAGCAGCGGGATATTGCCGCGCGCGGTGATCTCGGCCATGGCCGCTAGGGCGTCGGTGCGAAAATCCGCAGCCGAATAGCTCTGCGCCGGGTCGATGATGTCGATCAATTTATGCGGATATTGGGCCAATAGCGCTTTGGACGGCTTGGCCGTGCCGATATCCATGTCCCGGTAAACCAGGGCAGAGTCGACACTGATCAACTCGCAGGGCAGCACCTTGGTCAGCTCGATGGCCAGGTCCGTCTTGCCGGCGGCCGTGGGGCCCATCAGGAAGATCGCGGGGGGCAAGGCGCTCATCAACGGCCGCGCAAGAACAGTTTGTCCAGATCGTCCAGGCCCATTTGGGTCCAGGTCGGTCGGCCATGGTTGCATTGGCCGCTGCGCTCGGTGTTTTCCATGTCACGCAGCAGGCCGTTCATTTCCGGCAGGGCCAGGCGGCGATTGGCGCGGATGGCGCCGTGGCAGGCCATGGTGCCGAGCAATTCGTTGATATGCGCCTGGATACGGTCGCTGGTGCCGTACTCCATCAGGTCGGCCAGCACATCGGCCACCAGGCGGTTGGCTTCGGCCTGCTTGAGCAGCGCGGGAATTTGACGGATCGCCAGGGTTTCCGGGCCCAGGCGTTGTAGCTCAAAACCCAGCTTCTGGAACACGCTGTGGTGTTCTTCGGCGCAATCGGCCTCGCGCTGGCTCACGGCCAGGGACTCCGGCACCAGCAGCGGTTGACCGCTGAGGCCTTCGCTGGCCATGGCGATCTTCAGGCGTTCGTACATGATCCGCTCATGGGCGGCATGCATGTCCACCAGCACCAGGCCATGGGCGTTTTCCGCAAGGATGTAGATGCCCTTGAGCTGCGCCAGGGCATAGCCCAGCGGCGGGATATCACCGCCGCCTTCCGGCAACGAGGGAGCAGCACCCGGCTCGGCACCCGGCAGCGGCGCGAAAAACTCCCGGTAAGCCGCCTGGGCCTCAGCCACCGGCACCGTCGACTGCGGACGCGGTGTGTATTGGTACTGGTAACCCGCACCGGCACCCGAGTTTGGCGCCGTGTAGGCTGGCTGCGACGGCGTCGATTGCAGCAGGTTGGCCGCCAGGCTCATTTCACCTTGCGGACCGAACTCACCGGCCTCAGGACCGCTCGGGCGCACCACCGCCGTGACAATCGGCGCTGACAGTTGATCATCCGGGCGCACATCGCCCAAGGCGCGGTGCAGCGTGCCATACAGGAAGTCATGCACCATGCGCCCGTCCCGGAAGCGTACTTCGTGCTTGGTCGGGTGCACGTTGACGTCGACCACCGACGGGTCGACCTCGAAGAACAGCACAAACGTGGGGTGCCGGCCGTTGAACAGCACGTCGCGATAAGCCTGGCGCACCGCGTGGGCTACCAGCTTGTCGCGAACCGCACGGCCATTCACAAAGAAGTACTGCAAGTCGGCCTGGCTACGGGAGAACGTCGGCAACCCCACCCAACCCCACAACCTCAGGCCATTGCGCTCGATTTCAATCGGCAGCGCCTGCTCCAGGAAACCGCTGCCGCACACGGCTGCCACACGTCGTGCGCGGGCGGCGTCGTCGTTGGCTTCGTGCAGACTGAGGATGGTCTTGCCGTTGTGGCGCAGGTGAAACGCCACATCGAAACGGGCCAGGGCCAGGCGCTTGATGACTTCTTGCAGGTGATCGAATTCGGTTTTCTCGGCCTTGAGGAATTTGCGCCGCGCCGGGGTGTTGAAGAACAGGTCGCGCACCTCCACCGAAGTGCCCACCGGGTGTGCAGCCGGCTGGACCCGAGGCGCCATGTCGCGACCTTCGGTTTCCACTTGCCAGGCTTGCTCGGCGTCGCGGGTGCGGGAGGTCAGGGTCAGGCGCGCCACGGAACTGATGGAGGCCAGGGCTTCACCGCGAAAACCCAGGCTCATGACCCGCTCAAGGTCTTCCAGATCACGGATCTTGCTGGTGGCGTGACGGGCCAGAGCCAGCGGCAGATCATCGGAGGAGATGCCGCTGCCGTCATCACGTACCCGCAGCAACTTGACGCCGCCCTGCTCCACGTCGACATCGATGCGCCTGGCACCAGAGTCGATGCTGTTTTCCAGCAGCTCCTTGATCACCGACGCAGGGCGCTCGACCACCTCACCCGCAGCAATCTGGTTAGCCAGGCGCGGGCTGAGCAATTCGATGCGCGAGCCGCTGTTCAACAAGGATTCGCTCATTACTGTGCCGCCAATTCAGTGCCGGGAATGGTCAACACCTGGCCGATCTTCAACTCATCGGTTTTCAGGTTATTGGCGCTGCGCAAGGCCGCAGGCGTGACCTGGAAACGTACCGCCAGCATGGCAACGGTGTCGCCGGGCTGCACACGATGGTCACGCGGGCCCTGGGCGATTTTGCCGGAATCACGTAGCCAGGCGATATAAGTGCCCGGTGGTGGGTTCTGCTGGAAGAACTGGCGCACGCCCGCACTGATGGAACGCGCCAGCGCTTGCTGGTGGCTGGCGCTGGCCAGCTTGGAGGCCTCGTTGGCGTTGGAGATAAACCCGGTTTCCACCAGGATCGACGGGATGTCCGGCGACTTCAACACCATGAACCCGGCTTGTTCCACCCGCTGTTTATGCAGCGACGTCACACGACCGATATTGCTCAGGACTTTCTGGCCAACGTTAAGGCTGGAGGTCAGCGAGGCGGTCATCGACAGGTCGAGCAGCACACCGGCGAGCATCTTGTCCTTGTCATCGAGGGACACGTTGCCGGCCCCGCCGATCAAGTCGGAGCGGTTTTCACTGTCGGCCAGCCAGCGGGCGGTCTCGGACGTGGCACCGCGATCCGACAGGGCAAATACCGAGGCACCAAATGCAGCAGTTGAAGGCGCGGCGTCGGCGTGAATGGACACGAACAGGTCAGCGCCCTTCTTGCGCGCAATTTCGGTACGGCCACGCAACGGAATGAAGTAGTCACCGGTGCGGGTCAGCTCGGCGCGGTAGCCTTTCATGCCGTTGACCTGGCGTTGCAGCTCGCGAGCGATGGCCAGTACCACGTCTTTCTCATGCTGGCCGCGTGAGCCGGAAGCCCCCGGATCTTCGCCACCGTGGCCGGCGTCGATCACCACGATAATGTCGCGCTTGCCTGCCGGCGCGGGCGGCGGCGGTGGCAATTTGACCTGGGGTTGCGACGGGTTGACCGGCACCGCAGGCACGGTAGCCACGCTTGGCGTCGGCGCAGGCGGTGGTGCCGCGTCGGCGGGGTTGTCGAACAGGTCGACCACCAGTCGGTTACCGTATTGGGCGTTGGGCGCCAGGGAGAAGCTCTTAGGCGTCACGGCCTTTTTCAGGTCGATGACCACGCGCAGGTCGGTCGGCGTACGCTGGGCCGAGCGCATGGCGGCAATCGGGGTATTGGCGGTAGGCACCTTCAGCGGCGCGGCCAGGCTCGCACCGTTGATGTCGATCACCAGGCGATCAGGCGCCGTCAGGGTAAAGACGCTGTGCTGGACCGGGCCAGACAGGTCGAACACCAGTCGCGTGTTATCCGGCGCTCGCCACAGGCGAACGCTCTTTACCTGTGAAGCAGCCAGAGCATTGACAGTCATTGCCGCAAGCAACACCCCCACGACAGCAACCAACGCGCGAAAGCGCATACCTAACCCCACCAATTTTATTTGAATTCCAATGCCAGAGCGGTGCACCACGCTTCAGCGCGCACGCTCTGGGGCAACAACTTCAGCTGACGTCCGTGCTCATGCGGCGTAATGGTAATGGTCATGTCTGGCTTTGGCAAAAAGCCTGTGCCTTTATCTGGCCATTCGATCAGGCACAGCGCATCTTCATCGAAGTAATCACGGATGCCCATGTACTCCAGTTCCTCTGGATCTACCAGGCGATAAAGATCGAAGTGGAAAGCACACACGTCGCCGATCTCGTAGGGCTCGACCAACGTAAAGGTCGGGCTTTTTACCGCGCCGGTATGGCCCAGGCCGCGAATAATCCCCCGGGACAATGTGGTTTTGCCTGCGCCGAGATCGCCTTCGAGAAAGATCAACCCTGCCCCTTGCGTGACCTGCGAAAGACGCTGCCCCAACGCGACCATGGCCTCTTCATCTGCCAGGAAAAGAATTACTTCAGGCACGGCGACTGCTCCTCCAGCAATTGACGAATGGCAGGGATCAGTTCGCTGGCAGCCAGCCCCCGACCAAAACTGCCCTGGCGGTCGCCAGCGGTAGCGTGCAACCACACGGCCAGGCAGCTTGCCTCGTACGCGGGCATACCCTGAGCCAATAGCGCGCCGACCAGACCAGCCAAGACATCCCCAAGCCCCGCCGTCGCCATCGCCGGGTGGCCTTGATCACAACGGGCAAGCCGTCCATCCGGGCTGGCAATCAAACTGCCAGCACCCTTGAGGATAGCCACTGCATTGAATTTTTGGCTCAACGCGCGCGCCACATTAAGGCGATCAGCCTGAACCTCGGCTGTCGATAGCCCCAACAAACGCGCAGCTTCGCCCGGATGAGGAGTAATCACACAGTTGGCCGGCAGCTCGACGCTGCCAGTGGCCAGTTGATTGAGCGCGTCGGCGTCCCACACCTGCGGCTGGCGGGCATTGGCCGCGACCGACAACAGGCTTTTGCCCCAAGCGGCATCGCCCAGGCCTGGGCCAATGACGATCACCGAGATTTTTTCCAGCAGGCCCATCAACTGGTTGGCCGAGCTCACGCCGACAGCCATGACTTCCGGCAGCCGGGCCAGAGCGGCTGGCACATGTTCCGGTCGAGTTGCCAGCGAGACCATGCCGGCGCCACCGCGCAGGGCACTTTCGGTGCTCAGCAGCGCCGCACCGCCAAAGCCACGGTCACCACCGATGACCAGCAGGTGGCCGAACTGGCCCTTATGGGCGTCCGGAGAACGCGCAGCCAGTTGCGGCAAATGGCCGGGCAACAACAGCTGAACGTCGGTAATTGGGTGTTTTGTCTGAGGCATGCGTCTTCAAGCTCCGATGTCTGGCAGAATTATACGCATCTAACCTGTGGTTTCCCGTGTCTCATGCCTGCTATTACCTCCGATCTGCCCGCCCTCGCCCAATCGATCAAAGACTGGGGCCGCGAGCTGGGCTTTCAACAAGTCGGCATCAGTGGCCTGGACCTGGCTGAGCATGAACAGCACCTTCAACGCTGGCTCGACGCGGGCTACCACGGCGAGATGGACTACATGGGCGCCCACGGCAGCAAACGCTCCCATCCCGATGAACTGGTACCCGGCACCTTGCGCGTGGTGTCACTGCGCATGGACTACCTGCCCGGCGACACCCAGATGGCGCAACTGCTGGGCCAGCCGGAAAAAGCCTATATCTCGCGCTACGCCCTGGGCCGCGACTACCACAAGCTGATCCGCAAGCGCGTGCAGCAACTGGCCGACCGCATCCAGGCGCAGATCGGGCCGTTCGGCTTTCGCGCCTTTGTCGACAGCGCGCCGGTCCTGGAAAAAGCCATCGCCGAACAAGCCGGATTGGGCTGGATCGGTAAAAACACCCTTGTGCTCAACCGCAAGGCCGGCAGTTATTTCTTCTTGAGCGAACTGTTTGTCGATTTACCGTTGCCGGTGGACCCACCCCACACTACCGAGCACTGCGGCCGTTGCACGGCGTGCCTGGACATCTGCCCCACCAACGCCTTCGTCGGTCCTTACGTGCTGGACGCCCGGCGCTGCATCTCCTACCTGACCATCGAACTCAAAAGCGCCATTCCCGAGGACCTGCGCCCACTGATCGGCAACCGCGTCTTTGGCTGCGATGACTGTCAGATCGTTTGTCCATGGAATCGTTTCGCTCGACCCACTGCCGAAAGCGATTTCAAGCCCAGGCACAACCTGGATAACGCCGAGTTAGCCGAACTGTTTATGTGGGACGAGGATAAATTCCTCAGCAGCACCGAGGGCTCCCCCCTGCGCCGCGCCGGTTACGAGCGCTGGTTACGCAATCTGGCGGTGGGCCTGGGCAATGCGCCGTCAAGCATTCCGGTATTGGAAGCCTTGAAGGCGCGGCGGGACTACCCCTCAGAGCTGGTTCGCGAGCATGTGGAGTGGGCGCTGAACCAGCACGCGGCCCGCTAGTGTACGTCGTCGTTGTAGACGAACTTGGGCATTTCCCAGTGAAAACGGATCGCCAGCAGGCGCAATAGAAAGCCGCTGAACAGCGTCAGCAGAATCGCCTGTTCGCTGGGCAGTTCCAGATACAGGCACAGCAAGTAGAACCAGGCGGCCAGGAACGACACGCTGGCGTACAACTCGCGGCGGAAGATCAGCGGAATGTCGTTACAGAAGATATCCCGCAGGATGCCCCCGAATACGCCGGTGATGACCCCGCTGACGGACGCTACCAACATGCCGTGACCCATTTCCAGGGCGGTCATGCAGCCGATCAGGGTGAATGCCACCAACCCCAAGGCGTCCAGCGCCAAAAACAGTGAGCGCAGGCGGCGCATCAGCGGCGCGATAAAGATCGTCACCAGCGCCGCGACGGAGGTCAGCACCAGGTACTCCGGGTGCTTGACCCAGGTCAGCGGGTAGTGGCCGAGCAGCACATCGCGCACCGAACCACCGCCCAGGGCCGTTACGCAGGCGATGAGCACCACGCCAAACCAGTCCATGCCGCGCCGACCGGCGGACAAGGCGCCGGTCATGGCTTCGGCGGTGATGGCGATGAGGTAGAGCATCAACAGCATGATGGCGATCCTTGCAGGGAGGCCGGCAGTCTAATCATTTGCTGATGGCACCAAAAGGGGGCAAACGCTCTCCAACACTTGGATTTGCAAACCCATTCAAGTGTGGGAGGGGGCTTGCTCCCGATGAGGGAGTGTCAGTCAATGCATCTGGGGCTGACACAACGCCATCGGGAGCAAGCCCCCTCCCACATGTTCAGCAGTCGCCCCGTTTCAAGCCTTGATGAAATGCTTGCGGTAATGCTGCAACTCGGCGATCGACTCACGAATATCATCCAACGCCAGGTGCGTGCTGCCTTTATGGAAGCTGTCTTTGACTTCCGGCGCCCAACGCGCAGCCAGCTCTTTAAGCGTCGATACGTCCAGGTTGCGATAGTGGAAGTAGCTCTCCAGCGCCTTCATATGCGTATAAAGGAAGCGACGGTCCTGGCAGATGCTGTTGCCGCAGATCGGCGACTTGCCCTTGGGCACCCATTTTTCCAGGAATGCGATGGTTTCGGCTTCGGCTTCGGCCATGCTGATGCGGCTGTCGCGCACACGCTGGGTCAGCCCGGAGTTACCGTGGGTGCGGGTGTTCCACTCATCCATGGTGGCGAGCACGGCGTCGCTGTGGTGGATGGCGATCACCGGACCTTCGGCCAAGGTGTTGAGGTTGCTGTCGGTGACAATCGTCGCCATCTCGATGATGACGTCGCTGTCGGGGTTCAGACCGGTCATTTCCAGATCGATCCAAATCAGGTTCTGTGGGTTTTGCATGGCTTGATTCTCTTGGCACCTTGGCGTAGCTGCGCAGTTTAGCAGGCGGGGCCGTGCTAGACTCGCGACCGTTTTACCCAACTTTTGCATTATCGACACGGAACACCAATGGCCAAACGCCAGCTCAACCGTCGCCAAAACTGGCGCATCGAAAAGATTCAAGGTGAACGCGCAGCGCGTGCCGCCAAACGTGAATCCTCCGCCGTGGAAGCGCTCGAGGGCGGCGACTTGGGCCCCGAACAAACGGGCCTGGTGATCGCGCACTTTGGTGTGCAAGTCGAAGTCGAGGCGCTGGAAGGCGAACTCGCAGGCTCGGTGTCCCGTTGCCACCTGCGCGCCAACCTGCCTGCGCTGGTGACCGGCGACAAAGTCGTGTGGCGCGCCGGCAACCAGGGCATCGGCGTGATCGTCGCCCAGTTGCCGCGAAGCACCGAACTGCGTCGCCCCGACAGCCGTGGCCAGCTCAAGCCGGTGGCAGCCAACGTCGACATGATTGTGATCGTGTTCGCACCGTTGCCCGAGCCCCATGCCAACCTGATCGACCGCTACCTGGTCGCGGCCGAACACGCCGGCATCCGCCCGCTGTTGCTGTTGAACAAATTCGACCTGATCGACGAGCAGAACGCCCCGGCGCTCAATGCGTTGCTGGCGGTCTATCGCACCCTGGGCTACCCGGTGCTGGAAGTGTCGGCCCACCACGGCAACGGCATGGAACAGCTGCAACAGCAGCTGGACGGGCGCATCAGCGTGTTTGTCGGCCAGTCTGGCGTGGGCAAGTCATCGCTGGTCAACAGCCTGTTGCCGGAAGTCGACACCCGCGTGGGGCCACTGTCGGAACTGTCCGGCCAGGGCACTCACACCACCACCACTGCGAGGCTGTTCCACTTCCCCGGTGGCGGCGAGCTGATCGACTCCCCGGGTATTCGTGAATTCGGCTTGGGCCACGTCAGCCGCAGCGATGTGGAAGCGGGCTTTATCGAGTTCAACGACCTGATCGGCACCTGCCGCTTCCGCGACTGCAAACACGACCGCGAGCCGGGCTGTGCATTGCTCAAGGCCCTGGAAGATGGCCGCGTGCAACAGCAGCGGATGAACAGCTATCGGTCGATTATTGCGAGCTTGCCTGAGAGCAGTTATTGACGGTCAATTTCTTGATACACATAAACCACGGCGCTGAACGCCCTAGCCCATTGATTTAACAGGAGCGGGAATCAAGAATCCGGATCAACTGGGTGGCTCATACACACAAGCCAGCTTGTATTCAGATTTCCTGATGCCCATAATTGCTCCGTCACCAGCGAAAGCTGGCAGGAGTCTGGATCCTTTTCGGGGTTGATCCAGCGGCGCAGAAGGGGCGAAGCAAGCTCCGCTGCGTGTCGAATGAAGCCGCCTTCGGGCGGCTTTGCTTTTTGTGGGGAATTAACATTGGCTCTCTACTATCACCCCAAACAAGGCGACGTGCTGCTGTGTGACTTCACACGAGGTTTTGTTGCACCGGAAATGCTGAAAATCCGCAAGGTTGTCGTGATATCGCCTACCGCGACCCACAATCGCAAGCTCTGCACCGTGGTGCCCATATCCTCTACTGCGCCAGAAACCCAGCACGACTGGCACCACTTGCTACGCACCAATCCACTTCAGTCCGATGGCTATAAAGAGCTTTGGGTGAAGTGCGACATGATTTATACCGTCAGCTTCGAGCGCCTCGACAAGCTGCATAGAAAGACTCGCACAAAAGGCCGAGAGTACTTTGTCCCACGCCTGCGCGCCGACGACATGCGAGGCGTAGTTAATGGTGTCAAAGCCTACCTGCCACTCTGACCGCCAATGAAAACGCCCCGAATGATTCGGGGCGTTTTGGTTTCTGCTGTAGAGAGATAAGTTACGAGGCCGGCGCAGGCACCGTAGGATCCTTCATCCCACCGTCATCAAACAGGTTCAGCTTCTGCCGCAACTCATGGGCCGGCAGTGGTTCCTGCTCAGGCGGCAGTGCGTTGGGGTCGGCCGGCACTTCGCCAGGGGCACCATCGCCCTGAGTCGGTACCGGTGGCGGTGGTTGATCGCCTTCAATCGCACGCTGGGCTTTTTTGGTCAGCACCACGATATCGATACGGCGGTTGACCGGGTTGAACGGGTCTTTGGGATCAAATAACTGCGATGAGGCAAAGCCCACCACCCGTGCCACTTGTGGGTCCGGATAGCTGCCGGCCACCAGCGCACGGCGGGCGGCGTTGGCGCGGTTGGCCGAGAGTTCCCAGTTGCCGAAGTCGCCCTGGCCCGCGTAGGGCTTGGCGTCGGTATGGCCGCTGATGCTGATCTTGTTCGGTACCGCCTTGATGGTGTCGGCCATGGCCAGCAGGATGTCTTCAAAGTACGGCTTCAAGCGCGCACTGCCGGAATCGAACATCGGCCGGTTGGCGGCGTCCGTGATCTGGATGCGCAGCCCTTCGGGCGTGATCTCGAACGAAATCTGGTCCTTGAACTTCAGCAGTTGCGGGTTTTCCTCAACCTTGGTCTGCAACTCCTGCAGCAACAGTTCCAGGCGTTCCTGCTCGACCTGCTCGGCCATGGTTTCGACGGTATCGCGCTCAATCGGGATTTTTTCCTGGGGCGACTCAGTTTGCACTTCCGGGTTGATGGTGCGCTCTGGCGCCAGTTGCGGTGAACCGCCCAGATCGATGACAAATGGCGTACCGCTTTCCGAAAAGCCAATCGGGTCTTTGAAGTAACCGGCGATGGCGATCTTCTGTTCCGGTGTGGCGGTGGACATCAGCCACAGCACCAGGAAGAACGCCATCATCGCCGTGGCAAAGTCGGCAAACGCGATTTTCCAGGCACCACCATGGTGCCCCGCAGCGAAGCGCTTGACGCGCTTGATGATGATCGGCTGGTTGTTTTCCATGGCTTAGCGACCGCGAACCGCTTGTTCCAGCTCGGAGAAACTTGGGCGATGCTTGGGGTACAGCACCTTGCGCCCGAACTCCACGGCCAGCGATGGCGGCATCCCCGATGCCGAAGCCACCAGGCACGCCTTGATCGCTTCGTAGAGGTTGACCTCTTCCTTGGCATCGTGGGCCAGGGAAGTAGCGAGCGGGCCGAAGAAGCCATAGGCCGCGAGAATACCGAAGAAGGTACCCACCAGCGCCGCACCCACGTGCATGCCGATGGCCGCTTGATCGCCCTCGCCCAAGGACGCCATGGTCACCACGATACCCAGCACCGCCGCGACAATACCGAAACCGGGCATGCCGTCGGCGATGCCGGTCACGGCATGGGAAGGATGCTCCAGCTCTTCCTTGAGGCTGAACAACTCCATGTCGAACAGGCCTTCCAGCTCATGGGGAGCCATGTTGCCGGAGGACATGATGCGCAGGTAGTCACAGATATACGCGGTCATGCGCTCATCTTTGAGCACGGCCGGGTACTTGGCGAAAATCGGGCTGGCGGCGGCGTCTTCGATGTCGCCTTCGATCGCCATCATGCCTTCGCGGCGGCTCTTGTTGAGGATCTCGTAGATCAGCCCCAGCACTTCCAGATAGAAGGTGTGGGAAAAACGCGAACTGAACATGCCCAGCGATTTCTTGATCACGTGCATGGTCATGTAGCCGGGGTTGGCCTGCAAGAATGCGCCAAACGCGGCGCCGCCGATGATCAGCACTTCGAAAGGTTGGATCAATGCGGCGATTTTACCGTGGGAGAGGACGTACCCTCCGAGCACACTTGCGATGACGACAATGATGCCGATAATTTTAGCCATAGGAGATGGGTACTTGCGCCGTCGGGTTCATGGACATAGTGGGTGCAGCAGAAAACTCTTGTTCTACTTATCGGCAAAACTGCGCCAGACTATAGCCCGTTAAGGCGAAAAGCCAATTCGGCCCGTTCCGGGTGTGTTGAACACAAGTGATGATCGCGCCCCAATCATGGCAATCGAAACGACAGTCCCAACGAACCGCCCCACCACCCTCGCCGCTTGGATCAAGCGCCTGGACGACGTGCTGCTGCCCGTTCCCCAGGCCAACCATGAGCGCGTGTGCAAAGCCATCCGCGACAGTCGCAGTTCATTGCGAGATATTGCCGAGCTGATGCAAAACAGCCCGGCCCTGGTGCTGAGCGCGATGCGCGAGGCCAACAGCCAGGCCCATGGGAGCCTGGCCGAGCCCGCCGAAAACCTCGAAGTAGCGCTTAACCGTCTCGGCCTCAAACGTGCCGAGGAGTTGCTGGCACGCCTACCTTCGGTGCCGGCTGGAGAAATCCCAGCCGCATTGCGCCAACTGCTGCTGGTCAGCCAGCACGCGTCCCAGCAAGCCAACGGCTTGTTCGGCAGTCGCTTGGCGCGGCTATGGCAGGACATCCACTGGGGCAGCCTGCTGTTTCTGTCGCCACTGTGGCCGATGGCCGTCGCCTACCCCAAGCTTTTGGAGGAATGGGAGCTGCGGGTGATTCACAAGGGCCAGTCGGCGCGCCAGGTCGAGCAGGAACTGTTCGGTGTGCGCTTGCTGGACCTGTGCCTGGGCCTGACCGAAGCCTGGCACCTGCCGATCTGGGTTTCGCAGGGCTACAAGCTGCTGCTGGCCGAGCAACGCCTGCTGGTCAAGGCGCTGCACATTGCCCGCGAAGACGACGCCTTGCGCCACCAGCAATTGCTCGACGCCGACCCCAACCTGCGCCGCTGGCTGAACCAGCCAGCCAATACCGTGTTGCTGGCCAACGGCCTGGCGATGTCCGCCCAGGAATCCTGGACCTGCCCGCACACCGAACGCTGGCAATACCTCACCGCGCTATACCTGCAAGTGCCCTTGAGTGATGTGCAACAACAGGCGCACCAGCAGGCAGTCACGAGCGCCCGCACCACCTTGATGCCCGACCTCTGGCACCCGGCGCTGTCGCTGATCTGGCCGTGGCATGTGCAAAAAGTCCATCGCGGCTTGTTGCCCGCGCCGCCGCCCACGGCTGAAGCCCTGGCCGTATGGCGCACTCATTGCACCGAGTTGCTGGTCGAGCCGAGCCGCTTTGCCAACGCCATGCACCTGACCACCTGCGCCAAGCACGCCTTGGTTGCCAGTGGCATGCAGCGGGTGTTGTTGTTCATGGCCGATCGCGCCCTGAGCACCTTGCGCGTGCATCAGGCCGACGGTTTGCCCAGGGACGCCGCGCACCTGAGCCTGGATGTGGTCAACAGCACATTGCTGCAACGCCTGCTGGAAAAGTCCGCTCAGGTGCGTCTGACCCCCGACAACCATGCGCAGTTTTCCGCCCTGCTGCCGCCTATCCTGCGTCGCCTGTTTACGGGCGAGCACTTGCTGCTGCGTTCGCTGAGCTGCAATGGCCGCGTGGTGATGCTGGTAGTGGCGGACCAAGGCGGCGGACCATTCTCGGAAACCACCGTGCAGGCGTTCGGCAAAACCGCCCAATGCATCGAAAAAGCCCTGCACAGCTTTACCAACCGCAGCGCCTGATGCTTGCGCTACAATCAGCGGCCTTTATCACCAACATTTGTGCCCAGGAGACCTCACATGCCTGACTTCTCTGGCTTGCCGCTGGTGATCGAATCCAGTGACCTGCTCGCTCAACTGGATGCCGAGCACTTGATTCTGGTGGACCTCACCAGTGCCGCCCGCTACGCCGAAGGGCATATCCCCGGCGCGCATTTTGTTGACCCCAAGCGCACCCAACTGGGCCAGCCACCGGCACCCGGCTTGCTGCCGAGCAAGGCCGACCTGGAAAAACTGTTCGGCGAACTGGGCCACACCCCGGACGCGACCTACGTGGTCTATGACGACGAAGGCGGCGGCTGGGCCGGACGCTTTATCTGGATGCTCGACGTGATCGGTCACCAGAAATATCACTACCTCGACGGCGGCCTGCTGGCATGGCTGGAGGAAAAGTACCCACTCTCCATCGAAGTGCCCGCGCCGGCAGGCGGCCCCGTCAGCCTCACGTTGCACGATGGCCCCACGGCTACCCGTGAGTACCTGCAAAGCCGTCTCGGCGCGGCCGACCTGGGCATCTGGGATGCCCGCGGCCCGCTGGAATATTCCGGCGAAAAAGTGCTCGCCGCCAAGGGGGGCCATATTCCCGGCGCGGTGAACTTCGAATGGACCGCCGGCATGGACAAGGCGCGCAACCTGCGCATCCGTCGCGACATGCCACAGGTCCTCGAAGAGCTCGGGCTGACCCGCGATAAAGAAATCATTACCCACTGCCAGACTCACCACCGCTCTGGCTTCACCTACCTGGTGGCCAAGGCGCTCGGTTATCCACGAGTCAAAGGCTATGCCGGTTCCTGGGGCGAATGGGGCAACCACCCCGACACCCCCGTTGAGATGTAAGGTTTAAGGACAGTTATGAAAAAGCAGTTGTTTATCCTCAGCCAGTACTTGCTGCCACACCACTTGCTCTCGCGCCTGGCCGGTTGCATTGCCGAGTGCCGCGTGCGCTGGTTCAAGAACGCCTTCACCGCCTGGTTCGCCAAGCGCTATCAAGTGGACATGTCCCAGGCCCTGGTTGAAGACCTGAGCGCCTATGAGCATTTCAACGCGTTCTTCACCCGCGCCTTGAAAGACGGCGCCCGCCCGCTCGACCAGACTCCCGGTGCCGTGCTGAGCCCGGCCGATGGCGCCGTCAGCCAGCTAGGCCCTATCGAACATGGCCGTGTGTTCCAGGCCAAGGGCCACAGCTTCAGCGTGCTGGAATTGCTCGGTGGCGACGCGGCGCTGGCTGCACCGTTCATGGGAGGCGATTTTGCGACTATTTACCTGTCACCCAAAGACTACCACCGGGTGCACATGCCACTGGCCGGCACCTTGCGTGAGATGGTCTATGTGCCAGGTCGGATTTTCTCGGTCAACCAGACCACCGCCGAAAACGTGCCGGAGCTGTTTGCGCGCAACGAGCGGGTTGTATGCCTGTTTGACACCGAGCGCGGCCCGATGGCCGTGGTGTTGGTGGGTGCGATGATCGTCGCGTCGATTGAGACGGTGTGGGCCGGGCTGGTAACGCCGCCCAAGCGCGAGCTGAAAACCTTCCGCTACGACGAAGCCGCACGTGCGCCGATTCATTTGGAAAAAGGTGCGGAGCTGGGCCGTTTCAAGCTGGGCTCGACCGCCATCGTGCTGTTCGGGCCGGATCAGGTGAAGTGGGCTGAAGAACTGGCAGCGGGTACGCCAGTGCAGATGGGCCAGGGTATCGCATTGCCGAAAGCCTGATATTGCTGGTGACATCCTATGTGGGAGCCGGGCTTGCCCGCGATAGCGGAGTGTCAGTCAACACATCATTGACTGAACTGCCGCTATCGCGGGCAAGCCCGGCTCCCACATTTTTGACTGTATTTCTACAGTGAGATCGGCTTATAACTGACCGTCGCGGTCGCGCAAGCCCAGCAGATACAACACGCCATCGAGCCCCAGCGTTGAAATCGCCTGTTTGGCCGACTGCTTGACCAACGGCTTGGCGCGAAACGCCACACCCAATCCTGCAATCGCCAGCATCGGCAAGTCATTGGCGCCGTCGCCGACCGCAATGGTCTGCTCCAGGCGCAAGCCTTCCTTGTGCGCCAATTCCTTGAGCAGGTCGGCCTTGCGCTGCGCATCGACAATCGGCTCGACGGCCACGCCGGTCACCTTGCCATCCACTACTTCCAGCTCGTTGGCAAATACATAGTCAATGCCCAACTTCGCCTGCAACTGCTTGGCGAAGTAGGTGAAGCCGCCCGACAGGATGGCGGTCTTGTAGCCCAGGCGCTTGAGTTCGGCGAACAGGGTTTCGGCGCCTTCCGTCAGGCGCAGGGATGCGCCGATGGAGTCCAGCACGCTCACGTCCAGGCCCTTGAGCAACGCCAGGCGCTCCTTGAAGCTGGCACGGAAATCCAGCTCACCGGCCATCGCCCGCTCGGTAATCTCGCTGACTTGCTCGCCGACTCCCGCTGCCTTGGCCAGTTCGTCGATGACTTCGGCTTCGATCAGGGTGGAGTCCATGTCGAACACCGCCAAACGACGGTTGCGACGGAACAGCGAATCTTCCTGGAAGGCGATATCGACATTCAACTCCTGGGCCACGCTCAGGAATTCGGCCCGCAGCGCTTGCGCGTCAGCCGGTTCACCGCGTACAGAAAACTCGATGCAGCCCTTGCCTTTGTCGGCCGGTGTGTCCAAGGGCATACGACCCGACAGACGGTCGATATGGTCGATATTCAACCCGTAGTGGGCCGTGATCGAGCTGACACGCTGCAATTGTTCAGCCGTTACCTTACGAGTAAGCAACGTCACGATATGGCGTTTTTTGCCCTGGCCTTCCACCCAGTGCTGGTAATCGGCTTCGGACACGGGGGTGAAACGCACCTGTTGATCCAGCTTATAGGCCGTAAACAGGATGTCCTTGAGTACCGACGAAGCCTGTTCGGTGCTGGGGATCTCCACCAGAATGCCGAACGACAGGGTGTCGTGGATCACCGCCTGACCGATGTCGAGGATGTTCACACCACCCTGGGCCAGGACGCCGGTAATGGCCGCGGTGAGACCCGGTCGGTCTTCACCCGTGATGTTGATCAGGACAATTTCGCGCAAAGCGCACCCCCAGGCTGGAAAAAAACCGCATTCTACCCACTTTCAGTGACCATCGGGCACAGCCAGTGCTTTGCCGGTCATGGGCCTGTCGCTATACTGCGCGTCAACTTCACGGACCAAGAGCCGAGCGCAAGTGAACCGGCCCACGCCAGTAAAAACCGATAACTTCTTCCTGCTGATCTTCCGGGCACTGCGCCACCGCCGTGTACCGATCGCATTACGCATCGCCAGCCATAACGTGATCCTGGTCGCCTTGGCCTTGGTGATCTACGCCTGCGTGATGGGTTTGCAGTTCAAGCAGGCCATGCATGAGCAAGCCGACGCCCTGGGTGCGAGCCTGACGACCCAGACGGCCACCTCGGCGACTGAGTTGCTGGTGTCCAACGACATCCTCAGCCTCAACGTGCTGCTCAACAACCTGACCAAGAACCCGCTGGTGGCTCACGCCGCCATTTATAGCGTGGACAACCGGATCATGGCCGAAGCCGGGCAGCGCCCGAAGAACGGCTTGCTGGGTGAAGCCGAGGGCCTCTACCAGAGCAATATCACCTTTCAGGATGTGAAAGCCGGCCAACTGCGTATCAGCCTCGACATGCAGCAGTTCCAGCAGCCGATGACCATCAGCCTGCAAAGCATGGGTATCTTGAGCGCGATCCTGCTGGCTCTGGCCCTGGCCTTGAGCCTGCGTCTGGGGCGGCATATCTCCACACCGCTGATGCAACTGCGTATCTGGCTGCGGGATATCGACGAACACACCCCGGCCACTGATCGCCAGGATGAAATCGGCGACCTCGCGCGCCAGCTCCATACCAGCTTCGCTCCGGAGCCGAAAGCGCCTGAAATCGAACCGGAACCCGAATACGACGATACCGACGACTACAGCGATGAGCCTGAGTTTGAAGTACGCGACCTGCGCGACCCGGGCTTTGACGAAAGCGCTCCGGTGGCCGGCCTCAAGCCTGCACCGCGCCATGTGGTCAAGGCCGATGAAGACGAACTCGACGAGGAAGACCCCTTCGCCGACCTGCGCGATACCTCGGCCGTGGCCCCGGCCGCTGCGACAAAACCCGTTGCGGTGGTCAGAAACACCGAGCCGCAGCACAGTGCAGTACTCGCCGTGCAACTGGGCTCCCAGGAGCAGCTGCGCCGCCTGCCTCGTGCCCGGCTGACCGAACTGCTCGAACGCTACCGTGATTGTCTCGACCAGGCCGCCTCGCTGTACCAGAGCGAGCTGCACACGTTGAACGATGGCAGCACCCTGATGCTTTTCCACAGCGAAGACAGCGGCGAAGACTACCTGACCAATGCAATTTGCTGCGGCGAATTGCTGCGCGCTCTGGGCCATGCCCTGCAGATCGAAGTGGCCGACAGCGGCATTACCCTGCAATTGCAGCTTGGCTTGACCGTGGGTGATGACCTGTTCGGCATGAGCCAGATCGACCTGCTGCTCACCGAAATCGCCCAGGATGCCCTGGCCCTGTCCCAACACAGCCGCAACCTGCTGCTGGTGGAACGCAAGATCAGTGAAGACACGCTGATCCGCCAACGCGCACGTATCCGTCCGATTGCCAGCCCTGAAGGGGCCAGTTGCGTAGAGCGGTTGATGGAACCGTACCCCTCGATGCTCGAACGCCAGCTGGCGCGGATGCATGAGACCCGCAAGCCCTGAAATACCTACTGTGGAGTGGGTCCCGCTCCCACAGTTGATTTTCAACATGACTCAAATCCTGCGCAAACAAAAGGCCCGCTTATTCAGCGGGCCTTTTGTTTGGCTGCGATTCAGATCAGAACCTGAACACTTCCAGATCGGTACGAATCGGCGTAGCCATCGGCATCTTCGGCTTTTCCGGGGTTGCCGGTTTGGCCTGGGCTGGGGCCTGTTTACGCGGCTGCACCTCGGCAATCGGCGGCTGGTTCGCCAATGGCTTGAGCGCCACCGACAACTGCTGCGCCAAGTGCTGCAACAGCACACCCTGGGCCTGGACCTGAGAAGCGGTGGTGCCGGTATGTTCTTCCTGCAGGTGCACGATGCGGTTATCCCGTACTTGCCCGCGACGGTCGATCAGGCGCCACTGTGCATCTAGAATCGCCGGTTGCGATTTGCCGGAGTCGAGCCGCGTAATCGTCAGCAGCACCTGCACATCCGGAGTGAATCCCGATGGCCCTGGTGCCAGGACCACACGCTGGCTATCCAACTGCCCTGCAACCTGACGCAACATCAGTTGATTGATATCGGACGACAAGCTGCCCGCCCAACGACCATCAGTGGAACCTTGCAGGCTGCCGTCGTTCTGACGTTGCAGCAGGGTTTCGCGTTGCAGGTAATCGGCAACGACTACCGGACCGAGCAATACCGCCATGCCAGCCGTTTGGGCTGGCTGAGCCGGGCTACCGCTGTCCAGCTGGTACAGCGACACCGGTTGGTGCGTGCTGCAACCCGCCAGCCCCAAAAGGCCAGCGAGCATCAAAAATAGAGGAAGGCGTGGAGCAGTCATCATCCCATCCAAGTGGCTGCCACAAGGCGAACCACAATGTAATACTAAAAATAACCTGAACACGCTCGGCCACGCCGGCGCTGGAAAGGCCATATCATCCGTGAATATGCGCCATGACTCCAGCGCGAAAGCATCGATCTACAGGTTAAATCGTAGATCGAGTGCTCTAGTACGCCTTAAACCGGCGTTTCTACCAACAAGGCATCCACTCGCTGGAAACCTCTAGGCAGTTTGTTACCGCGTCGACCACGCTCGCCCTTGTAGTGTTCAAGGTCGTCTGGGCGCAATGACAACGTGCGCTTGCCGGCCTGGAGCACCAGGGTAGAGCCTTCCGGGACCACGGCGATGTCTGTCACGTACTCTTCGCGACTGGCCACCCGATCACCGGGAATCCCGATAATCTTGTTGCCCTTGCCTTTGCCCAGTTGCGGCAAATCGCTGATTTTGAATACCAGCAGACGCCCTTCGGTGGTCACCGAAGCCAACCAGTTGCTTTCACGATCATCCACCGGCCTTGGCAGGATCACCTTGGCGTTGTTTGGCAGGCTCAGCAGGGCCTTGCCCGCCTTGTTCTTGGCTTGCAGGTCTTCACCCTTGACCACGAAACCGTAACCGGCGTCGGAGGCGATGACGTACAGCGAATCATCGTCCGGCAGCAGCACGCACTCGAAATTCGCCCCAGGTGGCGGCGTGAGGCGTCCGGTCAACGGCTCGCCCTGCCCCCGTGCGGACGGCAGGGTATGGGCCGGCACCGAATAACTGCGCCCGGTCGAGTCGATAAACACCGCAAACTGATTGGAGCGCCCGGCGGCGGCGGTCTTGAAGCCATCACCGGCTTTGTACGAAAGGCCGGTGGCGTCAATATCATGCCCTTTGGCGGAACGAACCCAACCCTTTTCCGACAAAACGACGGTAATTTTCTCGTTAGGCAACAACTCGGTTTCTGTCAGAGCCTTGGCTTCAGCACGCTCGACGATCGGCGAACGACGGTCGTCGCCATAGGTTTCGGCGTCTTTGATCAGCTCACTGCGTACCAGCTTCTTGAGCTTGGCTTCGCTGCCCAGCAGCGCTTGCAGCTTGGCTTGTTCCTTGAGCAACGCGTCTTGCTCGTCACGCAGCTTCATTTCTTCCAGGCGTGCCAATTGGCGCAAGCGCGTGTCGAGGATGTAGTCAGCCTGGATTTCGCTCAGCTCGAAACGCGCGATCAACTCGGCTTTCGGGTGCTCGGCGGTACGGATGATATGGATCACTTCATCCAGGTTGAGGTAGGCAATCAGCAAGCCGTCCAACAGGTGCAGGCGGCGCTCGACCTTGTCGAGGCGAAACTGCAGGCGGCGGCGCACGGTCTGTACGCGAAATTCCAGCCACTCCACCAGCAGGTTGCGCAGGTTTTTCAACTGCGGCTTGCCATCCAGGCCGATGATATTGACGTTGACCCGGTAGCTGGACTCCAGGTCGGTGCTGGCGAACAGATGCTGCATCAGCACTTCATGATCGACCCGGCTGTTGGTCGGGATGATCACGATACGGCACGGGTTCTCGTGGTCGGACTCGTCACGCAGGTCGGCAACCTGTGGCAGTTTCGACGGTTTGGCCTGCATCAACGCGGCAATCTGCTCCAGCACCTTGGCACCGGACACCTGGTGCGGCAGCGCGGTGACAATAATGTCGCCGTCTTCGATATGGTAAACGGCGCGCATACGCACCGAGCCCTTGCCGGTTTCGTACATCTTCAGCAGGTCGGCGCGCGGCGTGATGATTTCCGCTTCGGTCGGGTAATCCGGTCCCTGGATATGTTCACACAACTGCTCGACCGTGGCCTTGGGCTCGTCCAGCAGACGCACGCAGGCAGTGGCGACTTCGCGCAGGTTATGCGGCGGCACGTCGGTGGCCATGCCAACGGCGATACCGGTGGTGCCATTGAGCAGGATATTCGGCAAACGCGCTGGCAATACCAGGGGTTCGTCGAGGGTGCCGTCAAAGTTCGGCCCCCAGTTCGCCGTGCCCTGGCCCAGCTCGCTGAGCAGCACTTCGGAATAACGCGACAGCCGCGCTTCGGTGTAACGCATGGCGGCGAAGGACTTGGGATCATCCGGCGCACCCCAGTTGCCCTGCCCGTCCACCAGCGTATAGCGATAGCTGAATGGCTGGGCCATCAGCACCATGGCTTCATAACACGCCGAATCGCCGTGGGGATGGAACTTACCGAGTACGTCACCGACGGTACGCGCCGACTTCTTGTGCTTGGAATCAGCGTCCAGGCCCAGCTCACTCATGGCGTAGATGATGCGCCGTTGCACGGGCTTGAGGCCGTCGCCGATATGCGGCAGGGCACGGTCCATGATCACGTACATGGAGTAGTTGAGGTAGGCATTTTCGGTGAAGTCAGCCAGCGACCGGCGCTCTACGCCATCTAAGCTGTCTGCGAGGATGTCACTCATGCGGGCCTCATCATTGTTGGGTAACGCGCAGCGGAACTGCCGCTGCGCCGGGTCAATTGAAAAAACGGCTGGCTCATCGCTGGGCGCTCCAGCCACCTGCAGGGGCGGCGAAACGATAGACCACGGGGCGTTTTTCACCATCGGCGCGGGGGCCGAAATTGTTGTCTATACCGATCCATGCACCGTCGGCGTCCAACAGCAGGGCTTCGGCCAGGCCGTAAGGCTGTGGATAACGCCGCTGCGGCGTCAGGGTCTCTTCAGCAAACGACCAACACAGCTCAACCTTGGCCGTGACTGTGTCGCGTCGGCAAATCTGGAACGCATTGCGCTCCAGGGTAAACAGCTTGCCATTGAACAGCGCCAGGTCGGCAAAGTCATTGGACACTGCCTTGGCGTTGGTAAACTGCGCCGGTTGCACTTCCTGCCCGGCCTCGCTCAACAACACGCACCGGCCATCGCAATCCCATACGCTCTGCCCGCGCTTGATCGAGATCAGGCCGCGACGCTCACGCTCGGCGGCCAGCCAGATCTGGTTGCCTTCGGGGTTCACCGCCAGGCCCTCGAACAAGGCATTGAAGTGCAGCAACATGCCACTGGCCCGCGCCTCACGCACCATGCCCGGGGCGATTTTCAACCACTCGGGCGCGCCCGTCGCAGGTACCTGCAGCACTGCAGCATGGGCTTCGCTGACAATGTAGCGGTCACCTGCGGCATCACAGCTGATGCCCTCGAAATCCAGGTCACCACCGCGAATGAACGACGCGGCCTTGGTGCGTGAACGCAGTCCCCAGGGCAAACCCGACTCGGGCACGGGCGGCACGTCAATCTTCAGAGCTTCGGCGTTCCAGGTCGGTGCGCGGGTATCCAGGCGGTAGATCTGATCATCATCGCGGTCGGAAACCGTCCACAGTTCTGCGCCACACAACGCCAGGCCCGACAGGTTACCGCCGCGGATGCCGTCCACCGGGTGCTCGGATACCAGCTGCAGCTCTGCCACGCCGGCGGCAAACACGTGGGGAGTTGCCAGTGCGCTCAACATCAGCATCGCCAGGGCGAAGCCTGTGCGCATCAGCCCAGAACCTCGGCCAGGTTGCCCTTGGATTCCAGCCAGGCTTTGCGATCCGGCGCACGCTTCTTCGCCAGCAGCATGTCCATCATTTCCGAGGTGCCGGCGAAGTCTTCCAGGGTCAGTTGCACCAGGCGCCGGGTATTGGGGTCCATAGTGGTTTCGCGCAACTGCGGTGGGTTCATTTCACCCAGGCCCTTGAATCGCGTGACCTGTGGCTTGCCGCGTTTTTTCTCGGCCACCAGGCGATCGAGGATGCCATCGCGCTCGGCTTCGTCCAGGGCGTAGAAAATCTCCTTGCCCAAATCGATGCGGTACAGCGGCGGCATGGCGACGTAGACGTGACCGGCATCCACCAATGGGCGGAAATGCTGCACGAACAACGCGCACAACAACGTAGCAATGTGCAGGCCGTCGGAGTCGGCGTCGGCGAGGATGCAGATCTTGCCGTAGCGCAGCTGGCTCATGTCCGCCGCGCCAGGGTCGACACCGATAGCGACAGCGATATTGTGCACTTCCTGGCTGGCGAGCACTTCACTGCCGTCGACTTCCCAGGTGTTGAGGATCTTGCCGCGCAACGGCAGGATCGCCTGGAACTCTTTGTCCCGCGCTTGTTTGGCGGAACCGCCGGCAGAGTCACCTTCCACCAGGAACAGCTCGGAACGCATCGGGTCCTGCCCGGCGCAGTCGGCCAGTTTGCCGGGCAATGCCGGGCCCTGGGTGATGCGCTTGCGCTCGACTTTCTTGCTGGCCTTCAGGCGACGACCGGCGTTGTTGATCGCCAGCTCCGCCAGGGCCAGGCCCAGTTCCGGGTGCTCGTTGAGCCACAGGCTGAAGGCATCCTTGACCACACCGGAGACAAATGCCGCCGCCTCACGGGACGACAGGCGCTCTTTGGTCTGGCCGGAGAATTGCGGCTCCTGCATCTTCATCGACAGCACGAACGCGATGCGCTCCCACACGTCTTCCGGCGCCAGCTTCACGCCGCGCGGCAACAGGCTGCGGTATTCGCAGAATTCGCGCATGGCATCCAGCAAGCCCTGGCGCAAACCGTTGACATGGGTGCCGCCCTGGGCGGTGGGGATCAGGTTGACGTAGCTTTCCTGCACACTGTCGCCACCTTCGGGCAACCACAGCAACGCCCAGTCGACGGCTTCCTTATTACCGGCCAGGCTGCCGCAGAACGGCTCGTTGGGCAGGCGTTCGAAGTCGCTGACGGAGTCTTCCAGGTAGGAGCGCAGGCCATCTTCGTAATGCCATTCGACCTTCTCGCCGGTGCCTTTGTCTTCAAAGCTGACCAGCAGGCCGGGGCACAATACGGCCTTGGCCTTGAGCACATGCTTGAGCCGGCTGATGGAGAATTTCGGCGAATCGAAGTATTTCGGGTCCGGGGCGAAGTACACGCTGGTACCGGTGTTGCGCTTGCCAACGGTGCCAACCACTTCCAGGTCGGTGGCTTTATAGCCATCGGCGAAGGTCATCTGGTACTCGTTGCCGTCGCGCTTGACCTTGACCCGCACTTGCGTCGACAGGGCGTTGACCACCGAAATACCCACGCCGTGCAAACCACCGGAGAACTGGTAGTTCTTGTTGGAGAACTTGCCGCCGGCGTGCAGTTTGGTGAGGATCAGCTCGACGCCCGACACGCCCTCTTCCGGGTGAATGTCCACCGGCATGCCGCGACCATCGTCGGACACTTCAAGGGAGTGATCGGCATGGAGGATGACTTGTACCGACTTCGCGTGCCCGGCCAAGGCTTCGTCGACGCTGTTGTCGATGACTTCCTGGGCAAGGTGGTTCGGCCGGCTGGTGTCGGTGTACATGCCGGGGCGTTTGCGCACCGGGTCGAGGCCCGAGAGGACTTCGATGGCGTCGGCGTTATAAGAGCTAGCGCTGGGAGTGGCCATGGGGTCTCGTCGTGAGTCGTTCGATTAAAAAGTGACCTGCGATTTTTTACAGTGACGAAAAATCGAAGGATTGATACTGATCTGCGCCAATGCCGGCAAAACTCAACAAGGCCGGCAGTTGCTCGGCGAACCCTTGGTAACCATGATCGCCACCGGCCTGGATGCGCAAGGCACAGGCTCGGTAATACGCTTGGGCGAGGCGATAATCCAGGGTTTCGTCCCCGGTCTGCAACCACACCTGATACCGCCCCGCATCCTGCGGCGCCGGTACTTCCAGCTCGGCCAGCGCTGCGACGTGATCATGGGTCAACTCCCAGGTCTCATCGGTGTAGAGGTTCTTCTGGGTACCCAGGTAACCGTCGAACATCCGATGGGGGCTGACCGCCGGGTTGACCAGCAGCGCCTTCAGGCCATGGCGTTCGGCAAGATGGGTTGCATAGTAGCCGCCGAGTGAGCTGCCGACCAGCAGCGGCCGCCCCAGTTGGTCAATGGCCTGCTCCAATTGCAGAATCGCCTGACGCGGGTGGTGATGCAGGGCCGGCACCCGCAAACGGTCGGACAGGCCAAGCTTGCCCATTACGGTGATCAACTGGCTGGCCTTGTTGGAGGCTGGCGCACTGTTGAAGCCGTGGATATACAGGATCGAAGCGGACATGCCGGGCTCTCCGTGCTTGGGCCAAAGAGGCGCAGTTTACAGGGATCGGAGTGAGGTGTGAGCACCCGATCTTCCAGACACCGCAGAACCCATGTGGGAGGGGGCTTGCTCCCTCCCACATTTGATCAGTGTTTGCAGGTCTTAATAGCCGTTGCTGCCGTAGTCGACGGTAAACGCGAAGTCCCGAAGCCGCTCTACCCCCGTCTCCAACCGCCCGTCGGCATACAGGCGCAGCCAGCGATACCCCGGCGCTTGCTCGCTGACCTGGAAATCCTCGCTGCCCGGCGCGAACTGGATGCAGGTAGACGGTGAGGCCAGCAACCGCACGCCGTTGCGCTCGCGGTCGATTTCCTGATGCACATGCCCCCAGAGCAGCGCCTTGACCTGCGGGAAGCGGTCAAGCACGGCAAACAGCGCCTCGGGATTGCGCAGGCCGATCGGCTCCATCCACGCACAGCCGATGGACACTGGATGATGGTGCAAGCACACAAGATGATGGCGGCTGGGCGCCTCGCTCAGGGCCTGGGCGAGCAATTGCAGTTGCGAATCCTGCAGGTAACCGGGCACCGAACCGGGTACTGCGGAGTCCAGCAGGGTTATGCGCCAGTTGCCCACGTCCACCACGGGCTCGAGCAAATCGCTTTGCACAGCGACCTCGGCCATGACCTGCGGCTCGTCATGATTACCCGGGATCCAGCGCGCCGGCGCACCGATGGGCGCGGTCATGTTCCGAAATAGCTGGTACGACGCCAGTGTGCCGTCCTGGGACAAGTCGCCCGTCGCCAGCACCAGGTCAATACGCGGCTGTTGCTCGTGCACCAAGTCGATCACGCTTTGCAAGCTTGCACGGGTGTTCATGCCCAGCAGCGTACCGCCCGCTTCGGCAAACAGATGGCTGTCGGACAATTGCACCAACAACGCAGCATCAGGGTTCATGGTCGGTACGCGAGGCAAGGCGCTCTCCCTGGCAATCACAGGCATGGATAATTTGACGATTATGCTAGGGCAGGACTCAAAGAGGAAACCTGAGAAACAGGCTCAATTCACATCTAGCGCACCACTTCGAACTCATGGCCCAGGGCCAGGCAGTGGCTCAGCCATTCACCGAGGAACACATTGAGCTGTGCTTTCTCATCGGGTTGGTGCATGAACACATTCGGGTAAGGATAGATGCTGCGAAAGCGTCGCGCATGTTCGGCGCTGATCACTTCGGCCATACGCGCGTCGTGGTACACCTGCACTTCAAGTTGCGGCACCGGCAGCCAGGGCAGGCTGTGTTCCTGGCGTACGCGCAGGGTGGTGGTGTACGGGCAATTGACGATGACTTCCAGGGTCAGCACACCAAGCATCTGGTCGCCATGGGTCACGGCGATACGCCGCGCCTCAGGAGTGTGGCGCATGTCGGGAAGCAGGCGCATCAGCCGCGCATAATTGGCCTCGCAGGCGGCTTGCAGCCCGATCAGGTCAACTCGATAACGTTCCCGTGCCTTTACTGCCATAGCCCCCTCACTTCCGCGCGGTTAAGCGCAAGCCATTGCAGGGCGATGATGCTGGCTGCATTGGAAATTTTGCCGTCGCGCACCGCTTGCAGGGCGTCTTCGAATGCCCAGACGGTGACGCGAATATCTTCTGCCTCTTCTTCCAATCCATGGATGCCGCCAGCGCCCGCGCTGTCGCAACGGCCCAGGTACAGGTGGACAAATTCGGTACTGCCGCCGGGCGACGGGAAGTACTTGGTGATCGGCCACAGCGCGGAGAACGTCAACCCAGCTTCCTCCTCGGCCTCGCGGTGTGCAACCTCCTCCGGTTGCTCATCCTTGTCAATCAGGCCGGCGACCATCTCCACCAACCACGGATTGTCGGCGCGGCCCATGGCGCCGACGCGGAACTGTTCGATCAGCACCACCTCGTCACGTTGCGGGTCGTAGGGCAGTACGCAAACGGCGTCATGGCGGACGAAGACTTCGCGGCTGATCACGCGGCTCATGCCCCCGTCGAATTTCTCGTGGCGCAGCTGCACGCGATCGAGCTTGTAGAAGCCCTGGTAGCTATTGTCGCGCTGAACGATCTCGATCTTGTTCGGCGTGGACTTCGCGGTGTCCGTCATGTGCTTCCTCTCTTTGACACGGAGTGTGCTTGTGCTATTGGCGCCATCCTAACGCGCCGATGCCCGTTGATGCAGCCCCTTTGCGGTTGCCGGGACCGGCGGCGGACGTCAAACTCTCCCCCATCAGTCTAGTGGCGAACTGACTGCCTTGTTGGCAGTCCAAGCGCTACTCTTTTCGCTTTCCATCGATTTACGAAGGACACACATGTCGCTTTTAAAAATCGCCTCCATGGCCTGTATTGCCTTGACCCTGGGTGCTTGCCAGAGCCTGTTCCAACCCGGCCAGCTCAAGCCGCTGGACGTCACGACCGACAAGTCGGAACAGATCAAGCCTGGCTGTGATAGCCCGGACTGCCCACTGGTGAACATCGATACCGTGCACTTCCCTACCGACCCGCAACTCGACAGCCTGGTGGAACAGCGCCTGCTGCAGATGACCCGCACTACGCCTGGCGCCAGTGTGCCTGCCACGCTCAATGCCTATCGAGACAAGTTCCTGCGCGAATCCGCGGACCGCCACAGCATGTATCTGCAAGCCAAGGTACGTGAGCAACATGACGCCCTGGTGATCGTTGAAGTGTCCAGCTACCTCGACACCGGCGTCGCTCATGGTGAGCCGGGCCGTGGTTTCATCAACTATTCGCGCCTGCTGCACAAGGAGCTGAGCCTGGCTGACATGTTGCTGCCGGGCCAGGAGCAGGCATTCTGGAACACCGCGAAAGTTGCGCATAACAGTTGGTTGATCAACACCAAGATGGACCGCGATCCGGAGTTCCTGAAGAGCTGGCCTTTCCAGAAAACCCCGAACGTAGCCCTGACCAGTGGTGGCGTAGTACTCAAGTACAACGTCGCCACCATCGCCCCTTACGCACAGGGGCTGATCGAAATTACCATCCCCTATACGCGCCTCACGGGTGTGATCAAGCCTGAACTGATGCCTGCACGCCACTAACCCGGCCCAGAATCAACTGCAACAGCCCTGCCAGCAGCAATGCCGGCAGGGTCGCACCGACCACGCCGAACAGCGGCGCAAACACTGAGCCGATCAGCAGCAGGACGTTCTGGTACTGCGCCAAGGATGCAAAACAGGCGATCAAGGTACAGATCAGGCCAATGGCCAACGCCAGGTGCTCGACTTTCATACGCAACAGCATCCCACTGGACACCGCCGCCGAGTGAATATCGGCAAAGGCGTTTTCCGACTCATCGAGCAGAATCAACAGCAGCGGAATGCCGAGCCCGACGCCCGCCAGTGCCAGCAGCCAAATCCCCCATTTGCGCAGGATTTGCCGTACAAACGTCAGCGGGCCACTGACCGCCCAAGGGTGTGATCTCTAAGGGGCACTTGTTGTTTGGGAGATCGCTATCGCGGGCAAGCCCGCTCCCACAGGGGACCGGCTGTGGACACAAAAATTGTCTACAACTCGATCAACTGTGGGAGCCGGGCTTGCCCGCGATGACGGCCGTGCAGGCACCGCCGACTCGGGATCAGACCTTCTTGTAGAGCTGACTGCCTTCGCGCTTGAACCGCTCCGCCTGCTCGGCCAACCCCTTGGCCACGTCCACATCCACCGCTTCAATACGCTGGTTGGCCGCATACTCACGCACTTCGTGAGTCACCTTCATCGAACAGAATTTCGGCCCGCACATGGAGCAGAAATGCGCCACCTTGGCCGACTCCTTCGGCAGCGTTTCGTCGTGAAACGCCCGTGCGGTGTCTGGGTCCAGGCCGAGATTGAACTGGTCTTCCCAACGGAATTCGAAGCGTGCCTTGCTCAAGGCGTTATCGCGAATCTGCGCACCCGGATGGCCCTTGGCAAGGTCTGCGGCGTGTGCGGCGATCTTGTAGGTGATGATCCCGGTCTTCACATCATCCTTGTTCGGCAAACCCAGGTGTTCCTTGGGCGTGACGTAGCAGAGCATGGCGCATCCGAACCAGCCGATCATCGCCGCGCCGATACCTGAAGTGATGTGATCGTAGCCCGGCGCGATGTCGGTGGTCAGCGGGCCGAGGGTGTAGAACGGCGCCTCGTCGCAGCACTCCAGTTGCTTGTCCATGTTCTCCTTGATCAACTGCATCGGCACATGGCCGGGGCCTTCGATCATGGTTTGCACGTCGTGCTTCCAGGCGATCTTGGTCAACTCGCCCAGGGTTTCCAGCTCGCCGAATTGCGCAGCGTCGTTGGCATCGGCCACCGAACCCGGGCGCAGGCCGTCCCCCAGGGAGAAGCTGACGTCATAGGCCTTCATGATTTCGCAGATTTCTTCGAAATGCGTGTAGGCGAAGTTTTCCTTGTGGTGGGCCAGGCACCACTTGGCCATGATCGCGCCGCCACGGCTGACAATGCCGGTCACGCGGTTGGCAGTCAGCGGTACGTAACGCAGCAACACGCCGGCGTGGATGGTGAAATAGTCCACACCCTGCTCGGCTTGCTCGATCAGGGTGTCGCGGAACAACTCCCAGGTCAGATCCTCGGCCACGCCGTCGACTTTTTCCAGGGCCTGGTAGATCGGCACGGTGCCAATTGGTACGGGCGAGTTACGGATGATCCATTCGCGGGTTTCGTGAATATGTTTGCCGGTGGACAAGTCCATGATGTTGTCCGAACCCCAGCGGATCCCCCAGGTCATTTTCGCCACTTCTTCTTCAATGGACGAACCCAAGGCGCTGTTGCCGATATTGCCGTTGATCTTCACCAGGAAGTTACGGCCGATGATCATCGGTTCCAGCTCGGTGTGGTTGATGTTGGCCGGGATAATTGCGCGGCCGCGGGCGATTTCTTCGCGCACGAATTCAGGCGTGATGATTTTCGGAATGCTGGCACCAAAGCTGTGCCCGGCATGTTGTTGCTTGAGCAGGCCGGCTGCACGGGCTTCTTCGAGTTTCATGTTTTCGCGGATGGCCACGTATTCCATCTCGGGCGTAATGATGCCTTTTCGTGCGTAGTGCATCTGGCTGACGTTGGCACCGGCCTTCGCCCGACGCGGGTTTTGCAGGTGGGCAAAGCGCAGGTAGGCCAGGTCCGGGTTATCCAGGCGTTCCTGGCCGTATTTGGAGCTCAGGCAGGACAACCGCTCGGTATCGCCCCGCTCTTCGATCCACGGCGAGCGCACATCAGCCAGGCCTTTGCGCACATCGATGATGACGTTGGGGTCGGTATAGGGGCCGGAGGTGTCGTAAACCACCACAGGGGCATTGATTTCGCCGCCAAACTCGGTGGGGGTCACATCCAGGCTGATTTCCCGCATCGGTACGCGGATGTCGGGGCGCGAGCCCTGCACGTAGATTTTCTGCGAGCGGGTAAACGGCTGCACGGAGCCGGAGTCGACCTTGGCCGATTCACTCAGGTGCACAGTATTTTTTGGTTTTGTACTTTTTATCTCAGTGCTCATCACGGGCTCTCCAACTGATCCAGGCGGTGGATTTTTGTCGGAGCGAACCTGTGACGGACGCACTGGAATCAGTGCTGTGCTTGGCGCACGAGGGCTGTTCGATTGTCGAACAACATCCCGGACGAAGCACAAGAGGACTCGCCGGGTGACGAGAAATCTTGTTCCCTACGCAGGCGCTAACCTGATCAGGTTCAACGGGATCCGGTATTTACCGATCTCAGCCTTCCAACAAGGCACCCCGACAAGAACGCGGCCAGTCTAGACCATGGCGTGGGCAAATTGCCAATAGCGGTGCATTCAGCGTGATGAATGGCGTGATCGTGGGATTGTTGTGCGCAGGTCCGGCAACTACACTCGGGCACTGCTTCAAGGCTTGACGCCAGGAATGGCCAGCCTTAGCCTTGAGCGCTAAATTATTGCCGTAATATTTAAATTAGGGATCGCCTCATGCTGCGCAAACTTTCACTGGCTCTTGCCGTGTCTTGTGCGACCAACGGACTGGTCTGGGCAGCTGAAGCGCCCTTGTCCACCAACACCGATCTGGTCAGCGTCTATCAGGAAGCGGCGAGCAACAACGCCGACCTGGCCGCTGCCCGCGCTCAATATGGCGCGCAAAAAGAGGTGGTGCCCCAGGCGCGCGCAGGCTTGCTGCCGAACCTGTCGGCCGGCGCCGACAGTAACAATGTGCGCACCCAGATCGACCAGCCCGCCGCCACGGCCAACCGTGACGCCCACTCCTGGCGCGCTACCCTGAGCCAGCCGCTGTTCCGCGCCGATCGCTGGTTCCAGCTGCAAGCTGCCGAAGCCGTCAACGAGCAAGCCTCGCTGCAACTGTCGGCCAGTGAGCAGAACCTGATTTTGCAAAGTGCCGAGAGCTACTTCGCCGTGCTGCGCGCCCAGGACAACCTGGCATCGACCAAGGCCGAAGAAAATGCCTTCAAGCGTCAGCTCGACCAGTCCAATGAGCGCTTCGATGTGGGCCTGTCGGACAAGACCGACGTGCTGCAATCCCAGGCCAGCTACGACACCGCCCGGGCCAACCGCATCGTGGCCCAGCGCCAGGTAGACGACGCTTTCGAAGCGCTGATTACCCTGACCAACCGCCAATACAACTCGATCCAGGGCATCGTCCATACCCTGCCGGTGCTGCCGCCGGCGCCGAACGACGCCAAGGCCTGGGTCGAAACCGCCGGGCGTCAGAACCTCAACCTGCTGGCCAGCAATTACGCCGTGACCGCCGCCGAAGAAACCCTCAGGCAGCGCAAGGCCGGCCACCTGCCGACACTCGATGCGGTCGCGCAATACGAAAAAGGCGACAACGACGCCCTGGGGTTCAGCAACCCGAATCAGTTGCCTATCCCGTACGGTGGCGATGTGTCGCAACGCACCATCGGCCTGCGTTTGAACATCCCGATCTACAGCGGCGGCCTCACCAGTTCGCAAGTGCGCGAGTCCTATTCACGCCTCGACCAGTCCGAGCAACAACGCGAGGGCCTGCGCCGCCAGGTGGTGGAAAACACCCGCAACCTGCACCGTGCAGTGAACACCGACGTGGAGCAGGTGCAGGCACGCCGCCAGTCGATCATTTCCAACCAGAGCGCGGTAGAAGCCACGGAAATCGGTTATCAGGTGGGCACGCGCAACATCGTCGATGTGCTGGACTCACAGCGCCAGTTGTATGCGTCAGTGCGTAACTACAACAACAGCCGCTACGACTATATCCTCGACAACCTGCGCTTGAAACAGGCGGCGGGCACCCTGAACCCAGGGGACCTGCAAGACCTGGCGCGCTACCTCAAGGCCGACTACAACCCGGACAAGGACTTCCTGCCGCCGGACCTGGCCAAGGCTGCTGCCGAACAGCTCAAGGCCCGCCCGGGCTATTAAGCTCACCGCATAACCAATGTGGGAGGGGGCTTGCTCCCGATAGCGCTGTGTCAGTCGCCCAATAGGTTGGCTGACCCACTGCCATCGGGAGCAAACCCCCTCCCACATTTGATGGGCGCTGGGTCAGTGAGCGATCAATCTTTCCAAACCGTCCAAAAGGCGTTTTAACGCACCCTGGTTGGCCTGCATCACTTTCAACCCCGCCTGCGCCATCCTGCGCGCATCCTGCGGCAGTTCGAACAATTGGCGCACCGCTTCGGCCAAACCGTCTGCATCATCCACCTCTCGCAACGCCCCGGCGTCGCGCATCATCGTGCTGATTTCGAGGAAGTTGAACAGGTGCGGCCCCATGATCACAGGCTTACCCAAAGCCGCCGGCTCCAGCGGGTTGTGCCCGCCGGTCGGCACCAGGCTGCCGCCCACAAAGGCACTGTCGGCCAGGGCGTAGAGAAACAGCAGCTCACCCATGGTATCGCCGAGCAGCACCGAGGTTTGCTCGGTGACCGGCTCACCGCTGGAGCGACGCACCGTGGCAAACCCTTGTTGCACACTCAGCTCGAACATCGGGTCGAAGCGCTCCTGGTGACGCGGCACCAGAATCAGCAACGCGCTGGGATAGCTCGCCAGCAATTGGCGATGGGCAGCCAACACCACTTCGTCTTCACCTTCATGGGTACTGGCGGCGATCCACACTGGCCGGTCGCTGGCGCCCCACTGTTCACGCAGGTCAGCGGCGCGGGCCGTCAATTGGGGGTCGATGGTCAGGTCGAATTTGATCGAGCCAGTCACCTCCACCGTTTCAGGCCGTGCGCCCAGACTGAGAAAGCGCTCCGCCTCGGTTTGCGTCTGCACGGCGAACAGGCTCATTTGCGCCAGCATCGGCGCCGTCAGCTTGGCGAACCGGGCGTAGCCCTTGGCCGAACGCGCCGACAACCGTGCATTGGCCAGCGCGACCGGGATACCGCGTTGAGCGCAGGCATGGATATGGTTGGGCCATAGCTCGGTTTCCATGATCACCGCCAGCTTGGGCTGCACACGGTCGAGAAAACGCTTGGCGGCGCAAGGCAAGTCGTAGGGCAAGTAGCAATGCTGGATGCGCGGCTCATTGGCGAACAACGCCTGGATACGCTCGGAACCGGTAGGCGTCATGCAGGTGACAGTGATCGGCAGTTGCGGATACCGCGCCAGCAAAGCGCGAATCATCGGCGCGGCGGCAATGCTTTCGCCCACCGAAACGGCGTGCACCCAGATGCCGCCGGGGCGCATCACCGGCAAGCCATAGGAAAACCGTTCGCCCACACGCTTGGCATAGGCCGGTGCCTTGCGCGCGCGCAGCCATAAACGTAAGGCCACCAACGGCAGCGCCAGGTAAAACAGACAGCTGTAGAGAGTTCTATTCATGGCGGCGGAGTTTATCGGCTTTTTCAGTCGATCGCCTGCAAGCACTCGGCAAATCGTTTGGCCAGGAAGCGAGCGGCGGGCCCCAGATGCTCATCGCGCCTCCATACCAGTTCCACGACCAGCGCCGGCGGTGTCCATTCGCTGGCTAACTCGACCATCTGTTGTTGGTAGGTCGGGTATTGCACGATGTGCCGAGGCAGCCAGGCCCAGCCCAGGCCGCTCATCAGCCATTCGGCCAATACGTAGAAGCTGTCGGCGCGCCACACCAGAGGGCTGGCCGCTTCGCTGCCGGGATAGACGCTGGTCTGGGTCGACATCAGCAACTGCCGATGCTGGGCCAAATGCTGGCAAGTCACGTAAGTTTCCTTGGCCAGCGCATGATTCACCCCGCATACCGTGACCATTTCCACACTGCCCACTACCCGCCGCTCAAGGGCCTCCGGGATTTGGTCGTGATAGAACAACAATCCAAGGTCCGCCTGGCGCTCCACCAGCTTGCGCGCCACATCGCCCTGGGCGGCGCTGGACAGCTGCACTTCCAGGAGCGGGTATTGCACCGCCAGCGCCTCCAGGCTGTCGAGCACCGGCTGAAACAACATCGCCTCATCCTGGGCCAGCCGCAGGCAGGCTTCCTCGCCGCGGGTGAGGGACAGCGCCCGGCCGTTAAGCCGCTCGCATTGGCGCAGCACTTCACGTGCTTCTTCCAGCAACACGCTGCCGGCTTCGGTCAGGCGTGGCTGGCGGCCGCTACTACGTTCAAACAGGCTGACGCCCAGGTCCGCCTCCAGCAGGGCGATGCCATTGCTGACCGCCGATTGCGCCTTGCGTTGCCCGCGCGCTACGGCAGAGAACGAACGCTGCTCGGCAACGCTGACAAACAGGCGCATCTGTTCCAGATCCCACTGCACGCTCATGGTTGAACCTATCTTGAATTCGGATAGGTAATGACTTTACCGCATCTGTTGAACCTCTAGAATGCCGACCTTATCAAACCAGCTTCACCTTGAGGATTGCCCCATGAACGCCGCCTACTGCTACCTGGCCATTGCCATTTGCTCGGAAGTGATCGCCACCGTCTCCATGAAAGCGGTCAAAGGCTTGAGCACACCGATCCCGCTGCTGCTGATGATCGCGGGTTATGGCGTAGCGTTCTGGATGCTCACCCTGGTGGTGCGCACCGTGCCCGTGGGCGTGGCTTACGCGGTCTGGGCAGGGCTGGGGATTGTGATGGTCAGTGTCGCGGCGCTGTTCATCTACGGGCAGAAGCTGGATGTGCCGGCGATGCTGGGCATGGGCCTGATCGTGCTGGGCGTGGTGGTGATTCAGCTGTTCTCGAAAACCGCCGGGCACTGACCGTCACTCAACAGCCTGTATACTGCGCCTCTTGTCTTGAACACTGAGGTCGCCGATGCCATCCGTTATTTCCACCGACGTTCTGATTGTCGGCGCCGGGGTTGCCGGGCTCTGGCTCAATGCGCGCCTGCGCCGCCAGGGGTTTTCCACGGTACTGGTAGAAAGCGCCAGCCTGGGCGGCGGGCAAAGCGTGAAGTCCCAGGGGATCATTCACGGCGGTGCGAAATACGCCCTGCATGGCGCCCTCACCGGCGCCTCCGAAGCCATTGCCGACATGCCGCGGCGCTGGCGTGAAGCCCTTGCGGGTGACGGTGAGCTGGATCTGTCTGGTGTGCGCGTGTTGTCCCAAGCGCATTATTTGTGGTCCCCGGGCACCCTCGCCGGCAACCTCACCAGCTTTTTTGCCAGCAAGGCCGTGCGCGGCCGCGTTGATCAGGTCAAGGGCGAAGAGCTGCCTGCTGCCCTGCAAGACCGCCGCTTCAAGGGCAAGGTCTATCGTCTGGCGGAGTTGGTGGTTGACGTACCGAGCCTGATCGAACGCCTGGCGCAACTGGCGGGTGACGGCTTGCTCGCAGGCCAGCACATCGAGCCGTTGCTGGACGGTAATACGCTGGTGGGCTTGAAGGTCGATGGCCGCGAGATCCGTGCCCAGCGCATCGTGCTGAGCGCCGGCGCCGGTACCGCTGACCTGCTCGCGGCCCTGGGCCTGAGCCAGCCGGCCATGCAAAAACGCCCGTTGCATATGATCATCGCCAAAGGCCCGGGCCTGAAGCCGCTGTATGCCCATTGCCTGGGCGGCGGTACCAAGCCACGCATCACCGTAACCACCCACCCGGCCGCCGATGGCAACTGGGTGTGGTACCTGGGCGGGGATATCGCCGAGGCCGATGGCGTGGCGCGTACGCCTGACGAACAAATTGCCACCGCCCAGAAAGAGCTGGCGCACCTGCTGCCCTGGATCGACATGAGCCAGACCCGGTGGGCGACCCTGCGGGTGGAGCGCGCCGAGCCGCTGCAATCGGGGCTGAGCCGGCCCGACAACGCCTTTCTGGCCGAAGACGGCCGCCTGCTGGTCGGTTGGCCGACCAAACTGGCCCTGGCACCGGACTTCGCCGACCGCGTCCTCCACGCTCTGGAGCGAGACGGCATTCGCCCCGGCGCCAGCACCCCACTGCCCGAACTGCCAAAACCGGCTATCGGCCAACCCGCCTGGGAGCAACTGTTGCCATGAGCCTGCCAACCCTGCACGACCTGCATCGCCCGTTGGGCAGCACCGGCCTGCTGGTGTCGCCATTGGGACTGGGCACCGTCAAGCTGGGCCGCGACCAGGGGGTCAAATACCCCAGCGGCTTTCAGATTCCCGGCGACGACGAGGCGCGAATGCTGCTGCGCCAGGCTCGCGAGCTGGGCATCAACCTGATCGACACCGCCCCCGCCTACGGCATGAGTGAGGAACGCCTGGGCCCGTTGCTGCGTGGCCAGCGCAACGACTGGGTGATTGTCAGCAAGGTCGGCGAAGAGTTTGCCGATGGCGTGTCCCGTCACGACTTCAGCGCGGCCCATACGCGAATGTCGATCGAACGCAGCCTGAAACGCCTTGAAACGGATTTTATCGATTTGGTGCTGGTGCACTCCGACGGTAACGACTTGCACATCCTCAACGACTGCGAGGTTTACCAGACCCTGGCCCAACTGAAGAAGGACGGCAAGATCGGCGGTTTCGGCTTCTCCGGCAAAACCGTCGAAGGCGGCATAAAGGCCCTGGAACAGGGCGATTGCGCGATGGTCACCTACAACCTCAATGAACAGGCCGAGAAAGCCGTGATCGATTACGCGACCACCCATGGCAAGGGCATCCTGGTAAAAAAAGCCCTGGCCAGCGGTCACGTGTGCCTGGAGCCAGGAATGGATCCAATTCATGCCAGTTTCCAGCTGTTGTTTGCGCAAACGGGCGTCGCCAGTGCTATTGTCGGGACCATTAATCCGCTGCACCTGGCCCATAACGTGGCAACCGCTGCCCGAGTCATCCGTCAACTCTGATGCCGCCCACGCGGCCGACCCCGTCGCACAAAGGAGCCGACATGCCGCGTACGCTCATAAGAAAGAACCCCAGTAACTTCAAGACACTGCCGCTGCACGTAGAGGCCACCCCCGAAGGCCTGAGCTACCAGAGCGTCGGCATGCCGCTCAACTTTGCCCAGACCCTGCAACGGCGCAAGCCGGTGGAGGTGCCGGATGCCGAACGCTTCGCCCTGGAACTGGCGAACCTCGGCGTCTCGGTGCGCCTGACACTGCACTGGCAAAACAAGGATTACTGGGTGCTGGTGCGCCAGCGTCGTCAGGACCGCGGCGATGTGGTGCTCAAGCTGATCTCCGGCTACGTACCGGCCCATGAACTGAACCTGCCGCTGCATACCGCGATCCAGGAAATTGCCGAAGAGTGCCTGCTGGAGACGCCTGAAGGCTGGCTTGGCGGGCGCTTCAATGACACCTGGCTACCGGCGCCCTACTCCGCCGCCCTGCATTACCGCGAAGCCCTACCGTTTCGCCTGAGCCCCCTGTCCGGCGCCGCACGCCCGGTACGCTGCGCCACCACGCAACTGATCGAGCGCCCACGGGCCTATGTGCACCTGCCGACGGCATCGCTGCAATTGATTTATGACCTGCGCCTGGAAGTGCCAAAGGAAGCCAAGTCCCTCAGCTTGTTCCATGTGGATGAACGCCTGGAAGGTGACCAACTGGTGGCGCGCCTGGATCGTCAGCGTCCGGATCTGTACCTGATGCCATTGAAAGACGGCGAGCCGTTGGCCGAACTGTATACCGTCAAGAAAGATCAGCTGTACCCGGCCAGCACACGCGGTTTGTACCTGGCAGAAAGCTTTGCCCAGCAAGAGGGCTGGCTGGTGCGCGATGAGCGGATTCGCTGGAAGGATTGGCTGCGCCAGCAAGGCCTGGCAGAGCCGGAAAAGGACTCGAAACTCAAGCGCCTGACCGGCAAGGCGCGGCAGATGCTGCGCAAGATCGTACCTAAGAAAAACATCAGGAGCTGATGCGCTAACCTTTAATTGAGGCGCGAGGAGGACGGTTCTGTCCACCTCGGCTCATGCAGGTAAAACCGTCAGCTGTTCAACAGGCGCTCCAGCCCCACTTTCAACGGGGTAGGCTCGGGCGGCGTGAAACTGGCCAACAACCGTTGGTTATTCGCCTTTGAATGCCGAATATCGCCCGAGCGCGCCGCTTCATATGTCACAGCAGGCAACGAGCCCAAGGCCTCTTCCAGCGCCTGCAGAACCTGCCTGAGGGTGGTGGTGCGGCTCCAGCCGACGTTAATGGCCCCCAAGGGAGCGTCTGGCACTTCAACGGCCTGCACCAGCACATTGACTAGATCTTCCACATACATGAAATCGCGGGTCTGCTCACCATCGCCGTACACGGTGATAGGCAAGCCACGCTGGGCACGCTCGCTAAAGATGCTGATCACGCCGGAGTACGGCGATGACGGATCCTGGCGGGGTCCGAAAATATTGAAGAAACGAAAAATCACCGGCTCCAGCCCATGCTGGCGGCGGTAAAAATCAAAATAGTACTCGCCAGCCAACTTGTCCGAAGCATAGGGCGTCAATGGGGCTTTAGCTGTCTGCTCGTCAATCGAAGCACCTTCACCATTGTTGCCATACACAGCTGCGCTGGAGGCAAATACCACACGCTTCACACCGGCCTTGCGCATACCTTCGCAGACATTCAAGGTGCCGACGAAATTGCTCTGATGGGTGCTGACGGGATCATCCACCGATGCTTGCACCGAAGCTACAGCCGCCAAGTGCACCACCGCCGTCACACCAACAAGGGCCCGCGCCACCTCTTCGGCATTGGCGACGTCACCTTCAAGCAGTTCGACTCGCTCGTTATCGAGCGGCAAATTGCTTCGCTTGCCAGTGGACAGGTTATCCAGCACGCGGACCCAATAGCCTCCAGCAAGCAGCGCATCAACCAAATGTGAGCCGATGAAGCCAGCGCCGCCAGTGATCAGAACCCACTTTTTAGTATCAATCATTATTACGGATCTTCTCGACGATAGCGGTGGTTGAGCTGTTTTCAACTAGGCCCAGCACTTTGACCTTACCGCCGTAGGCGCTGACGATATCCGCCCCCACGACCTGGTCGACGGTATAGTCACCACCCTTTACCAGCACGTCAGGCTTGACCTGGGCCAGCAGATTTTGCGGAGTATCCTCGGAGAAGCTGATCACCCAGTCCACCGCGCCCAGGCCCGCCAGCACCGCCATGCGCCGGTCAACACTGTTGATCGGACGGCCCGGCCCCTTCAGGCGGCTAACCGAAGCATCATCGTTGACCGCGACAATCAAGCGATCGCCTTGGGCACTCGCCTGCTCCAGGTACGTCACATGCCCGGCGTGCAGGATGTCAAAGCAACCGTTGGTGAACACAATGCTTTCGTTATGGGCACGTGCATCGTCAATCGCCAGCAGCAACTGCTCCAGGCCCAGCACGCCGCGCTCCGAGCCTTCGGAGCGCTGAATCGCACGGCGCAACTCCGGTGCGCTGATGGCCGCGGTACCCAGCTTGCCCACCACAATGCCCGCCGCCAGGTTGGCCAGGGCCACGGCGTGGGGCAGTTCCTCACCGGCCGCGATAGACGCCGCCAGGGTGGAAATCACGGTGTCACCGGCACCGGTAACGTCGAACACTTCACGGGCCCGCGCCGGCAGGTGCATGGCCGGATGGTCAGGTCGCAGCAGGGTCATGCCGTGCTCGCCACGGGTCACCAGCAAGGCGCCCAGATCAAGCTCGGCCATCAGCGCCGCGCCCTTGCTCACCAGTTCGTGCTCATCGGCACAACCGCCGACGATGGTTTCGAACTCACTGAGGTTAGGCGTGAGCAGGCTGGCGCCTCGATACACCGAGAAATCCTTGCCCTTGGGATCGGCGAGTACCGGAATGTTGCGAGCCTTGGCGGCCTGGATCAGCACCTGGTGATTCTGCAAGGCGCCTTTGCCGTAGTCGGACAATACCAGCACCTTGATACCTTCGAGCAGCGCCTCGACCTGGTCGCCGAGGGCCAGGGCGTCGGTGGCGAAGGGCTCTTCAAAATCGATACGCAGCAATTGCTGGTGACGGCTCATGACCCGCAGCTTGACGATCGTCGGCTGATGAGCGATGCGCTGGAACAGTGCACGCACACCGGCCCCCTGCAGACTGTTGGCCAGGCTTTCGGCAGCTTCGTCGTCGCCGGTCACACCCACCAGGGAGGCCGGGGCGCCGAGGGCGGCAATATTGAGCGCGACGTTGGCTGCGCCACCCGGGCGGTCTTCGATTTGCTCGACCTTGACGACCGGCACCGGAGCCTCAGGGGAAATCCGTGAGGTACCACCATGCCAGTAACGGTCGAGCATGACATCGCCGACCACCAAGACAGCGGCTTGATTGAATCGCGGCATGGACAACTTCATGGAGCAACCCACATACAAAATGAACAGGGGCGCGATATTAGCACAGGGTTTGCGGTCGCTTGCGCGCACTGCAGGCCAAATGTGGAAGGGGGCTTGCCCCCGATGGCGGTGTATCAGCTTGCACAAATGCCGGCTGATCCACCGCTATCGGAGGCAAGCCCCCTACATTAGCTCTGTGTCGCTGCTGGATCAGGTGATGTCAGCCGCTACTGGCGCATCCAGCCCCATGGCATGCAGGCGAGCGTAATAGCCGTTCTGCGCCAGCAACTCGCCGTGGGTGCCGCGCTCGACAATCCGCCCGTCATCCATCACCAGAATCAGGTCGGCTTTCTCGATAGTCGACAATCGGTGCGCGATCACCAAGGTCGTACGGCCTTGCATGACTTTGTCCAGTGCCGCCTGGATATGCCGCTCGGACTCGGTATCAAGGGCCGAAGTGGCCTCGTCGAGAATCAGCAGCGGCGCATTCTTGAGCAAGGCGCGCGCAATCGCCAGGCGCTGACGCTGGCCGCCGGACAACAGCACGCCGTTCTCACCGACCTGGGTATCGAAGCCTTTGGGTAACTGGTCGATGAAGTCCTTGGCATTGGCATCCGCCGCCGCCGCTTCAACGTCGGCGCGAGGCGCACCGGCCAGGTCGCCGTAGGCGATGTTGTTGGTTACGGTGTCGCTGAACAGGGTCACGTGCTGGGTGACCTGAGCAATATGCTTGCGCAGGTTGAGCAGCTTGTAGTCTTCGATCTCTACGCCATCGAGCAGGATCTCACCGCTTTCATGGTGGTAGAAACGCGGGATCAGGCTGGCCAGGGTCGACTTGCCGCTGCCTGAACGGCCCACCAGAGCGATCATCTGCCCAGGCTCGGCGGTGAAGCTGATGTCCTTGAGCACATGGCGTTCGGTGCCTGGGTAGGTGAAGTTCAGATTGCGCACTTCCAGGCGGCCATTGACCTTGTCGCGCTCGATGGTGCCGTGGTCGACCTCAACGTCTTCGTCCAGCTGTTCAAAGATGCTCTCGGCGCCCGCAACACCTTTCTGGATGGTCGAACTGACCTCCGAGAGCTGACGGATCGGCTTGGGCAACAAGCCAGCCAGGGTGATGTAGGCCACCATGTCACCCGCCGAGGCATCGCCACGCAGATACAGGACCAGGAACATCAGCACAGCCATGGCGGAGTAGATCACCAACTGCAGCGCCGGGGTGTAGATCGCCCCGGTGCGAGTCATGCGCAGTTGCTTGTTGGTGTTGCTCTGGCTGGCCTTGAAAAAGCGCTTCTCTTCGTAGACTTCGCCACCAAAGCTTCGCACTACGCGGTAGCCCTGGATGGTTTCCGAGGCCACGTGGGTCACGTCGCCCATGGCCACCTGGATCTTCTTGCTCTGCTTGCGGAATTTCTTGCTGGCGGTGCTGACCATTACCGCAATCAACGGCAGGATCGCGATCATGACCAGCGTCAGGCGCCAGTTCATGTACAGCAGGGAGGCGAACAGGAAGATCACCGTCATGCCTTCGCGAATTACCACCTTGATGGCATCGGTTGCCGCACCCGTGACCATGGTCACGTTGAAGGTGATGCGGGAAATCAGGTGCCCGGAGTTGTGGTTATCGAAGTAACGGTTGGGCAGCGTCAGCAAGTTGTTGAACAACTGCACCCGCAGGTCATGGACCAGCCCCAGGGAGACCTTGGCCAACAGATAGTTGCCCAGGAACGAACCCAGGCCCTGCCAGGCCGCGATCAGGATGATCAGCAGCGGCACCGCCTGCAGCAGTTGCAGATCGCGCAGGAAGGGTACGGTGGGGAACAACACGGCTTCCGGATTGGAAAGGCCGTCTACAAAGTACTTGAGGATGTAACCCAGCATCGGTTGGGTCGACGCGAAAATCAGAAACCCAAGGATACTCAACGCGAACAAGCCCATGTAGGGCTTAACGTAACTGAGCAGGCGGAAGTATATTTTCAAGCTCGAAGGGCTTGCGCTCGGACTGGAGTCGGTCATATCACGCGGCGTTTTGAAAAAGGAGGCTGACTTTAGCACAGCTTCTCTGTTGTACTTGCACCCGGTATACCCGCGGCCCGGTTGGATCTGACCGGCGACATTACATAGCCACTAGCTTAAGATGGTTGGCTTTCTATTTGTGGAATGGCTCTACTGTATGCACTCCAAGCGCCTTATCTATGGCTCAAACCGCGTTTTCGACTTCCTGGTCCTTTGGATTTTACCTGTTGGCTTGCTGCTGCTCCTGAGTGCACTTTTCTTCGTCGGCAATCGTAATGTCCTGCACCGGATCGTCTACATCCTGTTCAGCGTACCGACCTTGTTTTTACTGTGCATGCGCCCCCGGGAGCTCAGGGATCTGCTACGAGAGCCCCTGGCTATCGCCTTTCTAGCCTTTTCCGCCTGGGCCTTGGCCAGCCTGCTCTGGAGCCCTGAGCCCAGTTCCGATACCGACCTTTTCAAGCGGCCGCTCAATACCTTCATGCTGTTTGGCGGCTGCGGGCTCCTGCTGCATTACCGTAATGAACTGTTCAAGCCGATCTTCTTTGGTGCCGCCGTCATTGCGCTGGTGGTAAGCCTGTGCAACCTGGTGGTGTTCGTCAAATCATTCCAGCCCGGCATGCGCATGATCGGCGGCCTTGGCGCCCTCGACAACCCGTTGCTCAGTTCGCACCTTTTTGGTTTTTTCACTGTGTATTGGCTGTACGCCTGCATGACCACCCAGCGCTTGAAGGTATTGTGGTTCAGCGTACCGGCCCTGGCGATCATGACGGCGGCGGTGCTGGCGACCGGCTCACGCACGCCGCTGGTGGCGTTGACGCTGGCGATCCTGTGGATGAGCTTTGTCAGCCGCAACCGCCGCTCGGCATTGCTTCTCGGCGGTATGGTCCTGGGTGCCGTCGCGCTCCTGGTGCTCTACCCCGAATCGATCACTGAACGAGGCAGCTCATTCCGCCTTGAACTGTGGAGCATGTCGTTGCGGCTTATCGCGGAACACCCGTGGATCGGTCACAGTTACGACTCCGAACTGTTTCTGACCCTGGCAGATGGCGACCAACTGCGCGAACCCCACAGCTTTGCGCTCGGGGTGCTCTACTACGTCGGTATCATCGGCTTTATTCCGTGGATCTTCATGCTCGGGTGGGGCCTGTACAAGGGCCTGAAGGAGCGCGCGCAGCCGTTGTTCATCCTGGCATCGTCGCTGCTGGCCTATGGCATCGGCGCTGGCCTGACCGAAGGCGGCGGCATTCTGTCGCGGCCCAAGGAACATTGGTTCGTACTCTGGATTCCGTTGGCAATTATCACAGGTCTGAGCCTCGCCCAGCGCCACCGCAGCCTGCTGCGCATGCCGGTACAGAACATCAAGGCCCCGGCTTTCGAGCAGCTGTGCAGCAACGCCCATGTCATTGAAGCCGATGGCCTGGGCCCCAAAGTACTGCGCCTGCAAGACGGTAATTTCCTCAAGCTGTTCCGCCCCCGCCGCTGGTACACCTCCGGCAGTTTCAACCCCTATTCCGAGCGCTTTGCCAGCAACAGCGAGCAACTGCGTACCCTGGGGATCCCCGCTCCGCAAATCCTCGGGCTGTATCGTTTGCCCGATGCCAGCAGTGCCGTCACCTACACCCCCCTGCCCGGCCTGACTTTACGCCAGGCGTTGCAAAGCCTGGACAGCAGCCTGCGCGAATCACTGGTGGAGCGTTTTGGCCGGTTCATGGCGCAGTTGCACGAGCGAGGGGTGTACTTTCGCTCGTTGCACCTGGGCAATGTGTTGTTGATGGACGATGGCGAGTTCGGCCTGATCGACATCGCTGACCTGCGCATCTACCCCTCTTCACTTCGTTACGCGCTGCGCCAACGTAACCTGCGTCACATGCAGCGCTACCCACAAGACCACAACTGGCTGTTCGAAACGCATTTCGAACAACTGGTCAAAGGGTATGCCTCGGTGGCAAGCCCGGCCGCCACTGCGAAAATCCGCGAGCAGGTACAGGGCCTGTAGCAGGAGGGATGGCGCCGTTTCAGTTCCTGAGCGGCGCCAGATACAACCTCACCAACCCACGCAAGGTCTTGCGCCCCCAGAACTTCAACGGGATCTGCTTGAGAATCTCGCGCGCCAACGGGCGGTCGCGGTCGGCGGTCTTGAGGAACATTGAGTTCAGGAAGTTGTAGCGCACCTGATCATAGGCCGGGTGATCGCTGAACAATGCGTAAGTCTTGAGAATGTTCTGGATCATGTAACGGTGGTTCTTGTACGTGTTGGTAGCGTGCTGGCGATATTTGGCCATCACCACACCCAAAGCGTCGATGGTATAGCCCGCCGCCGTGATCTTCAGCTGGATCAGCAAGTCCTCCAGGGGAATCTGCGGGTCGAACCCGCCGACCTCCTTCAGTACGTCGCGACGAATCAGCATGGTCGGCGCCGGCGGAAAGGGCTTGCGGTCCAGGAATATGTCGTCGAAGTCGAGGCTGCGAAACGGCACGTCGCGACGTTGCTTCTTCTCCGGGTGCAGGTTGCCGTCACCGTCGATCAGCTCGATATTGCCGGCGCACATGCCCACCTTCGGCTTGCCCTCCATGTACGCAACCTGAGTGGCGAGACGGTCCGGCAACATGATGTCATCCGAACCGAACGGCGCGATCAGGCTACCCTTGGCACGAGCGATCGCACCGTTCAAGGTGGCGCTGAGGCCTTGGTTCTGCTGCACCTGGAAATCAAAGCCGTGCTCGGCCTGCAAGCGCTGGATGCGTTCGACGCTGTCATCCTTGGAACCGTCATCCACCACCAACAGTTCGATATTGGGGTAGGTCTGCCCCAGCACGCTGAGGATGCTCTGTTCGATGTACTGGCCATGGTTATAGGAGGCGATGATCACCGAGACCAGGGGCTGTTGCTGATTCATGCTCTACCTACTTCACGCAAACCGGTTTCAATCAGGGTCAGGTACTTGTGCTTGAACTCGTCAAGGGTGTGGTTGGCCTCCAGATAGCGGAACACCTCTTCACCCTTTTCGCGCAGCTGTTCATCGCTCAGTGCCAGATAAGTATCCAGGGCTGCAGCCAACTGCTCGACGTTGCCAGGGTCATGGGACAGCCCACCCGCGCCCTGCACCAGGGGCAGCATTGCCGGTCCGTTGGAGGCAATCACCGGCAGATGGCCGCTCATGCCTTCCAGCAGCGCCAGGCCCAGGCCCTCGAACAGTGACGGCATGGTCCAGATGTCGAAGCCGCGCACATACTTCATGCCGTCTTCACGAAAGCCCAGCAAGTGCGCACGACCGTTCAGGCCCAGGCGTTCGATATCGGCACGCAAATCGGCTTCGGCGCGCCCGGAACCGATGATGCCCACCTGCGCCTCAGGGTATTTATCCTTGAGCGTGGCGAAGGCCTGCAGCAGATGAGTATGGCCCTTGATCGGCACCAGGCGGCCCAGAGCGCCGATCATCCGTGCTTCCATTGGCAGGCCCAGGGCCTTGCGTGCGTCCTCACGGGACAGTTGCAAGGCTTCTGCCTGGGGAATGTCGATGGCGTTGGTGACGTAGCTGGTGTTTTCACGGGTGAACCCACAGTTGAGGTCCACCAGGTAGTCCTTCACCGCTTCCGACACGCCGACAAAACGCCAGGCCGGGCTGACCCAGCGCTGGGTCTGACGCCGACGGTAACCACGGGCATATTCGCCAAAACCGTGGGAGATACCGATGCACAGAGGGATTTTCAACCAGCGATTGAGCGACAGCATCATGTTCACCGATTTGAAGCGGTTACAAATGACCACATCGAACTTCTGCTCGCGGCAATACTTGTAGATCTGCCACATGGCGCCAAAACGAATGCCCTTGAGAGACTTCTCCGGCAGCTCGAAATAGTGGGAATGCTCAGCCACGCTCAGGGGCTGGCCGGGCAGCGGACGACCGCTTAGAAATCCGGAGGTCACCTCGAAACGTTCAGGCGGCAGGGATTTGACGATTTGCTCACCCAGGTCGGCGAAGTCATGGGTCTTGACGTTGTAGTCCGGCTGTAACTGCAAAACCTTGAAACGCGGCTTCATAACTCTCCATGCAGCGATCTGGCTACGGGCGCAAGGCCCGGTAAAAATGGGCGGCAGACCCACGCTGGCCTGCCTTCGAGAGGTTCTCAGTCCTGCTTGAGGACCCACAGCAGCTCGTGACGACGCACGGCTTTGCGAAAGAATTCGTTCTCGCCGTAAGGCGATGGACTACGTCCGGCCAGCACTTGCTGCAACCACTTGCGCATCCGGCGCTTGAGCGGCGCGCGCGGCTGCAAGTCGTGCATCATGCCCAGGGCCATGGCCTTGTCCTGCTGCTGGCTCAAGGTGAGTGCAAAGCTGCACGGCACCATCTCGGGCGATGAATCGAAACGTGGCGGCAGCGCCATCCCAGCACCGGAGTCACCCATGGGCCAGCGGTCATTATCATGCAGGTGGTTGGCATAACCGAGCAACGTGTCGGGCTGCCACTCCAGGCCCTGCAGAGCTTCAAGCACCGCCGCATGGGCGCAGATGTGGTCAGCGTGGGGGTCCAGCAATGGCGTGGGCAACACGATCACCTGAGGGCGCGCCTTGAGCAGCAGTGCGCGCAGGTCGGCGATCAGGTTGTGCCAGGTCGGTGCGCCATCTGCATCTCCCGGCAGGGCAAAGCCGTTGAACTGGCGAAATAGCCGCGTGTCGGCCAAATCCGCTTCGCGCGACGCCTGAGGCTGGTCCGGCGCAGCCTGCATGGCCTGCAATTGCATGCAGAAGTAACCCAACTGCACGCATTGTGCTTCGGGCACCCCGGCCCAACGCGGCACGGCAACGCTGTCCCAGGCGCGCAAGCGGCCCTTGAGGCGTGATGCTTGGGCCTCGGGCAAACCCATCTGCTGATAGTACTCGGCTTCGATTTCCCCGGCAGTCAGGGTCACGATCCAGCTTTCAGCCGCTTGACTGTAAAGGCTGAACGCGGCCAGCTCGGCATCGTCGGCGTGAGGAGCGATCACCATCACACGTTGCTGGCGATAGTCCGGTTGGTGGAAACGCCACAGAATCGGCTGCCCCTTGATCCGGCAAAAGCGCCCGCGCAAGCTGATGTTGCCCGCCGCCAGTGCTTGTGCAGCGCCGGTCAGGTTGAGATAGCGACGCCCGTTGACGCCACGTTCAAAGGTTTGGCGGTCCGCTGAGTCAAGGCCCAACAGGTCCACCGCCGGGTCTAGGAAGCGCCCCAGCCACGAACTTTTCAACTCAACGCCAATAATCAGGGTTTCATCGTTCGCCAGCGGCGCATCCAGCAACAGCCGCCCCGACTCCAGACGCAAACCGGGCTGCTCGCTGCCGGCTGGGAATGCGTACTCATAGTGGTCGCTGGGCGAGTAGAACAGGTGATCGGCAAACCACGCTTCATGGGCCGCCCATAGCAACACCGCCAACATCGGCGGCAACCACCAGGCCACCATTACACCGGTGGCAACCAGCACCGCCAAGCCGATCAACAGCGCGATGCGCTTGTTGCGCCGATGGCGCTTGAGCAGTTGCTGTTTGCGACTCATACGCTGAACACCGGCACCGGGTTGCACCAGCGCTCCTTATACTCACGGTCGGAACGACCGAAGGAAAAGCGCAGCGACTTGTTCGCCGCCCGCGCCTGCTCCCAGGCGCTTTGGGTATTGAGGAAACTCAACACGCTGCCAGGGCTGAACGCACGGGTTTGCGGGTCGACGCCGCCGTTGACGTACTCGGCGCTGAACCATTCATTGGACTGCACCTGATACACCAATTGCACCGCAATCGCGGCGTCATTGAGAAACAGCACCGAGCCGAACAGAAACTCCTTGAGCAGCTCCAGCACCTCGGCCAAACGCGCCGCACCAGCCGCCGGGAACCCCCAGCGACGCTGGAACAGATCGCAATAAATCGCCGCCAGCTCCACGCTGGAGAACTCACTGACCGCCCGTGCTACGCCGCCCGCTTCTTCCAGCAAACGCAATTCACGGCGCTGGTTGTAGCGAAACTTCTTCGACAGCTCTTCGGGCGTGCGCGCCATGGCCAATTGCTCGGCCTGGGGCTTGAGGGTACTGACGCGCCCTTCGTTAAGGGCCGACAGGTAGCGCGCCCGGTGGCGCAGCGGCAACTGAGCATCGGCGGCAATGGGCAGGATGACCTCGGCATTGCCCAGGTCAAACAGGCCTTTTTTGCCGGTGCGCTTGAGCACGTCCTTGGAGAGAGCCAGATCGCGCCCCCAGGTGGCTATCGCCCCCTTGAGTTCGCCACCTTGTTCCCAGCCCAGGTAGCGTACCGGAATCTGCGCCAGGCCAGCCAACCGCTCGATAACCTGAGGGTGGGTCGCCACGCTGCCGCCGTAACGCTGCCAGGCCTGGGCGTAAACCTCGGCCTCGACAGGCGCCCAGCCACGTTCACGCCAGCCCTGGAAGCGGTTCAGCATTTAAACCACGGCGTCATAAGGGTCCACGCCGTCTTTCACGACCAGGATGTCTTCCATGATCAGGTACTGCAGGTCCGAGCCGAAGAACATGTTCAGCGCGTCGGTCGGCGAGCAGATCATCGCTTCGCCACGACGGTTGAGCGAGGTGTTCAGGGACACGCCGTTGCCGGTCAGCACTTCCAGCTCTTTCATCATGTCGTAGTAGCGCGGGTTGTATTCGCGCTTGAGTACCTGAGCGCGGGACGTGCCATCTTCATGCACCACTTCCGGCACGCGGGTCTTCCACTCTTCCGACACTTCAAAGGTGAAGGTCATGAACGGCGCCGGGTGATCGACCTTGATCATCTGCGGGGCCACGGTGTCGAGCATCGACGGGCAGAAAGGCCTCCAGCGCTCGCGGAACTTGATCTGGTGGTTGATGCGGTCAGCCACGCCGGTGGCGCTTGGGCAGCCAATAATCGAACGCCCACCCAAGGCACGCGGGCCAAACTCCATGCGGCCCTGAAACCAGGCCACCGGGTTACCGTCGACCATGATCTTGGCGATGCGCTTGGGCATGTTTTCGATCTTGCGCCAGTTCGGCTTGCTCTCGTGCTTGGCGCAAGCGGCGATCACGTCTTCGTTGCTGTAGGACGGGCCGAGGTACACGTGCTCCATCTTCTCCACCGGTACACCACGAGCGTGGGATACATAGGCGGCCGCGCCGACAGCCGTGCCGGCATCACCGGACGCCGGCTGCACGAACAACTCTTTGACGTCATCGCGGGCAATGATCTTCTGGTTCAGCTTGACGTTCAGCGCACAGCCGCCGGCGAAGGCCAGCTTGCCGGTGTCCTTGAGGATGTCGCCCAGGTAATGGTCGATCATCTGCAAGGCCAGCTTCTCGAACAACGCCTGCATACTGGCGGCGTAGTGGATGTACGGCTCGTCGGCAATGTCGCCTTCGCGCTTGGGGCCCAGCCACTCGATCAGTTTTGGCGAGAAGTAGAAACCCTTGCCCTTCTCTTTGTAGCGACGCAGGCCGATGACGTTGGCGTAGTCGGTGTTGATCACCAGCTCGCCGTTTTCAAAGGACGCCAAACGCGAGAAATCGTACTTGCTGGCATCACCGTACGGCGCCATGCCCATGACCTTGAACTCACCGTCGAGCATCTCGAAACCGAGGAACTCGGTGATCGCACCGTACAGGCCGCCGAGAGAATCCGGGTCGTAGAATTCCTTGATCTTGTGGATCTTGCCGTTTTCGCCATAGCCGAAGAACGTGGTGGCGTACTCACCTTTGCCGTCGATGCCCAGGATCGCGGTTTTTTCCTGGAAACCCGAGCAGTGGTAGGCGCTGGAAGCGTGGGCCAGGTGGTGTTCAACCGGTTCGATCTTGATTTTCTTCGGATCGAAGCCCAGTTGTTCCAGGCACCAGACAATCTTGTTGCGATAGCGCTTGTAGCGACGGTTACCCATCAGGATCGCGTCGAGGGCGCGGTCCGGGGCGTACCAGTAGCGCTTGGCGTAGTGCCAGCGTGCCTCGCCGAACAGGCTGATCGGGGCGAATGGGATCGCCACCACGTCAACGTCCGAAGGCTTGATGCCAGCCTGTTCCAGGCAGAACTTCGCCGACTCGTAGGGCATGCGGTTCTTTGCATGTTTGTCGCGTACGAAGCGCTCTTCTTCGGCGGCCGCAATCAGCTTGCCGTCGATATACAGGGCTGCGGAAGGATCATGGCTAAGGGCGCCGGACAGGCCAAGAATCGTCAATGCCACTGGGGTCTAGCCTCTTTTAGTCTGCATGCAGGCGCATCGCGCCTGAAAAAAGTGTGCTTCCCGCCCGGGCGGGAAACAGCTAAAGGGCGGGATTATAGCTTAAAAGCAGTAGGAAGCTGTTAGCGCAGCTCGATGCTACCGTCGGCGCTTTGGCGGTAGATGGTGTAGGGCAAGACGAGCGTGTCCAGCACCGCGGAAACCGGCGCATCCAGAATGACCCATGGAATCCCGTTCAACGACAGCCCACCCGCAGAGTTGGGAGGCCCATGCAAGACGCAGAGGTCATAAGCTACGCCACTGTAGATTCGCGAAACGGACTGACAGTAGGTTTTCTTGCCCTTGAGGTCACGAACAGTAACGTCATCGCCACGCAGCACGGTGGTCGCCGTGCCGCAGCCTGCAACGATCAACGACATTCCCAGCAACATCAGCAGGCGCAGGATAGGAGTCCACATAGTTGATTCTTCTTTTCGTTTGATAAAGATCGAAAACCTAGCACCACAAAACCAAGACTTCAGGCTTGCGCAGTCGACGCTAAGCGTAGGAAGCGTCCCAATGCGCCAGGCGGTAAGGAGTTCGGCAAATCAGAGGACGAGTCGTTAAACTTGTCACATTTGCACTTACACCCCTTACTTGCGTGCGCTACCCACTCGGCCTTTTCATGACTCCTTTTGCTCCAACCTGCCTTGCCTTACTGCTGGGCCTGTGCAACACCGCCCAAGCCGACAATGCGCCCCTGATCCTGGATCCCAGCGTGGTCACCGGCTCGCGCAGCGCCAGCCCGACGTTCGACCTGCCGTATTCGGTAGACGGCATTAATCGTGAACAAATCAGCAACGGCCAACTGGGCATCAACGCCTCCGAAGCCCTGTCCCGCGTGCCCGGCCTGGTGGTGCAGAACCGCCAGAACTATGCACAGGACTTGCAGATCTCGTCCCGCGGCTTCGGCGCCCGTTCGGCGTTTGGCGTACGCGGCATCAAGCTGATCGCCGATGGCATCCCCGCCAGCACCCCCGACGGCCAGGGCCAGGCCGCAACGTTCAACCTCGACACTGCCGAGCGCATCGAAGTGCTGCGCGGCCCGGCGGCGACTCTGTATGGCAGTAACGCCGGCGGTGTGATCCAAATGTTCTCCCGCGACGGCGAAGGCCCACCGCGCATCGGCGCAGAAACGCTGGTGGGCAGCGACGGGCTGAACAAGAACCACCTTAGCGCGGAAGGCGCGGCCAATGGTGCCGGGTTCGTGCTCGATGCCTCACGCATGGACACCAACGGCTACCGCGACCACAGCAGCGCCCGGCGCGACCAGACCTTCGCCAAGCTCAACTTCCAGCCGGATGACGACAGCAAGCTGGCATTGATCTACAGCAGCCTGGAGCAGAACGGTACGCAGGATCCGCTGGGGCAGACCTGGACAGCGTACAAGGCCGATCCGCGTTCGGTAAGCGCCAACGCGCTGACCTATAACACGCGTAAAAGCATCGATCACCAGCAATTGGGAATGAACTACGAGCGCTACATCGGCAATGCGACGTTGCAGGTCAATGCGTATACCGGGCGCCGCAGTGTGATTCAGTACCTGTCGATCCCAAAAGGCACACCCGCCAACGAACGTGGCGGCGGCGTGGTGCAATTCGACCGCAAGTTCTACGGTGGCAGCGTGCGCTGGATGCAGCCCATCGACAGTGCGCCCGGCGACTTGATGATCATCACTGGCCTGGACTTCGACCAAAGCGAAGACAGCCGCCACGGTTATCAGAACTACAGCGGCAACACCCTCGGCGTGAAAGGCCAACTACGCCGCGACGAAATCGACACGGCTCGTAGCCTCGATCCGTATATCCAGGCCAACTGGGCCCTCGACCGCTGGACCCTGCAAGCCGGTGTCCGGCACAGCACCATGCAGATGGACGTCGATGATCAATTCCTGAGCAATGGCGATGCCAGTGGTAACAAGACCTACCAGAAAAACACGCCTTCGATGAGCGTGATGTATGCATTCACGCCCGACCTGCACGGCTATATCAGTGCAGGCAAGGGCTTTGAAACCCCGACCCAGGCCGAGCTGGCCTATGCCCCGGGCAACGTCGAGGGCTTCAACTTCGGCTTGAAGCCGTCTGAAAGCACTCAGTATGAAATAGGTGTGAAGGCGCAACTGAACAACACGCGGATCAACGCCGCCGTTTTTCAAATCACTACCGAGGACGAACTGGTGGTGCAGCAATCCATCGGTGGCCGTACCAGCTACCAGAACGCCGGTCGCACACTACGTCGCGGCTTCGAACTGGGTGTTGAAAGCCAACTGAACGAGCACTGGAGCACCAGCCTCGCCTATACCCGCCTCCAAGCCACCTACGACAGCGACTTCGCCAGCGGCGCCAACACCATCGACAAGGGCAACTACCTCCCCGGCGTCCCCCAAACCACCCTGTTCGCCGAACTGAACTGGAAGCCACGGGACTGGGTCAGCACGGCCATCGAAGGTATGTACCGCAGCAAAGTCTATGTCGAAGACACCAATAGCCAACACGCTGCACCGGGCTACAGCGTCTTCAACTGGCGGGCACGGTTTGAGCAGAAGGTGGAGCACTGGACCTTTCACCAGACCTTGCGCCTGGATAACCTGCTGGATCGTCAATATGTGGGGTCGGTGATTGTGGGTGACGGCAACGGGCGCTACTACGAAGCAGCACCGGGGCGCTCGTGGTATGCAGGCGCTGGGGCCGAATATCAATTCTGATGTGGGAGGGGGCTTGCCCCCTTCCACATTTGGATATCAGGCGCCCGCTTAAACCACGATGGTCTTAGGCAACCGCTGATCGATCAACTGATACAACGCACTGCCCTGCGGCCAATTGCGCATAAACCGCGCCCGGTCTTTAGCGTATGCCGGCGCAAAACTGGCAACAGAGCCGTGCTGACACATGGCATCCAGATCAATCATCGCCCAACGCCCGTCATTCCAGAACAGGTTATGGCCTTTGAAATCGCCATGACTGATGCGCTCGCCAATCAACTGGGTAAACAACTGCTCCAGTGCGAGCAGCTCGCTCTCAGGCGCATCGCCGTTTTCAACATACGGCGCAAAGCGCTCGATGATGTCCGGCCCCGGCAGAAACTCGGTGACCAGATACGCACGGCTGCGCAGCCATAAAAAGCGCTTCTCCAGCACCGCCAGTGGCTTGGGCGTAGCAAAGCCGAGAAACGCCAGGCGGTTACCCTCGCGCCAGGAATGCCAGGCTCGGCTCGGGCGCCAGAAGCGCTTGAGCCAGTGGGCAAAGCCTTTGATGTTGTAGCGCTTGATCACCAACGGCCGACCAGCCACTTCGACCTTGGCCACACTGGCCGCGCCGCCGGTCTTGTACAGGTGGCCCTGGTCAAGCAAGGCGTCTGCCTGTTCCAGCACCGGTAACATGGCCGTTTCTTCTTCGCGACGAATCGCACGCAAGCCAAAGGCGCCACGCACCACGCTGAACAGCGTGCATTCGCGGCCAGTCTTGTCCAGAAAGTCCTTCAAGCGCCAGGCGCTGACTTTGCGCACCTGCTTTTCCAGGGCTTGCAGCGGCAAGGCGTGCTCACCATTACCCAGCAGGTAGTACACCAATAATTCTTCGGTAAACGGCTCAAGGTTTTTCGGCAGCTGGGCGAAAAACACGCCGAGGTTTTCCAGCACGCGATTGCGCGACAACGGCTTACCCGCCTCCTCGACACAAATGCCTGCGCCATCGATCAAGTACAGCTTGCCGTCCTGGCGCAGCAGGTTGTCCAGGTGCAGGTCTTCCTGCCACAGGCCTTTGGCATGCATTTGCGCAATCGCGCCCAATGCTTCGGCGAGCACGGCGGTTTGTTCGTCCGCCAACGGCGGCAGATGTTCGACGGCGTGCCACGCATCGGCCAGGCTTTGGGCGCCCTCGATAAACTCAAACAGCAGCCAGCCGCCCTGGCCGTCCTGCAAGCCATCGGCCAACAACAACGGTGTGGTCAGGCCTTGCTCAGCCAACAAACGCACACCCTTGAGTTCACGCTGAAAATGCCGCGCCGCCTTGCTGCCAACCAACAATTTGGCCAATACCGGGCGACCACGCCACACTGCCGCGCCCACGTAGCGCTGCCCGGGCAACACCCGCAGCAGGCTCAGCAGTTGCAACTGCCCCGGGCCTGCCGCATCCGCCAGATCGATGGTCAACGGCAGGCTGGGGCTACGGCCGGCATTTTTCAGCTCGGATAAACGCATCAGCGGTTCTCCTTGTGGCTGCGGCGTGCGGTCAGGCGCTGGTGCCAAGTGGAGACCAGGTCGCTGTCCTCGGGCTGCTCAAGATACGCCGCCAGCAGTTGGCGCACCTGCGCGTCCGACCATTGGGGCGCGCGACGCAGCAGCGGTTCCAGGTCCTTGACCCGGTCACGCCAGCCAAACAGCAACGGACGGGTTTTTTCCAGGTCGATCAGCTGCGCGGCATAACCCTCAGCGGTGGCCTGCAGGAAAATATGCTTGGGGTAAAAACAGCCATGCACCTGCCCGACGCTGTGCAGATGACGCGCCAGCTTGCCGCACGCCGACAGGATCGCACTGTGCTGGGCGACGCTCAATTGCGGCCACTGCTCCAGCAACGAATCCAGGTCGTTCCAACCATCCAGAGCACGGGTAAGCAGCATTGCCCGGCGCTCGCCCTCAACCTTGCGCTCACCGAAGAACGCCGCCTGCAGAGCAGGGATTCCGAGCTTTCGATACAGGCTGATATTACGGAACTCGCGCGCAAAACTCGGCTCGCCAAACGGCCGGTGCAAGGTGCGCGTCAGGTAGTTGCTCTGGCGCTTGAGGTAATAGCCCTGCCCTTCAAGCTCCAGGCGATACACACTGCTCCAGCCGCCGTGACTGGTATTGGGCTCGTCCACTGCGTCCAGTTGCTTGGCCCACAGGGCGTCAAACGTCGCCAGACCGTTGCGCTCAAGCAAGGCTCGGTCTTCGGCCGCCAGGAAGTCACTCATTCGCGTCCCTCAAAAAACTTCACCACGTGACGAATTCGCCGTTTGTCCGACGCCGACAAGTGCGTGCGCTGGCGGTATTGCAGGTAGAAACGCAGGCGCTGGGTGGCCGACAGGTGATATTTGGCGACCTTGTCCAGGCAAGCCAAGTCCTTGGTGATGCGGTACTTGAGCCAGAAACCACGCCAGAAATCACCGTTGGGGCAATCGATCAGGTACAGGGTTCGTTGGTCGTCCACCAGCAGGTTGCGCCACTTCAAGTCGTTATGAGTGAAGCAGTGCTCATGCATGGTGCGCGTGTATTCGGCGAGCTGGCGGCTGATGCCATCGACCCACCGGGGGTCTTTCAGGCGTTCGTCATTGCGCTCGGCCAGCACTGACAAGTCTTCCGTCTTGGGCAGCTCGCGGGTAATCATCGCGCCCCGGTTATAAGCCAGGCCCTTGCGGTCCAGGCCCCAGGCGACGACATCAGCCGTCGGGATGCCCCACTTGGCGAAACGCTTGAGGTTCTGCCATTCGGATTTCACCCGCGGCCTGCCCAGGTAACGGCGCAAGCCTTTGCCGGCGCCCACGTAGCGCTTGACGTAATAATTGACCCCGCCGCGCTCGACCCGGATCACTTCCGACAGCGGGTCGCGGGTCAATCGCTCGCCTTGCAAGGCAAATACCGCCTCCAGGCTTCCAAAGTCATCCGCCAGGGCGGCATAGGCAGGTTCCAGGTTCCAACCCGCCATCAGAGCGCATCCCCGTATCGTTGCTTGCGCGCGTAAAGCTTGGCGGCCATGCGCTCAAGCTCAGACAGCAGCGCAGCTTGCTCCGCCAGGATCTGGCGCAACGGCTGCTGGAAGTACGCCTTGAGAAAGCGCAGCTTGTCGCGCTGGGTCAGGCCGATCTCCAATGCGGAGTAATACAGGCCGGCCAGGTCCTTGTTACGCCAGCGCAGTGGAATCGTCGGACGCACCTGCGCACGGTGCAGGTCGATCACCGACAATTTCAGATTGTCGACGGTAATGGGCTGGTCCGTGTGCAACAGGAAATGGCAGAGGTAGCAGTCGCGATGGTTCACGCCACCGCGGTGCATCGCGCCGACGGTGCGCGCCAGCTCACGGGTCAAGGCGTGTTTGATGGCCGGCACGGGCGGTTGCTTGACCCAATCGAGGGTCAAGTCTTCCAGGCTGATAATCGGCGTCAGTTCCTGGGTAATGATGAACGAATGCTGGTCGGCCGGGTTGCTGCCTTTTTCGCCAAAGGCCACGGCGGTCATGGTCGGCACGCCCAGCGCTTGCAGGCGCTGGATCGCCAGCCACTCCAGGCCTGCGCCCAGTACCGGCAACTTGGCCGTGACCAGGTTCTTGAGGATTTCGCCCCAGCCAATGCCACGGTGAATCTTCACAAAGTAAGGCTGGCCTTCGACCACCGTACGCAACGTACGGCGAGCGGCCAGCTCGCGGAACACCTGGCCTTGCAGCTTCTCGACCTCGGCGAACGCATCGCGTCCGGCCCAGAGGGTCTTGAAGGGTTCGGCTAGAATCAACTTCATCGGTTTGGCTCCGCCAGAATCAGGTCCGCAGCGTACTGCGGCATGCTATAGAGGTCGGCCGTCTCGGCGAAGGCCAGACCATTGCGACTCCAGGTCGCGCGTGCGTGTGGATCGTCGAGCATATCCACCAGGTACTGGTTGAGCTGGGCTTGCTCGAACGGCTCATCCAACACCCGGCCGCTCTGGGCCTTGTCGATGTAGAACGCGTAGCCACACACCCGGCTCACCAGTACCGGGAGGCCGGCGACCACCGCTTCGACCAGCACCATACCGGCCGCCTCGTTGTACGCAGGGTGAATCAGCAGGTCGGCGCCCAGCAGGAAACGCGGGATATCACTGCGGCCCTTGAAGAACTGCACCTGATCGCCCAGGCCCAATGCCGCACTCTGCAATTGGAATACCTTGGGGTCGTCCTGGCCGATTACGAACAGTCGGGTGCGCTTCTTCAGCTTGGAAGGCAAGGCGGCCACGGCCTTGAGGCTGCGGTCGACGCCCTTGGTCTTGAAGCCCGAACCGATCTGCACCAGCAACAGGTCGTCCTCGGCCAGGCCGAACTCACGACGAAACTCAGCGCGGATTTCGGCCGCGTCAGGCGGAGCGCGCCGGTCGCGGGCAATGCCCGGCGGCAGCAAGTGGAAACGCTCGGCCTGGGTGCCGTAATACTGGGTGAACAACTTCTGCTGATGTTCGGACAGCACCATGATTTGGGTCTTGGCGTCCTTATCGAACACCGCGCGCTCGTATTCGGCGAAGTGCCGATAGCGCCCGAACCAGCGGTACATGGGATTGCGCAGGTTTTGAGCCTTGTCTTCGAACACCCCGTCGGCGGCAAAATACACATCCAGCCCCGGCATCTTGTTGAAGCCCACCACGCGATCCACCGGCCGCTTGGCCAGGTCGGCCTGGATCCAGGCATACAGCTTTTCATTGCGACGGTGATTGACCAGCGCCTTGACCGGCGCCACCAGTACTTCGAAGCCGGGTGGGATGTCGCCTTCCCAGATCAGCGTATAGACACGAATCTTGTGGCCGCGCTGCTGGCACTCCAGGGCGATGCGCATGAAGTCGCGCTGCAAGCCACCGAAGGGAAAGTACTTGTACAGAACAAAAGCCAGTTGCATCAGTGCTGCTCCTCAGCCAGTAACAACGTGCTCAGCCGGCTTGCTACACGCTCAGGATTCAAGCGCGTGAAGCACAGGGGCGACTCACGCTTGATGTCGAACCGCCGCAGGTCGTCGGCGGTAGGTTGATAGGTACACTGCTTTTGCAGGCACGGCGCACACGGCCAGTCGCTGGCCAAATGGATCTGGCCCTTGCCGTAAGCGCCAGTAAGGCCCGGATTGGTGGGGCCGAACAGGGAAATGGTCGGCACATCCAGCGCTGCCGCCAGGTGACCGAGGCCGGTGTCCACCGCCACACAGGCACGGGCGCCCGCCAACACGCCAGCTACGCCCGCCAGGTTGAGTTTGGGCAGCACTTCGGCGTTGGGAAGGCCCTGGGCCAGGCGCTCGGCCCGAGCTTTTTCGGCGGCGTTACCCCACGGCAATTTCACGTCCACGCCCAGGCGCCCCATGCGTTCGGCCAGCTCACGCCAATAGGCTTCGGGCCAGTGCTTGGTGTCCCAGGTAGTGCCGTGCAGCAGCAACACAAAGGGTTTTTTCGGCGGCAGGCCCAGCAGTTTTTCAACGCTCAGGCCATAGTCGCCCAAGCCTTTGGGCAGGTCGTAGCCCAGGGCCACGGCGAACAGTTGGCGCAAGCGCTCTACCGCGTGTTGCCCGCGGGCCACGGCCAGGCGTCGTGAATAAAAACGCGCAGCGATCGGCTCACGGGCCGAGTTTTTATCAAAGCCGGCCACTGGAGCACGCACATAGCGGGTCAGCCAGGCGCTTTTCAGCAGGCCCTGGGCGTCGATCACCAGGTCATACTTGGTCGACTGCACGGTCTGCTTGAAACGCCGCCACTCGCCACTCTTGATGGTTTGCCAAAGGTTTTTGCGCCAGCGGCGAATCGCCACCGGGATCACCTTGTCCACCGCCGGGTGCCAGGTCGGGATTTCGGCAAAGCCTTCTTCCACCACCCAATCAAAGCGAATGCCGGGAATCGCCCGTGCTGCATCGGTCAACGCCGGCAAGGCATGGATCACATCGCCCAGGGATGAGGTCTTGACTACCAGTACCCGCAACTCAGTGAACCTCGACCACATCGCCCTGCAACCGCTGCAAGGCATCGGTTACCGGCTGCGGCAGCAATTGGCGCAGGCAGTTGTAGTGGCCGAAGCGGCAGGTGCGATCAAAACACGGGCTGCAATCCAGGCCCAGGCGCACCACTTCGACCTTGTCGGCCAAGGGCGGGGTGAAGCCTGGGGACGTGGAGCCGTACACCGCTACCAGCGGGCGGTTCAGCGCCGCCGCCACATGCATCAGGCCGGAGTCGTTGGACACCACCGAGTCGGCGCAGGACAACAAGTCGATAGCCTCGGCCAGGGACGTGTCGCCACTGAGGTTCACCGCCTCTTCGCGCAGGCCGGGAATCAGGCGCTGACGAATATCTTCACCTACCGAATGATCGTTCTTCGAACCGAACAGCCACACCTGCCAGCCTTCGCGGATCTTGGTCTCGGCGACCTTGGCGTAATGCTCCGACGGCCAGCGCTTGGACTCGCCAAACTCGGCGCCAGGGCACAAGGCCAGAACCGGCCGATCAAGGGTAAGGCCGAACTTGGCCAGCGCCGCATCGCGGGTCACCGGGTCGATCTGCAAGCTGGGCCGCGGGTACGGCGTGGGCAATTGCGTGCCGGGCTCGTAGGCCAGGGCCATGAAGCGCTCGATCATCAGCGGGTAGCGGGCTTTATCCAGGGTGCGTACGTCATTGAGCAGCACATAGCGAAACTCACCGCGCCAGCCGGTGCGCTTGGGGATGCCGGCAAAAAAAGGCACCAGCGCCGACTTGAGCGAGTTGGGCAACAGGATCGCCTGGTCGTACTGGCCGGCCATGGATTTGCCGATGCGTCGGCGGGTCGCCAGTTCCAGGGCACCGTGGCCGAGCGGAAAGCTCAAGGCCTTGCGCACCTCGGGCATGCGCTCCAGGATCGGCCGGCTCCACTCAGGGGCGAGCACGTCGATCTGGCAGTCTGGATAGCGCTGGCGCAGGCACTGGAACAGTGTCTGTGCCATCACCATGTCACCGACCCAACTGGGCCCAACGATCAGAATATTCATGTAGTTTCCACAAACGATGCGGGGAGGCTTATGCCTCCCCGCCTCGATAATGACTGTAGATCGCGGCGCGCCAGGGAGCATCTTTATGTGGGAGCTGGCTTGCCTGCGATTGCATCACCTCGGTATCACTGATAAACCGAGGCGCCTGCATCGCGGGCAAGCCCGGCTCCCACATTAATCCGCATCCCATATAAAAATTGGCGTCGCCCAATCAGTCGAGTTTCAATTTAAGCCCAGCGCTTGCCAGATTCGCATCACCTGTCGCCGTTCGTCGGCAAACTGGTCCCCGGCGACCGTGCCGGCCTCGTTCTGCAAGGCCTGGCGGTGGGCGGCGGAGCGGTAGGCCTTATATACCTCACGCAGCAAATGGGCATCGGCGGCGGGCATCAGCCCGACCTGCTCAAGGCCCTCCAGAATGCGAATATTGTCGGTGTAGCGCAGCAACGATGGATGTTGCGCAGACCACGCCAAAGCCGCGTATTGCACCATAAATTCAATATCGACGATACCTCCGGCGTCCTGCTTGAGGTCGAACACCGCCGTGACCTCGAAGGCATTGGCGCCCCTGCCGGCCGCCGTGGCCTTGGTACCCAGGTTATCGCGCATCTTGGTGCGCATCTCGCTGACCTCCTGGCGCAGCTTCGCCAAGTCCCGTTCACGCCCCAATACGTTGGCACGTACCTGCTCGAATGCATGGCCCACATCCTGGCTGCCCACCAGCACCCGTGCGCGGATGAGCGCCTGATGTTCCCAGGTCCAGGCTTCATTTTGTTGATAGCGATCGAAGGCGCCCAGGGAGCTCACCAGCAAGCCGGATGCGCCGGAAGGTCGCAGGCGCATGTCCACTTCATACAGCTGGCCGGAGTTGGTCTGGGTGGTCAGCAGGTGAATGATGCGCTGGCCCAGACGCGTGAAGAACTGCGCGCCGTCAATCGGCTTGGCGCCATCGGTCTCGGCCTGGGGGTCGCCATCGTGGATAAACACCAGATCCAGATCCGAACCATGCCCCAGTTCGATGCCGCCGACTTTCCCATAACCGACAATGATGAACCCAGGATCGCACAGGGTACCGTCCAGGCGCTGCGGCGCGCCGTGGCGGGCGACAGTCTGGCGCCAGGCCAGGGCCAGCACTTGCTCAAGAATGGCTTCGGCCAGCCAGGTGAGGTAGTCGCTGACTTTCATCAGCGGCAGGCTGCCAGCAATTTCCGAGGCCGCGACTCGCAGGCGGTGCGCCAATTTAAAGTGACGCAGGGCCTCCATTTGCTGTTCAAGGTCGTCCTCGGGAATGCGGGTGAGGCGCTCGCGCAGCTCGGCAGCCAGCTCCGGCGCCAGCGGCGGCTTGAACAGGCGGCCCTCGTTGAGCAGCTCATCGAGCAACAACGGGAAACGGGTGATCTGTTCGGCGATCCACGGGCTGGCGGCGCACAGGGTCAGCAGGCGACGCAGCGCATCCGGGTTCTCGGTGAGCAACACCAGATAGGCCGAACGCCGGGCGACGGCCTCCACCAACGGCAACACGCGCTCCAGCACCAGGTCCGGGTTGGCGTGCTCGACCGCCTGGGCCAGCAGGCGCGGAATGAATGCATCCAGGCGCTCGCGCCCCAGCCGCTGCATGGCACGCAACTGCGGGCTGCCACGCAGGCCGGCCAAGGCCTTGAGGGCTTTGGGTGCATCGGTGAAACCGCCCTCGGCCAATTGACGGCATGCGGCGTCGTCATCCTGGGATTCCTCCCACAGCGGCAACCACTCACCACCGACGACCAATTCACTTTCTTCGCCTTCTTCTTCATCAGGGTCGGCAATCACTTGACGAAAGTGCCAGTCCACGCGGCCACGCCAGTACATCAGGCGTTCGTGGAACGCAGCCCAGTCGCTGAAGCCCAGCATGAAGGCGATACGCGCCTGATCTTCGGGATTGTGCGGCAGCATTTGGGTCTGGCGGTCGGCAATCGCCTGGATGGCGTGCTCGGTGTAGCGCAGGAATTCGTAGCCATTGCGCAGTTCGGTGATCACCGCAGCCGGCAGGTAACCCTGCCCCTCAAGCGTACCCAGCACGTTCAGCAGTGGGCGTTGTTGCAGGCTGAGGTCGCGACCGCCGTGGATCAGCTGGAACGCCTGGGCGATAAACTCCACCTCCCGAATGCCGCCTGATCCCAGTTTGATGTTCTCGGCCATGCCCTTGCGCCGTACTTCCTGCTGGATCAACTGCTTCATGGTGCGCAGCGCTTCGATGGCGGAAAAGTCCAGGTAGCGGCGGTAGACGAACGGGCGCAGCATATCTAGCAACTGCGCGCCGGCCACTTGATCACCGGCCACTACGCGCGCCTTGATCATGGCGTAGCGTTCCCAATCCCGGCCCTGATCCTGGTAGTACTGCTCCAACGCGTTGAAGCTGAGCACCAGCGCACCGGCCGAGCCGTAGGGACGCAGGCGCATATCCACACGGAAGACAAAACCGTCGACCGTCATAGGATCCAGGGCCTTGATCAATTTTTGACCAAGACGAATAAAGAATTCCTGATTGTCCAGGGAGCGCTTTACCCCCACCGTCTCGCCGCCTTCGGGGTAGGCAAAAATCAGGTCGATATCCGACGAGAGATTCAGCTCCACCGCACCGAGCTTGCCCATGCCGAGGATGACCATATGCTGCGCCTCACCGCTGCGCCGCCCGGTCGGCGTGCCGAACTGCGCGCAGTGGCGCTGGTACAGCCATTGGTAAGCCTGGTCGATGCTGGCGTCGGCCATGTCGGAAAGGTCGCGACAGGTTTGCACCAGGTCCGCCTGGCGCGTCAGGTCGCGCCAGATGATGCGCACCTGCTGGCGCGTGCGCTGGCGGCGCAGCACGCGGCCCAACTCATCTTCTGTTTCGGCCTGTTGCACGGCGCCGGCAATCTGGCTGCACAGCTCACCGGGCGCAAAGCTGCGGTCCAGCTCGCCCCAGGCCACCAGTTCGAGCAACATCAAAGGGTCACGAACACTCTGTTCAATGACAAAATCACTGGCAGCGCACACGCGGGCGAAGTCGGCCCACCGTTGCGGCGTCCACGCAGAAAGGCCATGATCGTCGTCCAGCGCGGCCACCGCGTCACGAAATGACTGCTCGGCCCGCTGGGCATAAGGCAAGAGAATGGCCGGCAGTTCGGCCAGCGTTGGAAGGCTCATGGTCTATCCTTGATCGGCGTGTAATTGGCGTGTAGTTGTGAACGCAAGAGCCATGCTCGATGAAGGACTGTCGAACAAAAGTTAGAAATAGCTGAAATTAAATTAATCTTGGCAGGCAACATCAAACTTTCACCTTTTCTTGTTCGCAATAGACCAACAATAACGATTATGCTCACCAGCAAGACCGAGCCATACGCTCAGTCTTGTGTAGTTTTACTACTCGTATATACATTCGAAAGGCTGAAATGGCCGACGATTTGTAGTAAAACTACAGGACGCCGAAGCAACCTTCGGCCATCCAAGAATTTATGTCGTCTGCCCACAAGGCCAGTCGCAAACTTCAGGCAACCGATTCTGGTAGCCTTTCCGCCCTGGAGCAAGCCATGCAAGACCTCGATCCCGTCGAAACCCAGGAATGGCTGGACGCCCTGGAATCGGTTCTCGACAAAGAAGGCGAAGACCGTGCTCACTACCTGATGACCCGTATGGGCGAACTCGCGACCCGCAGCGGCTCGCAACTGCCGTACGCCATCACTACGCCATACCGCAACACCATCCCCGTTACCCACGAAGCACGCATGCCTGGCGACCTGTTCATGGAACGCCGCATTCGCTCGCTGGTACGTTGGAACGCCATGGCGATGGTAATGCGCACGAACTTGAAAGATTCGGACCTGGGCGGTCACATTTCCAGCTTCGCTTCCAGCGCCACCCTGTATGACATCGGCTTCAACTACTTCTTCCAGGCCCCGACCGACGAACACGGCGGCGACCTGATCTACTTCCAGGGCCACACCTCGCCAGGCGTCTACGCCCGTGCGTTCATGGAAGGTCGCATCAGCGAAGAGCAAATGAACAACTTCCGCCAGGAAGTCGACGGTCAGGGCCTGTCGTCCTACCCGCACCCTTGGCTGATGCCTGATTTCTGGCAGTTCCCGACCGTTTCCATGGGTCTGGGCCCGATCCAGGCGATCTACCAGGCACGCTTCATGAAGTACCTGGAAGCCCGTGGCTTCATCCCGGAAGGCAAGCAGAAAGTCTGGTGCTTCCTGGGTGACGGCGAGTGCGACGAGCCGGAATCCCTGGGGGCCATTTCCCTGGCCGGCCGCGAGAAGCTCGACAACCTGATCTTCGTCATCAACTGCAACCTGCAGCGCCTCGACGGCCCGGTTCGCGGCAACGGCAAGATCATCCAGGAACTCGAAGGCGTGTTCCGTGGTGCTCAGTGGAATGTGACCAAGGTCATCTGGGGCCGTTTCTGGGACCCGCTGCTGGCCAAGGACGTCGACGGCATCCTGCAACGTCGCATGGACGAAGTCATCGACGGCGAGTACCAGAACTACAAGGCCAAAGACGGCGCGTTCGTTCGCGAACACTTCTTCAACACGCCTGAACTCAAGGCGATGGTTGCCGACCTGTCCGACGACGAAATCTGGAAGCTCAACCGTGGCGGCCACGACCCGTACAAGGTCTACGCGGCGTACCACGAAGCGGTCAACCACAAAGAACAACCAACCGTCATCCTGGCCAAGACCATCAAGGGTTATGGCACCGGTGCCGGCGAAGCGAAGAACACCGCGCACAACACCAAGAAAGTCGATGTCGACAGCCTGAAGTTGTTCCGCGACCGCTTCGACATTCCGGTCAAGGACGAAGAGCTGGAGAACCTGCCGTTCTTCAAGCCTGAGCCAAACAGCGCCGAGGCCCGCTACCTGAGCGAGCGCCGCAGCGCACTGGGTGGCTTCGTGCCACAGCGCCGCGCCAACAGCTTCAGCGTACCGACGCCGGACCTGAGCACCCTCAAGGCCATCCTTGACGGCTCGGGCGACCGTGAAATCTCCACCACCATGGCCTTCGTGCGCATCCTCGCGCAATTGGTCAAGGACAAGGACATCGGCCCGCGCATCGTCCCGATCATCCCGGACGAAGCCCGTACCTTTGGTATGGAAGGCATGTTCCGCCAGTTGGGCATCTACTCCTCCGTCGGCCAGCTCTACGAGCCAGTCGATAAAGACCAGGTGATGTTCTACAAGGAAGACAAGAAGGGCCAGATCCTCGAAGAAGGCATCAACGAAGCGGGCGCCATGAGCTCCTTCATCGCTGCCGGTACTTCGTACTCCAGCCACAACCAGCCGATGCTGCCGTTCTACATCTTCTATTCGATGTTCGGCTTCCAGCGTATTGGCGACCTGGCTTGGGCAGCAGGCGACAGCCGTACCCGTGGCTTCCTGATCGGCGGTACCGCCGGGCGCACCACGCTGAACGGCGAAGGCCTGCAACACGAAGACGGTCACAGCCATATCCTGGCTGCCACCATCCCGAACTGCCGCACCTTTGATCCAACCTACGGCTATGAGCTGGCGGTGATCATCCAGGACGGCATGAAGAAGATGACCGAAGAGCAGCAGGACGTTTTCTACTACATCACCGTGATGAACGAGTCCTACCAGCAGCCAGCCATGCCGGCCGGTGTGGAAGAAGGCATCATCAAGGGCATGTACCTGCTCGAAGAAGACACCAAGGAAGCGGCGCACCACGTACAGCTGATGGGCTCCGGCACCATCCTGCGCGAAGTGCGTGAAGCGGCGAAGATCCTGCGTGACGAATTCAACGTCGGCGCCGACGTGTGGAGCGTGACCAGCTTCAACGAACTGCGTCGCGACGGCCTGGCCGTAGAGCGCAGCAACCGTCTGCACCCTGGCCAGAAGCCAGCCAAGAGCTACGTCGAAGAGTGCCTGGCCGGCCGTAAGGGTCCAGTCATTGCCTCTACCGACTACATGAAACTGTTTGCTGAACAAATTCGCCAGTGGGTCCCGTCCAAGGAATTCAAAGTCCTGGGCACCGATGGTTTCGGCCGCAGTGACAGCCGCAAGAAGCTGCGTCACTTCTTCGAAGTCGACCGTCACTTCGTGGTGTTGGCAGCCCTGGAAGCCTTGGCTGACCGTGGTGAGATCGAACCCAAGGTGGTGGCTGACGCCATCGTCAAGTTCGGGATCAACCCGGAAAAACGCAACCCACTGGACTGCTGAGGAGATTTTTTGTGAGCGAACTCATTCGCGTACCTGACATCGGCAGCGGTGAAGGTGAAGTAATCGAGCTGTTTGTGAAGGTCGGCGACACCGTCGAAGCCGACCAGAGCATCCTGACCCTGGAGTCGGACAAGGCGAGCATGGAAATTCCTGCTCCCAAGGCCGGCGTGGTCAAGAGCCTGAAGGTCAAGCTGGGCGACCGCCTGAAAGAAGGCGACGAACTGCTGGAACTGGAAATCGAAGGCGCCGCTGATGCAGCCCCTGCGGCGGCTCCGGCTGCCGCTGCTGAACCTGCGCCTGCCGCTGAAAAACCTGCTGCCGAGGCCCCAGCGACCCCGGCTGCTGCACCTGCCGCCGCCACCGTCCAGGACATTCACGTCCCGGACATCGGCTCGTCGGGCAAGGCCAAGATCATCGAGCTGCTGGTCAAGGTCGGCGACACCGTCGAAGCCGATCAGTCGCTGATCACCCTGGAGTCCGACAAGGCCTCCATGGAAATCCCTTCGCCGGCTGCCGGCGTAGTGGAAAGCATCGCGGTCAAGCTGGAAGACGAAGTCGGCACCGGTGACTTCATCCTCAAGCTGAAAGTACAAGGCGCTGCACCGGCGGCTGCTCCGGCTGCCAAGGCTGAAGCCGCTCCGGCCGCTGCTGCCCCGGCACCTGCTGCAAAAGCCGAGGCCACACCGGCCCCTGCTGCTGCCGCACCTGCGCCAAGCGGTGCCAAGGTGCACGCCGGCCCTGCCGTGCGTCAGTTGGCCCGCGAGTTCGGCGTCGAGCTGAGCGCCGTCTCGGCCAGCGGCCCACACGGTCGTGTACTGAAGGAAGACGTGCAGGCTTACGTCAAAGCCATGATGCAAAAGGCCAAGGAAGCACCGGCTGCCGGCGCGACGGGCGGCTCGGGCATTCCGCCGATCCGTACCGTGGATTTCAGCCGCTTCGGCGAAACCGAAGAAGTGCCGATGACCCGCCTGATGCAAATCGGCGCGGCCGGCCTGCACGCCAGCTGGCTGAACATCCCGCACGTGACTCAGTTCGACCAGGCCGACATCACCGACCTGGAAGCTTTCCGCGTTGCGCAGAAAGCCGTGGCCGAGAAGGCCGGCGTGAAGCTGACCGTGCTGCCACTGCTGCTCAAGGCCTGCGCGCACCTGCTCAAGGAACTGCCAGACTTCAACAGCTCGCTGGCGCCAAGCGGCAAGGCGATCATTCGCAAGAAATACGTCAACATCGGCTTTGCCGTCGACACTCCGGATGGCCTGCTGGTACCGGTCATCAAGAACGTCGACCAGAAGAGTCTGCTGCAACTCGCTGGCGAAGCGGCTGCGCTGGCTGCCAAGGCCCGCGACAAGAAGCTCACCCCGGATGACATGCAGGGCGCCTGCTTCACTATCTCCAGCCTCGGGCACATTGGCGGCACTGGCTTCACGCCAATCGTCAACGCGCCGGAAGTGGCGATCCTGGGTGTTTCCAAGGCCACCATCCAGCCTGTGTGGGACGGTAAAGCGTTCCAGCCCAAGCTGATGCTGCCACTGTCGCTGTCCTACGATCACCGTGTGATCAACGGCGCCGCCGCTGCACGCTTCACCCAGCGCCTGAGCCAGTTGCTGAACGACATCCGCACCATCCTGCTGTAAGCCGCAGAGCCTTCCCTTTACGGGGAAGGCCCTTGCCGCACCGATTTCCGAGCGCCACGCTCGTACCTCAACCCCGCCACTTGGCGGGGCTTTTTTTGTGCGCTCGGTGTACGCACAGAACAGGTTTGTACACCTTCTGTCACTTCGATTGCAGAAATCCCCCGCACGGCCGATAACTGCCTTATAGCACTTAGCCTTCATCCTCTCTTGTCAGTGCGTGCCGCATGATGCAACCTTGCCGCAGGCGACAGTAAAGAGGGCGTGAGCCGGGCGCCACGCGCATTTTCCCAAGCGAGTTTCCCCATGAAAAGCCAACCCGATGTCGCCCGTATGGCGGCCGAGGTAGTGACGCAATTACCGGTGCCTTCGCGCCTCGGTATGCTGCGTTTCGAGCGGCTTAATGAGGCAAGCTGGGCCCTGCTGTACCTCGATCCCAATTGCGAGCGCCAGTTCGGCCTGCCAGCTGTGGAACTCTGCGCGCTGATCGGCACGCCCTACGCCAGCCTGATGGAGCCCCAGGCCCGCTATCAGCTGCACGACGCAATCCAGCAGCAACTGACCCACAGCCCCCATTACCTGGTGCGCTATACCCTGCACACCCATGACGGCCCGATGAGCCTGCTGGAAATGGGCGAGGCCTACAAACAACACAACCGCCATCTGCTGCGCGGCTACCTGATGGTGGTCGACGGGCTGTTCAGCGATACCACCGCGCCCGCCCCGACCGCTGACCTGGAAAACCAGAACAGCCGCCTGCAGATCGCCCTGGAACTCAACCAGCGTGCGCAGCAGGAACAGTTGCAACACCTGGAACGGGTGCGCGCCCAGCAGGAGCTGATCCTGCTGCTGGCCCGACAGCGCTACACCACGCCCAATTCGCTGCAAGAAGCCGCTGAGCTGATCACCCGTAGCGCGTGCGACATTTACCAGATCGACTGCGCCAGCATCTGGCACCTCGAAGGCCAACATCTGGTGCCTATCTCGGCGTACCACCGCGCCGACCAACAGCACCGCCTGCCCCAAGCCATCGACGCCAGCGGTTTTCCGGATTATCTGGAAGCCCTGCACTCCAGCCGCGCCATCGACGCCACTCATGCCCAACGTGACCCGCGCACCCGGGAAATGGCCGAAAGCCTGCGCGCCAACGATATCCACGCGATGCTCGACGCCAGTATTCGTGTCGACGGCCAGGTCGTCGGCGTGCTGTGCCTGGAACAAAGCGGCAGTTCACGTGCCTGGCAGTCCGATGAAATCGCGTTTGCCGGCGAGCTGGCAGACCAGTTCGCGCAAGTCATCAACAACCACAACCGCCGTACCGCCACCAGCGCCCTGCACCTGTTCCAGCGTGCTGTGGAACAAAGCGCCAACGCCTTTCTGCTGGTCAATTGCGACGGCGTGGTGGAGTACGTCAACCCCAGCTTCACCGCAATTACCCAATACAGCGCGGAAGAAGTCCACGGCCATCGCCTGGCGCAACTGCCGGCCCTGGAAAATCTCAGTGAGTTGCTGTTCGACGCACCGTCGGCCCTGGCCAAAAGCAACAGCTGGCAAGGCGAGTTCAAAAGCCGGCGCAAGAACCTGGAGCCCTACTGGGGCCAGTTGTCGATTTCCAAGGTGTATGGCGATAACCGCGAGTTGACCCACTACATCGGCATCTACGAAGACATCACCCAGACCAAGCTGGCGCAACAGCGCATCGAGCGTCTGGCCTACACCGACAACCTGACCAACCTGGGCAACCGACCGGCGTTCATCCGTAACCTCGACGAACGCTTTGCCCGCGACAGCGACAGCCCGATCAGCCTGCTGCTGGTGGACATCGACAACTTCAAGCGCATCAACGACAGCCTCGGCCACCAGACCGGCGACAAGTTGCTGATCAGCCTGGCCCGCCGTTTGCGCAATAGCTTGAGCAGCGGCGGCAGCCTGGCACGCTTTGCCAGTAACGAGTTCGCAGTGCTGTTGGATGATTCCGACCTGGAGACCGGCCAGCAGGTCGCCAGCCAGTTGCTGGCCACGCTCGACAAGCCGATGTTCGTCGACAACCAGTTGATCAGCGTCACCGGCTCCGTGGGCCTGGCCTGCGCGCCGCTGCATGGCCGCGACCCGCAGACCCTGATGCGTAACGCAGGGCTGGCACTGCACAAGGCCAAGGCCAACGGCAAACACCAGGTGCAAGTGTTTACCGAAGCGTTGAATGCCGAAGCCAGCTACAAGCTGTTCGTGGAAAACAACCTGCGTCGCGCCCTGACCCAGAACGAGCTGGACGTGTTCTACCAGCCCAAACTGTGCCTGCGCAGCGGCCGTCTGCTGGGCATGGAAGCGCTGTTGCGCTGGAACCACCCGGAAAAGGGCATGATCCGCCCCGACCAGTTCATCAGCGTGGCCGAAGAGACCGGGTTGATCATTCCGATCGGCAAATGGATCGCCCGCCAGGCGTGCCGCATGAGCAGGCAGTTGAGCGCCGCCGGCATGGGCAATTTGCAGGTGGCGATCAACCTGTCGCCCAAGCAATTTTCCGATCCGGACCTGGTGACCTCGATTGCCACCATCCTCAAGGAAGAACAGCTACCGGCCAATCTGCTGGAGCTGGAGCTGACCGAGGGTTTGCTGCTGGAAGCCACCGAAGACACGCGCCTGCAACTGGACCAGTTGAAAAGCTTTGGCCTGACCCTGGCCATGGACGATTTCGGCACCGGTTACTCGTCGCTGAGCTACTTGAAAAAATTCCCCATCGACATCATTAAGATTGATCGCAGCTTTATCCACGAGATCCCGGATAACCAGGACGACATGGAAATCACCTCGGCAGTGATCGCCATGGCTCACAACCTCAAGCTCAAGGTGGTGGCCGAAGGCATCGAGACAGCCGAACAGTTGGCGTTCCTGCGCAGACACCGCTGCGATGTCGGCCAGGGCTACCTGTTCGACCGACCGATCCCCGGTGCAGAGCTGCTGACAATGCTTAAACGCTACCCGCGCGGGCCAATCGCCTGACAGCGCTGTAACACTCGGGCACACTGACTGTCTGACAATTTACTGTTACTCAACCTGACGAGAGGACTGATCATGGTCTTGCGCTCGGAAATTCTGGTGAACAAAAACGTGCTGCCTACTCAAGAACAAGCTTTGCCTGGCCGTGAAACCCCGATGAAGTTGCCGGAAACGCACTTCGTCAACGGCAACCCGCTGCTGGGTCCGTTTATTGATGACGTCGGTTTTGCGATCTTCGGCCTGGGTTGTTTCTGGGGCGCTGAACGTAAATTCTGGGAACGCGACGGCGTGGTCAGCACGGTGGTCGGCTACGCCGGCGGCTACACGCCGAACCCGACCTACGAAGAAGTCTGCTCAGGCCTGACCGGCCATAGCGAAGTGGTACTGGTGGTGTATGACCAGGCCAAGGTCAAGTACGAAGACTTGCTGAAGATGTTCTGGGAATTGCACAACCCGACCCAGGGCATGCGCCAGGGCAACGATATTGGCAGCCAGTACCGCTCGGTGATTTATGCCACCACGCCTGAACAATTGGCGGCGGCCAAAACCAGTGCCGAGGCTTATCAGCAAGAGCTGAACAAGGCCGGCCTGGGTGAGATCACCACGGAAATCGAAGAAGCACCGACGGTGTACTTTGCCGAGGCGTATCACCAGCAGTACCTGGCGAAGAACCCGCAGGGTTACTGCGGGATCGGCGGTACGGGCGTGACCTGTCCGATCTAAAGGACGATACAGATCAAAATGTGGGAGCGGGCTTGCTCGGCGCCACGTTGACGATGTGACCGGGTGGTTGGGTGGTTGGGCCGAGTACATATCCGTTATTTAGGTAACGGCCACTTAGGGTTCCGCTCTTACAGCGGGTCACTTTTGGAAAAGAGCCCCAAAAGTAACCAAAAGGGCTCTTGCCCCACCACTCGGCACCTCGCCTAGGCTCGGTGTGCCCGTAATCCGACATTGATTTGGGGGGCCGCCGCCACGCGCCATCCATGGCGCGGGGCGGCTAAACCGGCATCCCTGCCGGTTTACCCCCCAAATCCATGTCGAATTCCGGCCAGCGTGGTTTAACGGGGCGCCTGAGATCAAAATCAAAAGCACAGCGAGGCGGCCTTATAGCCGACCTGATCGTTGAAGCGTGCGCGTACCCCTGTGGGAGCGGGCTTGCTCGCGAAAGCGGTGGGTCAGTCAACCCCGTTGTTTGCTGGGCCGACGCCTTCGCGAGCAAGCCCGCTCCCACATTTGATCTTCGCTACATTGAGCATTTCGTTCACTTAACTGACCCGCCCCCACAGAAAAGCAGCAGCGCCGTCAGCGTAACCACGATGCGAAGCGAGCCGCTCGTGATCTTGCTTTTGATCTCAGGCGCCCCGTTAAACCACGCTGGCCGAACGCAGGCTTGAATCCGTGGGTAACCCGGCAGGACGCCGGGTTAGCCGCACTGGGCCATGGATGGCCCATTGCGGCGGCCCACGGATTCAAGCCTTCGTTCGGGCACACCGAGCCACAGCGAGGTGCCGAGTGGTGGGGCAAGAGCCCTTTTGGTTACTTTTGGCTGGGCCGGCATTCCGGTCCTTCCAAAAGTGACCCGCTGTAAGAGCGGAACCCTAAGTGGCCGTTACCTAAATAACGGATATGTACTCGGTCAAAAACCCAACATCCTGGCCAGCTGTCAGGCCGTCACGGGAGCAAGCTCCCTCACCACAGGTTCAGGGCCACGCCAAGATTGCTGCGCGACAGCGTCACATCGAAGATGTGGTGGGAACTCCCACATTGGGTCCTGCGCTTAGCTTGAGAATCAGTTACTCAGCGATAAGCCAATCCATCTGCCACCCACCCTGGGTCTGCCCAAGTTTCTTGGACAGCCACGGCAGCAGCTCACGCAACTCCTCTTCCAGGCCCCACGGCGGGTTGGCAATCGCCAGGCCCGAGCCGGTCAGGGTGTTGGGCGTGTCCAGTGGATGCACCAGCAGTTCCACCCGCAGCAACTTCGGCGCACCGGTACCGGCCAAGTCCTGGTAGAAGCGGCGCAACATGCGCTGGTCCTTCACCGGGTACCAGATCGCCGCGACCGTCTGGCGCATGCGGCTGACGGCTTCCTTGAGGGACGCCGCACAACGCTGCATTTCGTCGAGCTTCTCGAACGGCGGATCGATCAGCATCAACGCGCGTTTTTCCGGCACCGGCAACAAGGCACGCGGCACATGCCAGCCTTCGCCCAGATGCACTTTGACCCGGCGATCACTCTTCATATTGTCCTTGAGCAGCACGCCATCTTCGGGGTGCTTCTCGTTGAGCAGCACACGGTCCTGGGGACGCGTGAGGCGTCGCGCCAGCTCCGGCGAGCCCGGGTAGTAGCGCAACTGGCCGTCCGGGTTCATCTCGTGCAGCACGCGCATGTAGTCCGCGGTGAGCGGCGGCAGGTCGCTTGCGCCCCACAGGCGAGCGATGCCTTCCAGGTATTCACCGGTGCGGTTGGCCTGGTCGCCCTGCAAGTCGTACAGGCCAATGCCGGCATGGGTGTCGAGGTAGGCGAACGGCTGCTCCTTGCGCGACATCAGGGCGATGAGGCGGGTCAAGGTCAGGTGTTTGAAGACATCGGCATGGTTGCCGGCGTGAAAGGCGTGACGATAATTCATGGTTGCTCCTGCGCAGGGGGCGAAGTTTACCTTCTACCGGTGCAAAGGTGCAGGGCCGCATGGCGGGCGGTACGGATATCACGCGAGCCTCATGGGTTTAACTCAGTTGTACGCCAAGGTAGTCCGCCACCTCGGCATGGCTGATATCCGGCCTGCGTGCGAAGTAGGCGACCTTGTGCTGCAGGATCGTGGGTGTAAACGCAGTGTATAAGTCGGGACGCTGCTCCTGAAGCCATTGCAACAGGTTGTCGATCAGCACCTGGGGCGAGTGTTGCGCCAGGCTTGCCAACAATGGCGCCGGCACTCGCCACCAAGGGCTGGGTTTGGCCGCAGCCACCTGGCGGGGCGAGACTGCCAACGACTGTCCATTGATTAAGTAACGCTGGAATACCGACAGCACAGTTGCGGCATCGTCACCCAACTGCTGCAACATCGGCAAAAACTGCGCGCCATCCCAGAAGCGCAAAAATACCGGCTGGTCTTCAGGCAGGTACACCTGGGTCAAACCCTTCAAGTGATCGATCACAACCTCCAACGGGCACGAAGACACCGCCAGCCAGCCCCAGTCCACGGCCTGGGTGGTGGCTACCCAGTCGAGAAAAGCACTGCCAGGCTCGACAACGCCAACATAAGGCATCACCTCATTCCAATCGGCATAGGGCGTGCCCGCCCACACCGGTTGCGGCGGTGGTGCGACCGCCATGGTTTGCCAGGCTGCAAACGGCTTGGACTCGCTGGTGTTGCCCATGACGACGTATAGCTGCTCATCAGGCTGCAACGGTTTTTGGGCCAGCCAGGCGCGGGGCGTCAAGGGTGAGGCCATCAGGGGAAACTCCGTGCGTGGGCGCTGATATCGCACTGCCCGTTTTTGCAGCGCTCACACTCTTCGCAAAACGGCGCACTGCGCTTGAGGCTGGCCACTTGCGCAGGGCTTAGCGGCGCGGGAATAACGGCCAACAATGTTTCCTTCACTCCCGGCATTAACGGCGGCGCCGCCGGAACAGGCGCGCCGCCTGGCTGGATTGGCACACTGCTGAATATCCCGTCCGCCGACAGCGTGATCGACTGCCCGCCCGCTTGAATCGTCACGCTGGCCCCCGCATCAATGACGATGCTTTGCCCAGCGCCCAATTGAATGGTCTGCCCGGCACGCATGTACTGCGAACCGCCGACCGCCAGATGATCATCCTGCTTGAGTTCAGTGAGGCGGTTGCCATGGGTGATGCGCCGCTCTTCACCCTGCAACTCATGGTGCGACTCGCCGCCCACCCGCACACGACGCTGGTTATCGACCTGCACCTGTTGGTCATTGAGCACATGCTGGGTCCAGTCCCGCTGGGCGCGCAGGTAGATTTCCTCGGCCCCCTTACGGTCTTCGATGCGCAGTTCGTTGTAGCCTCCACCGCCCGGGCTGCTCTGGCTACGCAGGATACTGCGGGTCTTGTCCGCCGGCAGGTCGAGGGGCATCGGCGTGGCGGCATTAGGCAGGCACCCCACCACCAGCGGCATATCCAAATCACCATTGACGAAGCCCACCAGCACCTCCATGCCGACCCTGGGGATCAGCACCACACCATAGCGGTCATGGGCCCAGCCGCTGGCCACCCGCAGCCAGCAACTGGAATGATCGTTGTGCTCGCCGATGCGATCCCACGCCATCTGCACCTTTACCCGTCCGTATTCGTCGCAATGGATCTCACTGCCAACCGGGCCAGTGACCACTGCGCTTTGGTAACCCGATATCGTCGGGCGCGGCTGCTCAGGCAAGGGCGGGCGAAAGATTGCATCCCACGGCGTGGCAACAAAGGTGTTGCCATACCCCTGACGAAACGCCCCGCCAACCACCTCGGTGACCGCTTCCTCCAGCACCTGGGGCTGTTTGCCTTCGTGGGTGACTTGGGTGACCAACCATAAGTCATTCCACTCCTCGCGCGGGTGCTCCCTCAATTGCAGGAACCTGCCGCCGGCCAAGGCCGGCTCGTCGCTTTGCCCCTGGGCGATGCGGTAGTCGCTGCGGTGCCGCTCCAGGCTACGCTGGGCGAGGTATTTGCCATGGGCCCGGTCGGAAAAATAGCCGGGGAACTGCTGCGCCTCAAGCTTGGGCAACTGCGCGTCGGCCGCCGTGCTTTGCAGCTCGAGGTGCGGTTTGCAAAAGTCGTAATCGCGCAGATTGACCGCCGTGGTGCGGGTTGCCAATTGCAGTGTGAAACGCTTGATCGCCGGCGCCTGGGCAACCATGCCCGACCCAGGCCGGTACGGTGTGGGCTGATCGACCTGGGCAAATACCGTCTGGTCATCGCCAAACACCAGCAAATGAGCATCGGGGCAATGCTGAAAGTGATAGTGAATGCCGACTTCGGCACACAGGCGTTGGATGAACGCCAGATCCGTCTCACCGAATTGCACGCAATACTCACGCTCAGGGTATTGACCGCTCAGCCGGAACTCAAAGCTGTCACTGTGGATGCCCTGCCCCGCCAACACCTGCGCAACGATCTGCGGCACCGTCTGATGCTGGAAAATCCGCTGATGACTGCTGTGCGCCAGATACGCCAGGTGCGGCGCCAGGCTGAGCTGGTAGCGTGTCAGGCGCCGTCCGGAATCGCCCTGGGCGACCCGGTACACCAGGCCATGCACACCATGGCCGCGGTCATCGAAACCCAGGTATACCTGACGATGCAGCAAGCTCTCCAGGTCGATATCCGGCTGCTCGCTGACCAGCTCAAGTTCGAAACGGTAAGGCTGGCTGATGGCCTCGGAGCCACTGAACTCATACACCTTGAGGTCACTGGGCGCCCCATCCAGGGCCAGGGTAAATGCACTTTGGTTGGCAGGAGCGAACATCCGGTGTTTCTCTGCGAAGGGTGGCAGCCGATTCTGCACCAGCTTTTTGCCCGGCCGGGCGTATCGCAGCCAAATAAGTAAGGTCCTACCTGTGCCTTCATCCAGCCACCCTCGAAGGCAACCAGGCGAACTGGCCGAAACAAAAACGGCCCGCCATCCAAAGGACGCGGGCCGTTTTTGTTTCAACTGGACAGGCGCTCAATGCCCGGCGCAGTTATTTGTTGAGGTTGTAGTCTTTTTCCGCAGCATCAAAACGCTCGACCATACCAACCGTCGGTGCGCCCATCTTGCTCACGAAGTAGATCGCCAGGCTGGCGAAGATGAAGCCTGGGATGATTTCGTACAGACCCAGCAGTTCAAAGTGCTTCCACACGATCACGGTGATCGCGCCGACCAGGATGCCGGCCAGTGCGCCGTTGCGGGTCATGTTTTTCCAGATCACCGAGATCAGCACCACAGGGCCGAACGCAGCGCCGAAACCGGCCCAGGCGTAGCTGACCAGGCCCAGGACGCGGTTTTCCGGGTTGGCGGCCATGGCGATGGCGATCAAGGCCACTACCAGCACCATGATTCGGCCAACCCATACCAGCTCAAGCTGGGAAGCGCCTTTGCGCAGGAACGCTTTGTAGAAGTCTTCAGTCAGGGCGCTGGAGCACACCAGCAGTTGGCAGCTCAGGGTACTCATCACAGCCGCCAGAATGGCCGACAGCAACACACCGGCAACCCATGGGTTGAACAGGATTTTGGCCAGTTCGATAAACACACGCTCAGGGTTTTCGGTCACCGGGCCTGCCACTTCCGGATGCGCCGAGAAGTAGGCGATACCGAAGAAGCCCACTGCCACGGTGCCGCCCAGGCACAGGATCATCCAGGTCATGGAGATGCGACGCGCCTTGGCAATCGACTTCACCGAGTCGGCCGCCATGAAACGCGCCAGGATGTGCGGCTGGCCGAAGTAGCCCAGGCCCCAGCCCATCAGCGAGATGATGCCGATGAAGGTGGTGTTTTTCAGCATGTCGAAGTTGGTCGGGTCTTTGGCTTCGATGGCCAGGAACGTGGTGTCCACACCGCCGGTGGCCAGCAGCACGATGATCGGCGTCAGGATCAGCGCGAAGATCATCAGCGTGGCTTGTACGGTGTCGGTCCAGCTGACCGCCAGGAAACCACCGATAAAGGTGTAGGCAATCGTTGCCGCAGCACCGGCCCACAGCGCGGTCTCGTAGGACATGCCGAAGGTGCTTTCGAACAGGCGGGCACCGGCGACAATGCCGGAGGCGCAATAGATGGTGAAGAACACCAGGATCACCACTGCCGAGATGATCCGCAGCAGGCCGCTTTTATCTTCGAAGCGGCTGGAGAAGTAATCCGGCAGGGTCAGGGCGTCGCCGTTGTGTTCGGTCTGCACCCGCAGGCGGCCAGCCACGAACAACCAGTTGAGGTAAGCACCGGCGATCAGGCCGATGGCAATCCAGCTTTCCGACAGGCCGGACATGTAGATGGCGCCCGGCAGGCCCATCAACAACCAGCCGCTCATGTCGGAAGCACCGGCCGACAAAGCTGTCACCACGCTACCAAGGCTGCGACCGCCGAGGATGTAATCGGAAAGGTTGTTGGTGGAGCGATAGGCCATCAAGCCGATCAGCACCATTGCTGCGATGTAGATCACGAACGTGATCAGGGTTGGATTGCTAACGCTCATATGAGTGACGCCCTGGCTTTGTTTTTATGTAGCGACGGTCTGTCAGATCGCCACTGGTGGATAACCGAGTAGACGAGCCTGCTAGCCGCGCATTTATGACTGGCGTTTCCCCAGGAAAGCCGCCAGCCGATGAACCAAACCTTAGAGGTGGTTGCACCTTGGTGCGCGAATGCTATTCAACAAAGCAAATAAGGTGCAACCAGTTTCTTGCGAATAAGTTGCACCCAGGCGCGATTTAGGACAAACGCCGTGTTTTTGCTCCTTTTCGGAGCAAGAACAGCCGATCTCAGAAGCAAATGCACCAATGCCAGGCGAATTTTGTCGAAGGCCAGTTTTTTTCCGATCAACCGTCGAAAATTTCCTGAACAAAAGGGTTGCACCCGGTTGCACCTCTGCATGGGCAAAGCTAATCTTGCCGCCAGCAGATGCCACTCGGTAGTGGCACCCATGAGGATAAGAAAATGGCAACGACCACCCTTGGGGTCAAACTCGACGACCCGACCCGCGAGCGCCTGAAAGCCGCCGCGACCTCCATTGATCGCACGCCGCACTGGCTGATCAAGCAGGCAATTTTCAATTACCTGGAGAAACTCGAGGGTGGTGCAACCCTGTCCGAGCTCAATGGCTTGAGCAGCAAGGACGCCGAAGACGCGGGCGAGATTCAGGCTGACCACGCCCACCAGTGCTTCCTTGAGTTCGCTGAAAGCATCCTGCCGCAATCGGTACTGCGCGCTTCGATCACCGCCGCTTACCGCCGTCCGGAACCGGAAGTGGTACCGATGCTGATCGAGCAGGCGCGCCTGCCGGCAGACATGGCCGAAGCCACCAACAAGCTGGCCGCCACCATTGCCGAAAAACTGCGCAACCAGAAGAGCGCCGGCGGCCGTGCCGGTATCGTCCAGGGCTTGCTGCAGGAATTCTCCCTGTCGTCCCAGGAAGGCGTGGCGCTGATGTGCCTGGCCGAAGCGCTGCTGCGCATCCCGGACAAAGGCACCCGTGACGCGCTGATCCGCGACAAGATCAGCACCGGCAACTGGCAGCCGCACCTGGGCAACAGCCCGTCGCTGTTCGTTAACGCCGCCACTTGGGGCCTGTTGTTGACCGGCAAACTGGTCGCCACCCACAACGAAGCGGGCCTGACCTCCTCCCTGAGCCGCATCATCGGCAAAAGCGGCGAGCCGATGATCCGCAAGGGCGTCGACATGGCCATGCGTCTGATGGGCGAACAGTTCGTCACCGGCGAAACCATCGCCGAAGCCCTGGCCAATGCGAGCAAGTTCGAAGCCAAGGGCTTCCGCTACTCCTACGACATGCTCGGTGAGGCCGCCCTCACCGAACACGATGCCCAGAAGTACCTGGCATCGTATGAACAAGCCATTCACTCCATCGGCAAAGCCTCCCATGGCCGTGGGATCTATGAAGGCCCTGGCATCTCCATCAAGCTCTCCGCCCTGCACCCGCGCTACAGCCGTGCGCAGTACGAGCGCGTGATGGACGAACTGTACCCGCGCCTGCTGTCGCTGACCTTGCTGGCCAAGCAATACGACATCGGCCTGAACATCGACGCCGAAGAAGCCGACCGCCTGGAACTGTCCCTGGACCTGCTGGAGCGTCTGTGTTTCGAGCCGCAACTGACCGGCTGGAACGGTATCGGTTTTGTGATCCAGGCTTACCAGAAGCGTTGCCCGTATGTGATCGACTACGTCATCGACCTGGCCCGCCGCAGCCGCCATCGCCTGATGATCCGCCTGGTAAAAGGCGCGTACTGGGACAGCGAAATCAAACGCGCCCAGGTCGAGGGCCTGGAAGGCTACCCGGTGTACACCCGCAAGGTGTACACCGACGTTTCCTACATTGCCTGCGCACGCAAACTGCTGTCGGTGCCGGAAGCCATCTACCCGCAGTTCGCCACGCACAACGCCCACACCTTGTCGGCCATCTACCATATCGCCGGTCAGAACTATTACCCCGGCCAGTACGAGTTCCAATGCCTGCACGGCATGGGTGAACCGCTGTACGAACAAGTGGTGGGCAAGGTTTCCGAAGGCAAGCTGAACCGTCCGTGCCGTGTGTACGCGCCGGTCGGCACCCACGAAACGCTGCTGGCCTACCTGGTACGCCGCCTGTTGGAAAACGGCGCCAACACCTCGTTCGTCAACCGCATCGCCGACCAATCCATCTCGATCCAGGAGCTGGTGGCCGATCCAGTGGCCAGCATCGAGCAGATGGCCACGCTGGAAGGCGGCTTCGGCTTGCCGCACCCGCGTATTCCACTGCCGCGTGACCTGTATGGCAGCGACCGCGCCAACTCGGCCGGTATCGACCTGGCCAACGAACACCGTCTGGCGTCGTTGTCCTGCGCCTTGCTGGCTACCGCCCACAACAATTGGAAAGCCGCGCCGATGCTCGGTTGCGCCTCCAGCCAGGAAGCGGCACAGCCGGTGCTGAACCCGTCCGACCTGCGTGATGTGGTCGGCCACGTACAGGAAGCTACCGTCGAAGACGTTGACAACGCGATCCAGTGCGCGATCAGCGCCGCACCGATCTGGCAGGCCACCCCGCCCGCCGAACGCGCCGCGATCCTGGAACGCGCCGCCGACCTGATGGAAGGCGAGATCCAGCCGCTGATGGGCCTGCTGGCCCGTGAAGCCGGCAAGACCTTCGCCAACGCCATCGCCGAAGTGCGTGAAGCCGTGGACTTCCTGCGTTACTACGCGGTGCAGGCGCGCAACGATTTCACCAACGATGCCCATCGCCCACTGGGCCCGGTGGTCTGCATCAGCCCGTGGAACTTCCCGCTGGCGATCTTCAGCGGCCAAGTCGCGGCTGCCCTGGCTGCCGGTAACCCGGTGCTGGCCAAGCCTGCCGAACAAACCCCGCTGGTCGCCGCCCAAGCCGTGCGCATCCTGCTCGAAGCCGGCATTCCCGAGGGCGTGCTGCAGCTGCTACCGGGCCAAGGCGAAAGCGTCGGCGCCCGCCTGGTGGGTGATGATCGCGTCAAAGGCGTGATGTTCACCGGTTCCACCGAAGTTGCTCGCTTGTTGCAACGCAATGTCGCAGGGCGCCTGGATGCCCAGGGTCGCCCGATCCCGCTGATCGCCGAAACCGGTGGCCAGAACGCGATGATCGTTGATTCGTCGGCGCTCACCGAACAGGTGGTGATCGACGTGGTGTCGTCGGCTTTCGACAGCGCCGGCCAACGTTGCTCGGCCTTGCGTGTACTGTGCCTGCAGGAAGATTCGGCAGACCGCGTCATCGAAATGCTCAAGGGCGCCATGGCTGAATGCCGTCTGGGCAACCCGGAGCGCCTGTCGGTGGATATCGGCCCAGTGATCGACGCCGAAGCCAAGGCCGGCATCGAGAAACACATCCAGGCCATGCGCGACAAAGGCCGCAACGTTTATCAGGTTGCAATTGCCGATGGCGAAGAGATCAAGCGCGGCACCTTTGTGATGCCAACCCTGATCGAGCTGGAAAGCTTCGACGAATTGCAACGTGAGATTTTCGGCCCGGTACTGCACGTGGTGCGCTACAAGCGCAAAGAGATCGACCAGTTGATCGGCCAGATCAATGCGTCGGGCTATGGCCTGACCCTGGGCGTGCATACCCGCATCGACGAGACCATCGCCAAGGTGATCGACAACGTCAACGCCGGTAACGTCTACGTCAACCGCAACATCGTGGGTGCCGTGGTCGGCGTGCAGCCGTTCGGCGGCGAAGGCCTGTCGGGCACTGGCCCGAAAGCCGGCGGCCCGCTGTACCTGTACCGCCTGCTGTCGACTCGCCCTACCGATGCGATCGAGCAATCCTTCGTACGTGGCGACGCATTGACTGCACCGGACGTACGCCTGCGCGACGCCATGAGCCAACCGCTGACCGCCCTGAAAACCTGGGCCGACAGCCATAAGTTCAGTGAGCTGAGCGCGCTGTGCACGCAATTCGCGGCGCAGTCGCAAAGCGGTGTCACCCGGCAACTGGCCGGCCCGACCGGTGAGCGCAACAGCTACGCAATCCTGCCACGTGAACACGTGCTGTGCCTGGCTGAAGTGGAAGGCGATCTGCTGACCCAACTGGCGGCAGTGCTGGCCGTCGGCGGTTCGGCGGTATGGCCGGAAACCGAGCTGACCAAGGCTCTGTTCCCACGCCTGCCGCGAGACATTCAGGCGAAGATCAAGCGCGTGGCCGACTGGACCAAGGACGACGTAGTGTTTGACGCCGTGCTGCATCACGGTGATTCCGACCAATTGCGTGCGGTGTGCCAGCAAGTGGCGCAGCGCGGTGGGGCGATTGTCGGGGTGCATGGGATGTCTCAGGGTGAGACGGCCATTGCCCTGGAGCGCCTGGTGATTGAGCGGGCGTTGAGTGTTAATACCGCTGCGGCAGGTGGTAACGCCAGCCTGATGACCATCGGTTAAAACCTGTGGGAGGGGGCTTGCTCCCGATAGCGGAGTGTCAGTCAGCACATTGGACACTGACACACTGCTATCGGGAGCAAGCCCCCTCCCACATTGACTGCATTTCAATTCCCTGCCTGCGTTTTGCCCTTCTATCACTTAGATCAATCTTGCTATCCAGCCTCTATTCACGCGCTTAGACTCAGGCCAATTCCTTCAAAGGTAATCCGCCATGTCCGAGACGCTGCTCAGTTCCCGCAATCTGGCTTTCGAGCTGTACGAAGTCCTCGATGCCGAGGGCCTGACCCAGCGTGAGCGGTTTGCCGAACACAACCGCGAAACCTTCGACGCTGCGATCAGCACGGCGCGCAGCATCGCCGAAAAGTACTTCGCCCCCCACAACCGCAAGAACGACGAAAACGAACCGCGTTATGAGAACGGCCAAGCGATCCTGATCCCGGAAGTCAAACCCGCCGTAGACGCCTTCCTGGAGGCCGGTTTCCTCAACGCAGCCCGCAGTTTCGAAGCAGGCGGCATGCAACTGCCGACCTTGCTGTCCCAAGCCTGCTTCGCCCACTTTCAAGCGGCCAACGCCGCATCGACCTCCTACCCGTTCCTGACCATGGGCGCCGCCAATCTGATCGAAAGCTTCGGCACCGAGGAGCAGAAACAGCGCTTCCTGCAACCGATGATCGACGGGCGCTTCTTCGGCACAATGGCCCTGACCGAGCCCCACGCCGGCTCCTCGCTGTCAGATATTCGTACCCGCGCAGAACCGGCGGCTGACGGCAGTTATCGCCTCAAAGGCAACAAGATCTTCATCTCCGGTGGCGACCACTCGCTGTCGGAAAACATCGTGCATATGGTGCTGGCCAAATTGCCGGACGCACCCGCGGGCGTGAAGGGCATTTCGCTGTTTATCGTGCCCAAGTTCCTGGTCAACGATGACGGCAGCCTGGGCGAACGCAACGATGTGCTGCTGGCCGGGCTGTTTCACAAGATGGGCTGGCGCGGCACCACGTCCACGGCGCTCAACTTCGGCGATAACGGCAACTGCGTCGGCTACTTGGTGGGCAAACCGCACCAGGGCCTGAGCTGCATGTTCCAGATGATGAATGAAGCACGCATTGGCGTGGGCATGGGCGCGGTGATGCTTGGTTACGCCGGCTACCTCTACTCGCTGGGCTACGCCCGCGAACGGCCCCAGGGTCGCCTGCCCGATAGCAAAGACCCAGGCACCGCACCAGTGGCGATCATTCAGCACGCCGACATCAAGCGCATGTTGCTGACCCAGAAAGCCTATGTGGAAGGCGCCTTTGACCTGGGCCTTTACGCAGCCCGACTGTTTGACGACACCACCACCCTGGCAACCGACACCGAGCGCAAGCACGCCCACGAACTGCTGGACCTGCTCACCCCCATCGTCAAATCCTGGCCGTCGGAGTTTTGCCTCAAGGCCAACGAACTGGCGATCCAGATTCTCGGCGGCCACGGCTACACCCGCGAATACCCGGTGGAGCAGTACTACCGCGACAACCGCTTGAACCCGATCCATGAAGGCACCCACGGCATCCAGTCCCTGGACTTGCTTGGGCGCAAATTGGCGCAGAACGGCGGTGCCGGCTTGAAGCAATTGATTCGCCTGATCACCGAAACCGGAGCCCGTGCGCAGAAGTACCCGTCACTTACGGCACTGCGAGAGCCGTTGGAGCAACTGGTCAATCGACTGCAAGGCGTCACGATTGGCCTGCTGACCGATCTCGCCCAGGGCAAGGTCAACAGCAGCCTGGCGAACTCGGCGCTGTACTTGAAAGTATTCGGGCATACGGTGATCGGCTGGCGCTGGCTGGAACAGGCGATCCGCGCTGAAGAAGGGCTGGCCAAGGGTGACGCGGCCGATGCGGCCTTCTACAAGGGCAAGCTCCAGGCCGCCCGGTACTTCCTGACCTGGGAAGTACCGAGCTGCCATCACGAACTGGCAATTCTTGAGGCACGCGACGATACGTGCCTGGGGATGCAGGATGAGTGGTTCTAAGGCTGGATCGCCTTGGCAATCACCTCGACCGTGGCGCTGACTTGCTCTTGGTAACGGTCGAGTTCCTGCTGGTGAGCCTGTTGCATTTCGATCTGCTCGGCGCACAGGTTCAGCGCGGCCAGTACCAATAATTTGTCACCGATCAGGGTCGGGTACTTTTTCTTGGTAACCGCCAGGGAAGCCTTGAGCATGGTCACGGCATGCATCAGGGTCTGATCTTCGCCGGCCGGTGCCTTGATCGAGTAATCCTCTCCGAGAATCGAAACGACCTTTATCCCCTCATTCATGCGCTGACAGGCCCTGCACTCACACGCTCAACCAGGGCCTGGATGCGGGCGGCGGTGGCGCCGTGCTTTTCTTCCTGCTCCATCAGGTTCAGTTGCAGGCTGTCGTTTTCATCCTTGGCGCGAGCCAGTTCGGCCTTGAGGGATTCGTTGCTGCCCAGCAGCTCTTGATTCTGCTGTACCAGGTCGCTGACCAGTTGTTCCAATTGGCTGAGAGATGCTTCTAACATTTTGATTTCCCGGGCTTTTAAAAGGGCGGTGACGATAAAGAAAATTCACCTCGGATGCCAGGGATATCCCCGGCGTGCAGCCCGATTTATCGGGGCCGGGCCGCACTTTCGAGCCTTAGTGACTGCAATTACCCGATCTGGTTCCTCCCATGCCCCCAACCCTTGGTCAGATGCGACAAAAGCGCGCAGCCCCTTAAGACTTTAGTCGCAGGGCCGATAACGCAGGCACACCTCGTCTCATGGCCGCCCGGATCGCGCTTCCCCCCAGGATTCCAGCATGTCTCTTCGTAATATGAATATCGCCCCGAGGGCCTTCCTCGGCTTCGCGTTTATTGGCGCCCTGATGTTGTTGCTGGGTGTGTTCGCCCTGAACCAGATGAGCAAGATTCGCGCAGCCACCGAAGACATCACCTCAGCCAGCGTGCCAAGCATTCGTGCCCTCGACGAATTCACCCAACTGACCCTGCGCCTGCGCGTGCTGTCGTACCGCTTGCTGACCAACCGCGAGCCGGATGTACAGCAAAAGACTCTGGAAGCCTTCGAGTTGCGCAATCAGCAGATTCGCACGGCCCAGGGCGTCTACGAAAAACTCATCACCAGTACCCAGGAACGCAACGCCTACGACGAATACGTGCGCCTGCTGGGCCAGTACCACCAGATTGAAGAGCGCATGAAGAGCCTGTCACGCGCCAATCAGGTCGACGAGCTGCGCAACTTGCTGAACACCGAACTGCTGAATAACTCCGAGCAGGTCAACGCGGTATTGAGTCGCTTGCTGGATATCAATAACGACGACGCCAACGCCACCAACCAGCAAGCCAAAGACCAATACGACATGGCCTTCGACCTGGTGGTGGGCCTGCTGGTGGTTGCCACGGCGCTGACCGTGTTGTTCGCCTGGTTGCTGACCCGCAGCATCACCCTGCCCATCGCCCGTGCCCTTGAAGCCGCGGAAGAAGTGGCCGAAGGCAACCTCACACGCCCAATCACCGTGGACGGCAACGATGAGGCCGGGCGCCTGCTCGCCGCCATGGCCAAGATGCAAAACAAGCTGCGCGACACCCTGCAACGCATCGCCGGCTCCGCCACTCAGTTGGCGTCTGCCGCCGAAGAGCTGAACGCCGTCACCGACGAAAGCGCCCGTGGCCTGACCCAGCAAAACAATGAAATCGAACAAGCCGCCACCGCAGTCAACGAGATGACCAGCGCCGTCGAAGAAGTCGCACGCAATGCCGTGAGCACTTCCGAAGCTTCGCGCAACGCCACCACCTCTGCCGGTGATGGTCGTGACCTGGTGCAGGAAACCGTCAGCGCCATCGAACGCATGAGCGCTGACGTGCAGGCCACCGCCTCCCTGATTGGCGACCTGGCCAATGAATCGCGGGATATCGGCAAAGTGCTGGACGTGATTCGCGGCCTGGCCGACCAGACCAACCTGCTGGCCCTGAACGCGGCGATTGAAGCCGCACGCGCCGGGGAAGCCGGACGTGGTTTCGCCGTAGTGGCCGACGAGGTGCGAGCGCTGGCCCATCGCACCCAGCAATCCACCAGCGAGATCGAGCGCATGATCGGCAGTATCCAGACGGGTACTGAGCACGCAGTGGATTCGATGCGAAACAGCACCGAGCGGGCCGAATCGACGCTGAACATCGCCAAGGGCGCGGGCATGTCGCTGGACACCATCAACACCGCAATTGTCGAGATCAACGAGCGCAACCTGGTGATCGCCAGCGCGGCGGAAGAACAGGCCCAGGTGGCGCGGGAAGTGGACCGTAATCTGGTGAATATTCGCGACCTGTCAGTGCAATCCGCTACGGGCGCCAGCCAGACCAGCGCCGCGAGCAGCGAATTGTCGCGCCTGGCAGTGGATCTGAATGGGATGGTAGGCCGCTTCCGTCTCTAACTGACGGCACTTGAAAATGTGGGAGGGGGCTTGCTCCCGATATAGGTATATCAGTCAACTTATCTGTGGCTGACCCACCGCTATCGGGGGCAAGCCCCCTCCCACATTTGCTTTTGCGCAAATCAGAAAAAGCTTTTTGACAGCGCAGCAATTCAACAGGTTAGAATCGCTGGCACGCAGACTGCATGGTCAGTTTGCGCCCCGCCTTCCCTGCTCTGGAGTACTGCCTTTGAATGCGACGACCATCAACAGCCTGTTCTTGATCGGCGCGTTGCTGGTAAGTGCGAGCATTCTGGTGAGTTCCCTTTCGTCCCGCCTGGGCATCCCGATCCTGGTGATCATCCTGGCCGTGGGCATGACCGCCGGTGTCGATGGCGGCGGCATCATTTTCGATAACTACCCCACTGCCTACCTGGTGGGCAACCTCGCCCTGGCCGTGATCCTGCTCGACGGCGGCTTGCGCACACGGGTGGCGAGTTTCCGCGTGGCGCTGTGGCCGGCCTTGTCCCTGGCCACGGTGGGGGTGTTGATTACCACCGGCCTCACCGGCATGGCGGCGGCCTGGCTGTTCGACCTCAATATCATCCAGGGCTTGCTGATCGGCGCCATCGTCGGCTCCACGGACGCTGCAGCGGTGTTCTCGCTGCTGGGCGGCAAGGGCCTCAACGAACGGGTCAGCGCCAGCCTGGAAATCGAATCCGGCAGCAACGACCCGATGGCGGTGTTCCTTACCGTCACCCTGATCGACATGCTCGCCAGCGGCCAGACCGGCCTGCACTGGAGCCTGTTGACTCATCTGATTCGCGAATTCGGCATCGGTGGCCTGGTGGGCCTGGGCGGCGGCTGGCTGATGCTGCAGCTGGTCAACCGCATCAACCTGGCCAACGGCCTGTACCCGATTCTGGTGATCGCCGGCGGCCTATTCGTCTTCGCCCTGACCAACGCCCTGCACGGTAGCGGCTTCCTCGCCGTGTACCTGTGCGGTCTGGTCATCGGCAACCGCCCGGTGCGCAGCCGCCATGGCATCCTGCATATGCTCGACGGCATGGCCTGGCTGGCGCAGATCGGCATGTTCCTGGTGCTGGGCCTGTTGGTCACGCCCCATGACCTGCTGCCCATCGCCTTGCCCGCGCTGGGCCTGGCGCTGTGGATGATCCTGTTTGCGCGGCCTCTTTCGGTAATGGTCGGCCTGCTGCCGTTCAAGGCCTTCCACGGGCGCGAAAAAGCCTTTATCGCCTGGGTCGGCCTGCGCGGCGCGGTGCCGATCATCCTCGCGGTGTTCCCGCTGATGGCCGGCCTGCCCCATGCGCAGCTGTACTTCAACCTGGCGTTCTTTATCGTGCTGGTGTCGCTGCTGGTGCAGGGCACAAGCCTGCCGTGGGTGGCCAAGTTGCTCAAAGTCACCGTGCCGCCGGACCCGGCACCGATTTCCCGCGCAGCCCTGGAAGTGCACGTCACCAGCGAGTGGGAGCTGTTCGTCTACCGCCTCGGCGCCGAGAAATGGTGCATCGGCGCGGCCCTGCGCGAGCTGAAAATGCCCGAAGGCACGCGCATCGCCGCGCTGTTCCGGGGCCAGCAACTGCTCCATCCGTCGGGTAGTACCGTGCTGGAAGTCGATGATTTGCTCTGTGTGATCGGCCATGAACACAACCTGCCGGCCCTGGGCAAACTGTTCAGCCAGGCACCGCAACGGGGCCTCGATTTGCGCTTCTTCGGCGACTTCGTGCTCGAAGGCGACGCCCAGCTGGGCGCGGTTTCGGCCTTGTACGGGCTCAAGCTCGAGGGTATCGACCCGGACATGCCGCTGAGTCGCTTCATCACCCAGAAGGTCGGCGGTGCACCGGTGGTGGGCGACCAGGTGGAATGGAACAACACCATCTGGACTGTCGCGGTCATGGACGGGAACAAGATTGGCAAAGTCGGCGTCAGATTCCCCGAAGGAAGTCGCCCGGGCCCCGGACTCTTCCTCTAAACTGCGGGGCAACAACGCCCCGATTCTTCACCTTGCAAGACCGGTCTCTATGCCAACCCTGCGCACTTTTATCGCCACTGCCCTGCTGGGCCTGACCCTTTGCGTCGGCGCCGTTCACGCTGCCGACCCGCCCAGCGCCGACGCCATCCAGCAAACCCTGGATAAACTGCCCGACCGCAAGCTGCCCGACGCTGACATGAAGGCGTTGCAGGGCATCCTGCAGCAGACCCTGACGTACCTGGCGAACCAGCAGGATTACGAGCAGCGCCTGGCCGATCTCAAGCGCCAGCTGGAAGAGGCCCCACGCCAGACCGCCGACAACCAGCGCGAGCTGGCCCGGCTCAAGGCCACCAAAATCATCCCCGTAGCCCAACGCTACGCCTCGCTGCCCGTGCCGCAGCTTGAGCAATTGCTGGTGCAACGCAGCACCCAGCAAGGCGACCTGCAAAAAGAGCTGGCCGACGCCAACAGCTTGACCATCGCCGCTCAGACCCGCCCCGAGCGCGCCCAGACCGAAATCAGCAGCAGCCAGACGCGCATCCAGCAGATCAACGCCACGCTCAAGCTGGGCAAAGACAACGGCAAAGCCCTCAGCGGCGACCAGCGCAACCAGTTGAACGCTGAACTGGCGGCCCTGAATGCGCTGATCCCGCTGCGTCGCCAGGAGTTGGCCGGCAACAGCCAGTTGCAAGACCTGGGCAACAGCCAGCACGACCTGATCCAGGAAAAAACCGCGCGCCTGGAGCAGGAAATCCAGGACCTGCAAACCCTGATCAACCAGAAACGCCTGGCCCAGTCCCAGCAGACGGTGACGCAACAGTCCATCGAAGCTCAGAAAGCCGGGGGCAGCAGCATCCTTGCCAAGGAAAGCGCCGACAACCTGAAGCTGTCCGACTACCTGCTCAAGAGCACTGACCGTCTCAATGACCTGACCCAGAAGAACCTGCAGACCAAGCAGCAACTGGACACGGTCAACCAGAGCGATTCGGCCCTGGACGAGCAGATCAACGTGCTCAAGGGCAGCCTGCTGCTTTCCAAGATTCTGTATAAGCAAAAACAGGCCCTGCCGCGCCTTACCGTCGACCGCGACCTGGCCGACGATATCGCCAACATTCGCCTGTACCAGTTCGAGGTCAACCAGCAGCGTGAGCTGATCAGTTCCCCCAGCGCCTATGTGGATAACCTGCTGGCCAACCAGCCACCGGACGAAGTCACGCCGCAACTGCGTCGCACCTTGCTGGAACTGGCGATCACCCGCAGCGACCTGCTGGAGCGCCTGAGCCGCGAGCTGAGTGCGCTACTGAACGAATCGATCACCCTGCAACTGAACCAGAAGCAACTGCTGAGCACCGCCACTACACTGCGCGCGACGCTTGATGAGCAGATGTTCTGGATCCCGAGCAACAAGCCGCTGGACACCGAATGGCTGGAAACCGTGCCGGCGCACCTGAGCAAGCAAGTCGCCACGCTGCCCTGGGCGTCCAGTGTCAGCGAACTGTATGACGGCCTGACCCAGCGCCCGTTGCTGTTCCTGCCGCTGCTGCTGTTGCTCGGCGCGCTGTTGTGGCGGCGCAAGGCGTTGTACCAGCGCCTGAACAAGGTCCACCTGGACATCGGTCACTTCAAGCGCGACAGCCAGTGGCATACGCCGCAGGCGATCCTGATCAATATCCTGCTGGCAATGCCGGTGTCTCTGGGCCTGGCGCTGTGCGGCTATGCATTGCAGATCGACGCCCGCGGGCAAAACGCCAACCTGGGCTCGGCCCTGCTGCAGATCGCCCAGGCGTGGCTGGTGTTCTACACCGCCTACCGCATCCTTGCGCCGGGCGGCGTGGCCGAACTGCACTTTCGCTGGGAGAAACCTCAGGTCCAGTTCCTCCAGGGCTGGATACGCAAGCTCGGGCTGGTGGTACTGGCCCTGGTGGCAGTGGTGGCGATTGCCGAACACCAACCGGCGGCACTGGCCGAAGACGTGCTGGGCATCGCCGTGGTGCTCACCTGTTATGGCTTGATGGCGTGGCTGCTGAGTCGCCTGCTGCTCAACAGCCCCACCCATGAAAAGGCCTCGCTGTTTCGCAAGGCCATCGGGCTGGTGTTCACCGCCCTGCCGATCGCGCTGTTCATCGCCGTGTGCTTTGGCTACTACTACACCGCCTTGAAACTCAGCGACCGGCTGATCAACACCCTGTACCTGCTGATGTTCTGGCTGGTGATCGAAGCCACCTTCGTGCGCGGCCTCGGCGTTGCCGCCCGGCGCCTGGCCTATGCCCGCGCCCTGGCCAAACGCCAGGCCGCCAAGGAAGCCGGTGATGGCGAAACGGTGATCGAGGAGCCGACCCTGGACATCGAACAGGTCAACGAACAGTCCATGCGCCTGATCCGCCTGGCCTTGCTCGGCGGCTTTATCGCGGCGCTGTACTGGGTGTGGTCGGACCTGATCTCGGTGTTTTCGTACCTGGATAACGTCACCCTGTACGAATACACCAGCGGTACGGGTACCAATATCAGCATGGTGCCCATCAGTATCGGCGACCTGCTCGGCGCGTCGATCATCATCGGCATCACCTTCGCCCTGGCGCGCAACCTGCCCGGCCTGCTGGAAGTGCTGGTGCTGTCCAAGCTGGACCTGGCCCAAGGCAGCGCCTATGCCACCACCACCTTGCTGTCCTACATCATTGCCGGCGTAGGGTTTGTCACCACCCTGTCCACCCTCGGCGTGAGCTGGGACAAGCTGCAATGGCTGGTTGCGGCGCTGTCGGTGGGCCTGGGCTTCGGTATGCAGGAGATCTTCGCCAACTTCATCTCCGGCATCATGATCCTGTTCGAACGCCCGGTGCGCATTGGCGACACCATCACCATCGGCAACCTGTCGGGTACGGTGAGCAAGATCCGCATTCGCGCCACCACCATCACCGACTTCGACAACAAGGACATCATTGTCCCGAACAAGACCTTTATTACCGGGCAACTGATCAACTGGTCGCTGACCGACACCATCACTCGCGTGACCCTCAAACTCGGGGTGGACTACGGCTCGGACCTGGACCTGGTGAAGGAATTGTTACTGAAGGCCGCACGGGAAAACCCGCGGGTACTGAAAGAACCCGAACCCCACGTGTACTTCCTCAACTTCGGCGAAAGCACCCTGGACCACGAGTTGCGCATGCATGTACGCGACCTGGGCGACCGCAACCCGGTGCTCGACGAGGTCAACCGCTTTATCAACCGTGAGTTCAAGAAACAGCACATCAACATCTCGTTCAGGCAGATGGAGATCTACCTGAAAAACCTCCACGGCCAGGAATACAAGCTGGTGCCGGCCGAGGATGAGCGCAAGACCATCGTCGAGCCCGTCGACAAGCCCGACGCACCAGAGCCACCCGCCGGCAAAGTGGTGGATGCGCCCGAGCCGCCACCGAGCAAACTCGACTAAACGCCCTATCCCCAGCAGAATGCTCGGACATTCTGCTGGAGATGGCCGGTGAAAGCCCTCGACGAACTGACCTTCGACAACCGCTTCGCACGCCTGGGCGACGCGTTCTCAACCCACGTATTGCCAGAGCCCCTGGACGAACCGCGCCTGGTGGTGGCCAGCAAGGCCGCCATGACGCTGCTCGACCTCGACCCGGCCGTGGCTGAAACGCCCGTGTTTGCCGAACTGTTTGGCGGCCACAAGCTGTGGGCCGAAGCCGAACCAAGGGCGATGGTCTATTCGGGGCATCAGTTTGGCGGCTACACCCCGCAATTGGGCGATGGCCGCGGGTTGTTGCTGGGCGAGGTCTACAACGACGCCGGCGAGCATTGGGATTTGCACCTCAAGGGCGCGGGGATGACGCCTTACTCGCGCATGGGCGACGGGCGTGCGGTGTTGCGCTCTTCGATCCGCGAATTCCTCGCCTCCGAAGCGCTACACGCGCTGGGCATCCCCAGCAGCCGCGCTCTATGCGTGATCGGCTCCAGCACCCCGGTCTGGCGTGAGAAACAGGAACGTGGCGCCATGGTGTTGCGCCTGGCCCATAGCCATATCCGCTTCGGGCATTTCGAATACTTCTACTACACCAAAAAGCCCGAACAGCAGGCCGAGCTGGCCGAACACGTGTTGAATCTGCATTACCCCGAGTGCCGCGAGCAGCCTGAGCCGTACCTGGCGATGTTCCGCGAAATCGTCGAGCGCAATGCCGAAATGATCGCCAAGTGGCAGGCCTATGGCTTTTGCCACGGGGTGATGAACACCGACAACATGTCGATTCTGGGCATCACCTTCGACTTCGGGCCCTTCGCGTTTCTCGATGATTTTGACGCGCACTTCATCTGCAACCACTCCGACCATGAAGGGCGCTACTCCTTCAGCAACCAGGTGCCTATCGGGCAGTGGAACCTCAGCGCCTTGGCCCAGGCGCTTACGCCGTTCATCAGCGTTGATGCCTTGAAGGAGGCACTTGGCCTGTACCTGCCGTTCTACCAGGCCCACTACCTGGACCTGATGCGCCGCCGGCTGGGGCTCACGAGCGCTGAAGAGGATGACCAGAAACTGGTGGAAGACTTGCTCAAGCTGATGCAGAACAGCGGCGTGGACTACACACTGTTCTTCCGACGCCTGGGCGATGAATCCGCGGCGCTGGCCGTGACGCGGCTACGTGACGACTTTGTCGACCTGGCCGGGTTTGATACCTGGGCCGAGCGGTACAAGGCCCGCGTTGCGCGGGACGGGGATTTCACCCAGGAACAGCGCCGTGAGCGGATGCATGCGGTGAACCCGCTCTACATCCTGCGTAACTACCTGGCCCAAAACGCCATCGCCGCCGCCGAATCAGGCGACTACAGCGAAGTGCGACGGCTGCATGAAGTGCTAACCAGGCCGTTTGAAGAGCAAGCGGGGATGGAGCAGTACGCGCAACGGCCGCCGGATTGGGGTAAGCATTTGGAGATTAGTTGTTCGTCGTAAGTCCTGAAACCCATAGCCACCCCCAAGGAGCCCCCGATGTCCGAATCTCTTGTCATCCCCTGCCCACATTGCAACGGCCTCAACCGCATCCCCGGCGAACGCCTGGGTGATGCGCCCAAGTGCGGGCGTTGCAAGCAGTCGGTGTTGCTGAGCAAACCCTTTGATTTGAAACAGGGCGACTATGCCAGCCAGATCAAGGGCGACCTGCCGCTCCTGGTCGATGTGTGGGCCGAATGGTGCGGGCCGTGCAAGTCGTTTGCGCCGGTATTCGAACAGGCAGCCGGGCAGCTGGAGGGTAAGTGCCGGCTGGCGAAGCTGGACAGTGAGGCTAATCAGCAGCTGTCGGCGCAGTTGGGGATTCGTTCTATTCCCAGTTTGATTCTGTTCAAGAACGGTCGCGAAGTGGCGCGCCAGAGCGGGGCGTTTCCGTTGCCGCAGCTGATGAGCTGGTTGCGTAGCCAGGGGGTGTAACCACCCCTTCAGAACACCGCTGGACAGTGTGGGAGGGGGCTTGCTCCCGATAGCAGTAAGCCAGTCAACTTATCAGGGGACTAACACACCGCCATCGGGAGCAAGCCCCCTCCCACATTTTGACCGCATTTCAGCCTTGGGGGAGTGGGGCTTCGCGGTCCATCATCTGGCCGACCAGCATGACGCCCAGTTCGCTTAATTGGTGAATCGCCAGAGCCACATCGCGATGTTCGCCTGTGAGGTCGTTGGACAAGTTGAGTAATAGCGTGCGCACGGAGGAGAAGATTTCGTAGCTGTTGAGCACGAGGGCTTCGGTGGGGAGGTTGGGTGAAACATTGAAAAGACGGATAGACATGCATTTGTTCCCTGATAGGGCCACTACCGTTTCGCTACTAAACGAAGGGTGGCAGCTGTACGCAGGTTAGTAGACCGGGGAACAAAGCAAAGACCGGCGCACCCGAAGGTGCCCTGCGCACAGCCACCATCAGATAGGCGATAACGCCATGCTTTTGGAGCAGGTGCACATGCTTTGGTCGGTCGGGCTACTAAACCCGATCACTGAACATTCAGCGACCGGCAAACCTTAGAGACGCCCATCCAGACGCACAAGCCGGCGGATTCTGGCGTAGCTGTAGGCAAGGTTACAAGGCACAAGCCCAATTGCCAGACCCTTCCTACAGACCCTGTGGGACAAATCCAACCCACCTGCCGAAATGCAATCCAAACTGTGGGAGCTGGCTTGCCTGCGATGCAGGCGACTCGGTCTGCCTGGTACACCGAGGTGATGCCATCGCAGGCAAGCCAGCTCCCACAGTGTTCTGCGCTGCCTGTGGGGTCAGGCGTTTTCCAGCAGGTTATGCAACTCCACAAACTGCTGAGTCAGCTTGTGCCGTGGGTCGAGGTGGATCAGCGGCTTGCTCTCCTGGTGCGACTCGCGCATTCGCACCGAGCTGGCCAGGTACACCGGCAGCACCGGCAGCCCTTCGGCAATCAGTTCATCCAGAATCTGCTGCGGCAGGCTGGCCCGGGCCTGAAACTGGTTAACCACAATACCTTCCACTTCCAGGCCTTCATTATGGTCTTCCTTCAGTTCTTCGATTTCCGCCAGCAGGCCATACAGGGCCTGGCGCGAAAAGCTGTCGCAATCGAAGGGGATCAGCACACGATCAGCCGCAATCAGCGCAGAAACCGCATAGAAGTTCAACGCGGGTGGAGTATCGAGGTAAATCCGGTCGTAATCCTCGCTCAACTCATCCAGCAGCTTTCGCAGCTTGTTGATCTTGTGCTTGGCTTCGAGCTTGGGCTGCAGGTCTGCCAGCTCGGCGGTGGCGGTGATGACGTGCAGGTTGTCGAACGGCGTTTCGTAGATATCAACCTTGTTCTTCTTCGAAAACGGCCCGGAAGACAACGTTTGCTTGAAAAAATCCGCGATCCCCATGGGGATGTCTTCGCCCGTCAACCCGGTGAGGTACTGGGTCGAGTTGGCTTGCGCATCGAGGTCCACCAACAGGGTTCGATAACCTTCGCTGGCGCTGACCGCCGCCAGGTTGCAGGCGATGCTGGACTTGCCCACGCCGCCTTTTTGATTGAACACCACGCGCCGCATGGAAAAACCTCCGTGTATCAATGAATGACCGAGTGTAGAGCGCAAAAGCGCCAGTTAGCTACCTCGTTCATCCATACGCTGTGCCTGGCTCACAAATGAATGGGAAATCTCCGACGACCCAGCCTGGCCTGTGATCGCCGACAATCTGTAAATTCTTCCAACTTATTTGTGATCAATAGTGAACAAATTTTCACCACTATTTGCTAGAACCCCGCGGCACCGGGATAATGCGCGCCATTCGGCTATTGCTCTCTGTCCCGGAATCCGGGGCCATTGGCCGCACATGGAAGCCCGCAGGGGCGGGATAACTTCTCAGTGATCAACTTCAACATCGCCCAATGGCGCGCCTGGGCTCCTGGCCTTGAGAGTGCGCACGACTGGCACGCCTGGTGCCGGGACCCGGTGTTGCTGCCCGTCAGCGAAGCCTGCCCGGATGTGTCATTTCTGCCAGCTATGCAGCGCCGCCGCTTGAGCCGGCTGGCGCGCATGGCATTCAGCGTCGGCTGGCCGCTGGCCGAGGGCCTTGCAGAGCTGCCGCTGGTGTTCATTTCCCGCCACGGCGAAACCCCGCGCACCCTGGATATCCTCAGCGATTTGGCCAACGAGCAGCCGCTGTCGCCCACCCAGTTCAGCCTGTCGGTGCACAACGCGGTGATCGGCCTGTGGTCGATCCTGCGCAATGAAACCGCCGAGATGACTGCCCTCGCCGCCGTTGGCGATGGCCTGGAGCACGGCCTCCTCGAAGCCGCCGCACTGCTCAACGAAGGCGCCCCGGCGGTGCTGCTGGTGATCACTGAAGAACAGCCGCCCGAAGCCTACGCCGGCTGGATCCATGACGTACCGTTCCCCTATGCCCTCGGCCTGTTGCTCACACCGGGCGACGAGTGGCAGCTGGAACTTACCACCGGCACTGTCCAACCCTCCACCATCGCCCAGTGGCCCCACGCCCTGAACCTGCTGCGCACCCTGCTGACCGAACAGGGCGCCTGCCAACATGCCTGGAAGAACCGAGTATGGAACTGGCAACGCAAGCCCTGACCGACAAGCCTCGGGACGCCTATTACTGGCGCCTGCTCGCTACCGCCGCGAGCTTTTTCCTGTTCGGCGTGGGCGGGTTGTGCCTGCGTTTGCTGGTGTTTCCATTGCTCAGTTGCTTGCCGGGCAGTGCCGAACAGCACCAGCGCCGTGCACGTCACACCATCAGCCGGCTGTTCTGGTTCTTTGTGCGGTTGATGCAGCGTGTCGGCGTGCTGACCTACAGCGTGGAAGGCGCCGAGAAGCTCGGGCGCCCAGGGCAGATGATCGTTGCCAACCACCCGTCGCTGATCGATGTGGTGTTCCTGATCGGCCTGATGCGCCAGACCAACTGCGTGGTCAAGCAGAGCCTGTTCCAGAACCCCTTCACCCGCGGGCCGGTGCGTGATGCCGGCTACATCAGCAACGACGGCAGCGCCGACATGCTCGATGCGGCTGCCTATGCCCTGCGCGCCGGCCAGACCCTGATCATCTTTCCCGAAGGCACCCGCACCACACCCGGCGCGGCCCCCGCCTTTCATCGCGGCGGCGCGGCCATTGCCCTGCGGGGTGCGACAATCATCACCCCGGTGGTGATCAAGGTCAGCCCCACCACCCTGACCAAGGCCGAACCCTGGTATCGCATCCCCAAACGTCGATTTCACTTCAGTTTGCGCGTGGGGGCCGATATAGAGCCACAAGCGTTTGCCGCGCTCGGCGCCGCGCCCCAGGCTTCACGCAAGCTCAACGATTACCTGCATCACTATTTCATTAAGGAGCTCGCCGAAGATGAGCGACCAAAAAAGCCTTGAGCACGAGATAAAAGAGCTGATCATCGAGGCCCTGGGCCTGGAAGACATCAGCGCCGACGACATTGGCAGCGAACAGACTCTGTTTGGCGAAGGCCTGGGCCTGGACTCGGTCGATGCCCTGGAATTGGGCCTGGCGATCCAGAAAACCTACGGCATCAAGATCGATGCCGACGCCAAGGACACCCGCAATCATTTCACCAACGTGGCCAGCCTTGCGGCGTTCGTCACGGCCCGACAGGCAGCTTGAGACCGTACCATGCAAACTCGTGACGATATTTTCAACACCCTGCGCGATGCCTTGGTGGAACTGTTTGAACTGCCCCCGGAGCGCGTCACCCTCGACGCCAACCTGTATCAAGACCTGGAAATCGACAGCATCGACGCCGTGGACCTGATCGACCACATCAAGCGCCAGACCGGTAAGAAGATCGCCGCCGAAGAATTCAAGGCGGTGCGCACCGTGAACGACGTGGTTGAGGCGGTATACCGTCTGGTCCAGCCCGCCGCATGAGCCGGCTGATCGGCCTTGGCCTGTTGTTGGCGGGGCTGCTGTACCCCTTTGCGGTGTATTACGGCACCGAGCATTTTGCACCGTGGCAATTCGGCCTGTTGCTGGGCAGCCTGTGGCTGTTGCGCGCCCTGACCGCTGGGCGGCGCCCGGGCAGCCGCTGGATGGCGGTGACGGTGATCGTGTTCTGCGTGCTGCTGGCCTGGTTCGATAACCCGCAGTGGCTGCGTTGGTACCCCAGCCTGGTCAGCGCGTTCATGTTGGCGCTGTTCGGCCTGAGCCTGAAATACGGCCCGCCGATGGTCGAGCGCCTGGCACGCATGACTGACCCGCAACTGCCGCCGAAGGCAATCGTGTATACCCGCCAGGTCACCGTGGTGTGGAGTGCATTTTTTCTGTGTAACGGCTTGCTCGCCGCCGCGCTCACGCTGTGGGCGCCGCTGAGCTGGTGGACGTTGTACAACGGCTTGATCGCCTACGGGCTGATGGCGCTGTTGTTTGCCGTGGAATGGCTGGTACGACAAAGGGTTCGAGGCCGCGTATGAATGGGTTGAAACTTGAGCACTTGTTGCTTGAGCCGCTGCAACAGCGCTGGGTCACCACCGAGCCTGACATGAATCACGCCCAGCTGTGGGAAGCATCCCTGCGCCTGGCGGCCGGCTTGCAGGCGCGAGGCATCCAGCGCCTGGCCGTGTACCTGGAAGACGCGGGCGTCCTGGCGATTGCCTTGCTGGGCGCCTGGCGCGCCGGTGCCAGCGTACTGCTGCCGGCCGACCTGCAGCCCCAGACCCGCCATCGCTGGGATCCTGCCGTCGACGCCTGGTTGATCGAAGCCGCTGATCTCGAGGCGCTGTACCAGGCGCCACTGAGCCCTGCGGTTCTCGACCTGGACACCTGCCAACTGAGCCTGTGCACCTCCGGTTCCAGCGGCGAGCCCAAGCGCATCGACAAGTCCCTGCGCCAACTGGCCAATGAAGTCGAGGCGCTGGAAGCCCTGTGGGGGGCGGACCTCAAAGACGCCTGCATCATCGGCAGCGTCGCCACCCAGCACATCTACGGCTTGCTGTTTCGCGTGCTGTGGCCGCTGTACGCAGGTCGCACCTTTGTGCGCAAGCAACTGGCGCTCCCCGAAGACATGCAGCGCGCCAGCCGCGAGCACCCACAATTTGCCTGGGTCGCCAGCCCGGCGCTGCTCAAACGCATGGGCGACAACCTCGACTGGTCGGCACTGAGCCAGGTTGCGCGGGTGTTTTCCTCCGGTGGCGCGCTGCCCGTTGAAGCCGCTGGCAGTCTGTATGACCGCTTGCAGCAATGGCCGACGGAAATTCTCGGCAGCTCGGAAACCGGCGGCATCGCCTGGCGCCAGGGCGCGCAACCCTGGCAGCCGTTTGCCGATGTGCAACTGAGCCAGGATGCCGACGGCGCGCTGCGCATCGCATCAAAATACCTCCCCGAAGGGCACATCGAACAGACCGCCGACGCTGCACGCATCCATGCCGATGGCCGCTTCGAATTGCTGGGCCGCCTGGACCGTATCGTCAAGCTGGAAGAAAAACGCATCTCCCTGCCGATGCTCGAACAGGCATTGATGACCCATCCCTGGGTCGCTGAAACCCGCTTGGGTGTAGTGCAGGAAAACCGCGCCTCCCTTGGCGCGCTGGTGGTGCTCAGCAGCGATGGCCTGCATGCCCTGCGCAACCAGGGCCGGCGCACGCTCACCCAAACCCTGCGCCAGCACCTGGGCCAACATTGCGAAGCCCTGGCCCTGCCCCGTCGCTGGCGGTTGCTGCGCCAATTGCCGCTCAACAGCCAGGGCAAGCTGCCCCAGGCCGATATCGAAGCACTTCTGCTGGCTCCCCGGCCAAAAGCCCCCGAAGTGCTGGAGCAGGTCGAAGCCGATGGCGAATGGACCGTGCAACTGAGCGTTCCGCCGGACCTGGCCTATTTCAGCGGACACTTCCCGGTAACGCCCGTGCTGCCGGGCGTGGTGCAAGTGGAATGGGCGTTCAACCTGGGCCAGCAACTGCTCGACTTGCCGAGCACCTTCGCCGGTATGGAAGTACTCAAGTTCCAGCAACTGGTGCGCCCGGGCGATCAGATTGAACTGCACCTGCGCTTTGACCGGGAACGCAGCAAGCTTTATTTCACCTACCGCAACGGCGTTGCCGCCTGTTCCAGCGGTCGCATACAGTTGGTGACTGCGAATGCATAACCCCTGCGCCCTGATTCCGGTGTACAACCACGAAACTGCCGTACCCGCCGTGGTCCGCAGCCTGCTGGGCAGCGGCTTGCCGTGCCTGCTGGTCGACGACGGCAGCAGCCCGGCCTGCGCAGCGGTGTTGGCGCAATTGGCCACCCTCGACAACGTCACCCTGTTGACCCTGCCCAGCAACCAGGGCAAGGGCGGCGCAGTGATGGCCGGCTTTCGCGAAGCGGCGCGCCGGGGCTACACCCACGCCCTGCAAGTGGACGCCGACGGCCAGCACGACCTGCGTGAAGTCGAGACCTTTATCGACACTTCGCGCCGGCACCCTGACGCCGTCATCTGCGGCTACCCCGAATACGACGACAGCGTGCCCAAAGGCCGTTTGTATGCGCGTTACCTGACCCACGTATGGGTGTGGATCAACACCCTGTCGTTGCAGATTCGCGACTCGATGTGCGGCTTTCGCGTGTACCCGCTGGCGCCAACCCTGGCATTGATGGACTCGGCCTACATCGGCACGCACATGGATTTCGACTCGGACATCCTGGTGCGCCTGGCCTGGCGCAACCAACCGATGCGCTGGCTGCCGACCCAGGTGCACTACCCGGCCGACGGTTTGTCGCACTTTCGCTTGTTCCGCGACAACGTTCGCATCAGCGCCATGCACACGCGGCTGTTTTTCGGCATGTTGGTGCGTGCGCCGATGATCCTGTGGCGACGGTGGCAGGCATGAGCGACAGCACCAAGCACTGGGCCGACCGCGAGGAACGCGGCAGCTTCTGGCTGATGAAGCTCACGGCGCTCGCCGCAAAAATCCTGGGGCGTCGCCTGTTGAGCCCTTTGCTCTACAGCATCGTTTTCTACTTCTTTCTATTTGGCCGCACGGCGCGCCACAGCGCCTGGCAATATCAACAGCGCCTGGCCCAATGGAGCGGGCGCGATGAACTGCTGCCCAGCCACCGGAAAGTCTTCGGCCAGTTCATGGCCTTCGCCGATTCCCTGCTCGACAAGCTCGACGTATGGAACGGCAAGCTGGGCCTGGAACAGATCGAAATCAACGACCCGGCGCAATTGCGCGGGCAACTGCGTGGCGCACGCGGGCAGATGCTGGTAGGCGCGCACCTGGGCAACCTGGAAGTGTGCCGTGCACTGGCGGAGATCGGTGAACAGGTCACCATGAACGTGTTGGTGCACACCAAGCACGCCGAGCGTTTCAACCGCCTGTTGGGCGAAGCCGGGGCCAGCCATTTGCGCCTGATCCAGGTCAGCGAGCTGGACCCGGCCACCATGCTGCTGCTCAGCCAGCGCCTGGACGACGGCGAATGGCTGGCGATTGCCGGTGACCGCATACCGCTGCACGGTGGGCGCACGGTGCGCGTGGATTTCCTCGGCCACCCGGCTGCGTTCCCCCAAGGCCCGTGGCTGCTGGCCGGGCTGCTCAAATGCCCGGTCAACCTGCTGATGTGCCTCAAGCATGAAGGCCGCTATCGCCTGAGCATCGAACCCTTTGCGCAATTGCTCGAATGGAAGCGCAGCACCCGTGAGCAAGTGATTGCCGAGTGGACCGCCCGCTACGCCGCACGCCTGGGCGATTTCTGCCTGCAAGCGCCCCAACAATGGTTCAACTTTTACCCTTTCTGGAAGACCGATGACGACGCATCTTGAGCCGGTAACCTTTGGCGAACGCCCCTTGCGCATCGAAGACGTGCTGGCCCTGGCCAACCGTCAGGCGCCCACGCAATTGCAGGGTGATGCTGCCTATCGTCAGCGCATCGCCAAGGGCGCGCAGTTTCTCGACTCGCTGCTGGACAAGGAAGGTGTGATCTACGGCGTGACCACCGGCTACGGCGACTCCTGCGTGGTGGCGGTGCCGCTGGAACACGTCGAAGCCTTGCCGCGTCACCTGTACACCTTTCACGGTTGCGGCCTGGGCAAGTTGCTCGACGCCCAAGCCACCCGCGCCGTGTTGGCGGCGCGTTTGCAGTCGCTGTGCCATGGCGTGTCGGGCGTACGCGTGGAGCTACTGGAACGTCTGCACGCCTTCCTTGAACACGATGTGCTGCCACTGATCCCGGAAGAAGGCTCGGTGGGCGCCAGCGGTGATCTGACGCCGCTGTCCTATGTGGCCGCGACCTTGTCCGGCGAACGTGAAGTGCTGTTTCGTGGCGAACGCCGCCCGGCGGCCGACGTGCACCGCGAACTGGGCTGGGAGCCTTTGGTGCTGCGCCCCAAGGAAGCCCTGGCCTTGATGAACGGCACCGCCGTGATGACTGGCCTGGCCTGCCTGGCTTTCGCCCGCGCCGACTACCTGCTGCACCTGGCCACACGCATCACCGCGCTCAATGTGGTGGCGCTGCAAGGCAACCAGGAACACTTCGACGAGCGCCTGTTCGCCGCCAAGCCGCACCCAGGGCAGATGCAAGTGGCCGCATGGCTGCGCAACGACCTGGCGATCGATGCACCGACCGCGCCGCTGCATCGCTTGCAGGATCGCTACTCGCTGCGCTGCGCCCCCCATGTGCTCGGCGTGTTGGCCGACAGCCTGAGCTGGTTGCGCTCGTTCATCGAGATCGAACTCAACAGCGCCAACGACAATCCGATCATCGACGCTGAAGAAGAACGCGTACTGCACGGCGGGCACTTCTACGGCGGGCATATCGCCTTCGCCATGGACAGCCTCAAGACCCTGGTGGCCAACGTCGCCGACCTGCTCGACCGCCAGCTCGCGCTGCTGGTGGACGTGCGTTACAACCATGGCCTGCCAAGCAACCTCTCGGGCGCCCCCGCCGACCGCGCGATGATCAATCACGGTTTCAAGGCCGTGCAGATCGGCACCAGCGCCTGGACCGCCGAAGCATTGAAGAACACCATGCCGGCCAGTGTGTTCTCACGCTCCACCGAGTGCCACAACCAGGACAAGGTGAGCATGGGCACCATCGCTGCCCGCGATGCAATCCGCGTACTGGAGCTGACCGAACAAGTAGCCGCCGCCGCCCTGCTCGCCGCCAACCAGGGCGTGTGGCTGCGAGCCCAAGCAGAAGATGCCCGAGCGCTGCCACCGGCACTGGCCGCAATGCACGCAGAATTGGCCCTGGACTTCCCGCCAGTCATCGAAGACCGTGCCCTGGAAGGCGAACTGCGCCTGTGCCTGCAACGCATCGCCGCGCAACACTGGAGGCTGCATGCGTAGCCCCGGCGTATTGCACTGCGACACGCAAATCCTCGTGCCGTTTTTCGATATCGACACCATGAACGTGGTGTGGCACGGGCATTACGTGAAGTACCTGGAAGTGGCGCGCTGTGCGTTGCTGGACAAGATCGGCCATAACTACACGGCCATGCTGGAGTCCGGCTACGCCTGGCCGGTGATCGACATGCAGCTACGCTATGTACGTGGCGCGACCTTCGGCCAGACGCTCAATGTGCGTGCCAGCCTGGTGGAGTGGGAGAACCGTTTGAAGGTCAACTACCTGATCACTGACCTGGCGAGCGGCGAGCGTTTGACCCGCGCCAGCACCGTGCAGGTGGCGGTGCAAATCGCCAACCGCGAGATGCAACTTGCCTCGCCCACGATATTCACCGATGCCGTAGAAAGGGCCCTGAAATGCTGACCCCTGTGGGAGCGGGCTTGCCCGCGATGGTCGTTAACGATAACGCACGACGCCTGACACTACGCAGCGTCCTCAGGTTCTTCGCGGGCAAGCCCGCTCCCACAGGGATTGTGCTTATCCTGCTGTTGGGCGTTCCAGGCTTGGCCCAGGCGTTCGACTTGCAGCAGTTGAGCGATCAGCTTGCAAAACCCTCTGTCATCCACGGCAGCTTCACTCAGGAAAAACACCTGCGCGCCCTGCCCCAGCCGCTGGTCAGCAAAGGCACCTTCGTGCTCGCCAAGGACCACGGCCTGTTATGGCTGCTCAAGACCCCGCTGCAACAGGACTACCGCATCACAGGCCAAGGCATCGCCCGGCGTGACGCCAACGGCTGGCAACCGCTGCCGAACAAGAGCGCCGGGGCCGAACAGAATCGCCTGTTTCTCGCGGTGCTGCAGGGCGACAGCAGCGGCTTGCAGCGTGACTTCGAACTGCAACTGCAAGGCCAGGCCCACAACTGGAAGCTCACGCTGACCCCGCGCTCATTGCTGCTCAAGCAAGTGTTCACCCGGATCAATATCGACGGCGGCGAACTGGTGCAAACCATCGAGCTGCTGGAAACCCAGGGCGACAGCACTGTATTGCGTATGCAGGACAGCACGGCCGACCAACCCTTGAGCGATGCGGAGCAACACGACTTTGCCCAGTGAGCGCCTGCTGCCGCGCCTGTTCCTGATCCTGCTGGTGGCCGTGCTGGCCCTGGCCGGCTGGCAGTGGCGCGATGGCGCGCCGTTGTCGGCCAACCTGATGGAACTGGTGCCGGGCAGTACGCCGGACGCCCTGGAACAGCAGGCCGAACAGCGTATGCAAGAACCGCTGAACCGCGAGATGCTGGTACTGGTGGGCCATGCCGACCGCCAGCAAGCACTGGCCGCGGCGCAGCAAATGGGCGAGCGTTGGCAGGCCAGCGGTCTGTTTGAACAGGTGCAATGGAACCTGCAAGCCGACTTGCCGGCGTTGCGCGAGCAACTGCTGCGAGGGCGTTTGTCGATGCTCTCGGCCAACGACCGTGAGCAACTGATCGAACGCCCCGACGCCTTTATCCAGCAACGGGTGCAAGCGCTGTTCGACCCGTTCACCGGCTTCAGCCTGGTGCCGAGCCAGGACGACTGGCTCGGCCTGACCGGGCGTATCCAGAACAGCCAGCCACAACACGGCGCGGTTCAGCTGGACATCGGCAGCGGCGCCTTGATCGCCGAAGCCGACGGCCAAAGCTGGGTGCTGGTGCGGGCACGCACCAACGGCAATGCCTTCGATATGAAATTGCCGTTGCAAGTGGCGGATTTACTCCAGGCCAGCCGCGAGCAGGCTGGTGAGCACGGCGCGCAATTGCTCGCCGCCAGCGGCTTGCTCTACGCGGCCAATGGGCAGCAGCAAGCCACGCGGGAAATCACCTGGGTCGGCGGTGGCGCAACCATCGGCATCCTGTTGTTGCTGTTGCTGGCTTTCCGACGCTGGAGGGTGTTGCTGGCATTTGTGCCGGTGCTGGTGGGCATGCTGTTTGGCGCAGTCGCTTGTGTGGCACTGTTTGGGCATATGCATGTGATGACCCTGGTGCTGGGCTCCAGCCTGATCGGCGTGGCGGTGGATTACCCACTGCACTACCTGTCCAAAAGCTGGAGCCTGCAACCCTGGCGCAGTTGGCCGGCGTTGCGCCTGACCCTGCCGGGGCTGAGCCTGAGCCTGGCCACCAGTTGCATCGGCTACCTGGCGCTGGCCTGGACACCCTTCCCGGCGCTGACGCAAATCGCGGTGTTCTCCGCCGCCGGGCTGGTGGGGGCTTATTTGTGTGCGGTGTGCCTGCTGCCTGCGCTGCTCAAGGGTGTGGAGCTGCGCCCGGCGCAATGGCCGCTGCGTGTCGCCCAGGCCCTATGGCAACTGCGTACCGCCTTGATCAAACGCGTGCCCGGTTCAGTGCTGCTGGTGGCGGTGCTGGTGTTCTGCGCCGCCGGCCTGTGGCAGCTCAACAGCAAGAACGATATTCGCCAATGGATCGGCGCGCCGCCGCAATTGCTCCAGGAAGCACAGGCCGTAGCGCGCATCACCGGGTTCCAGCCCACCAGCCAGTTTTTCCTGGTGCGCGCAGATAATCAGCAGCAGTTGCTGGAACGCCAGGCCGCCTTGGGCAAACGCCTGGATCAGTTGGTGAACATGGACAAGCTCCAGGGTTACCTGGCGCTCAGTCAACTGGTGAACCTGCCCGAGGAGCAGCAACAACTGCGCGATGCGCTGAACACTCTGGCGCAACACTGGCAACCGCTGCTGGACCTCGGCGTGCCCGTCAGTGCCCTGCAGGCTGAAGTCGCGCAGTTGCAGGCGCTGCCCACTCAAGACATTGACGCAGCGCTGCAAGGCCCGCTGGCCGAACCCTGGCGCACGCTCTGGCTCGGCCCGGTCGACGGCGGCGTGGCGGCCATGGTCAGCTTGCAAGGCTTGAACAACCCGGCGTTGCTGCGGGTGCAGGCGCTGGATTTGCCCGGCGTGCAACTAGTCGATCGCCTGGGCGACTTGAACCGCGTGTTTGCCGACACGCAAATCAGCGCAGCCGAATTGAAGTTGCTGTCGTGCGTACTGATCGTGCTGTTGCTGATTGCGCCCTTCGGTTTTGGCGGCGCCTTGCGTATCGTCGCCCTGCCCCTGCTGGCCGCGCTGTGCAGCCTGGCCAGCCTCGGCTGGCTGGGCCAGCCGCTGACCTTGTTCAGCCTGTTTGGCCTGTTGCTGGTCACAGCCATCAGCGTTGACTACGCGATCTTGATGCGCGAGCAGATCGGCGGCCCGGCCGTCAGCCTCTTGGGAACACTGCTGGCGGCGTTGACAACCTGGTTGTCGTTCGGCCTGCTGGCGGTGTCGAGCACACCGGCCGTGAGTAATTTCGGTTTATCGGTCAGCCTGGGCCTGGCATTCAGCTTTATGCTGGCGCCCTGGGCAGCCCAGCAGAAACACACCTTATGAATGCGATTATCGCCCATGCGGCAAGGAGCCCTCGTGCCCACAGTTGAAATGGAACGTCGCCAGGTGGTGGTGATCGGTGCCGGGCCTTCCGGTGCCATCGCGGCCGCGCTGCTAAAGCGCAAAGGGCATGATGTATTGATCATCGAGCGCGAGCATTTCCCACGCTTCTCGATTGGCGAAAGCCTGCTGTCGCACTGCATCGACTTCATCGAAGAAGCCGGGATGCTGGACGCTGTGCAAGCGGCGGGCTTCCAGGTAAAAACCGGCGCCGCGTTCGCCTGGGGCGAGCGCTACAGTGCGTTTGACTTTGGCGACACCTTCAGCAACGGCAAGCCCACCACCTTCCAGGTGCAGCGCGGCGAGTTCGACAAGTTGCTGGCCGATCAGGCGGCGCTGCAAGGTGTGGAAATCCGCTATGGCCAAAGCATTGTCGGTGTGGATTTCTCCGGCGAGTGCCGCTACCTGCATGTGCGCCGACAGAACGGCAGCGAGTACCACATCAAGGCCAAGTTCGTGCTCGACGCCAGCGGCTATGGCCGCGTGCTGCCGCGCCTGCTGGACCTTGAGGCGCCCTCGAACTTCCCGCTGCGCCAGGCCGTGTTCACTCACATCGAAGACCGCATCGAACACCCAGGCTTTGATCGCAGCAAAATTCTGGTCACCACCCACCCGACCCAGCGCGACATCTGGTTCTGGACCATCCCGTTCAGCAACGGCCGTTGCTCGGTGGGCGTGGTCGCGGCCAAAGAGCATTTCGATGGCCGCGACAGCGACCTTGATGCCTGCCTGCGCAGCTTTGTCGATGACACGCCAAGCCTGGCCGCCGTGCTCAGCAATGCCGTATGGGACACCCCGGCGCGCAGCATCGGCGGCTATTCGGCCAACGTCAAAAGCCTGCACGGCCCAGGCTTTGCGCTGCTGGGCAATGCAGCGGAATTTCTCGACCCGGTGTTCTCGTCCGGCGTGACCATCGCCATGCGGTCGGCCAGCATGGCCGCCGCTGTGCTGCACCGTCAGCTCAACGGCGAGACCGTGGACTGGCAAAGCGAATTCGCCGAACCCTTGAAGCGCGGTGTCGATACCTTCCGCTGCTACGTCGAAGGCTGGTATGCCGGTACGTTCCAGGATGTGATTTTCCATCCTGGCAGCTCGCCGGAGATTCGCCGCATGATCAGTTCGATCCTGGCCGGTTACGCCTGGGATGAGCGCAACCCGTTTGTCAGCGAGCCTAAACGGCGATTGCGGATGTTGTCGGATATTTGTGCGAGTGAAGCGGTATGAGCAGTCCTGCCGTTGAAAAAAACTACCTGAGCAAAAATTATGTCGAGGAAACCAGGTTCGGCTTCTGGTTCCTGCGCAGCCACACCTGGCAGCATCACGTATTGCGCGTGGCGATCAACGACCTGCGCAGCCTGTTCAGCGAGCCGCTGCCGGTGGCCCCGGTGTTGCTGGACGCCGGTTGTGGCCAGGGTAAGTCCTTCCGGTTGCTGCAGCAGGTGTTTGCGCCTTCACGCCTGATCGGCTTGGATGCCGACCCCCACAGTCTGGAGCTGAGCCGTGAAGAGGCTGCGCGCCAGGGCCTGGCTGTCGAGCTGATCGGCAGTGACTGCGCCACCCTCGATGTACCGGACGCCAGCGTCGATATCGTGTTTTGCCACCAGACCTTTCACCATTTGGTCGAGCAACATCGCGCGCTCAAGGAGTTCTACCGGGTACTCAAACCGGGCGGCTATCTGCTGTTTGCCGAGTCCACCGAAGCCTATATCGACACCTGGGTGATTCGCTGGTTGTTCCGCCACCCGATGCATGTGCAAAAAAGCGCCGAAGAGTACTTGGAGATGCTGCGCGAGCAAGGCTTTGAATTCGACTCGCAGAATGTCTCGTACCCCTACCTGTGGTGGAGCCGCTCCAGCGACTTCGGCCTGCTGGAGCGCTGGGGCCTGCGCAAGGCGCCGCCGGTGGGCCAGCGCGAGGAAACCCTGGTCAACTGCGTAGCGCGCAAACCTTTGGAGAACGCCGCCTCATGATGCGCCTGCTGTTAATGGGTTGCCTGTTGCTGCTCAGTGCCTGCGCCAGCCAGGCACCGCTGCCGGAAAAAATCCCGGCCCTGGCCTTGCCGATGCAACTGCATGTGCAGCGCCTGACGGACGGGCAGCGCCAGGACTGGCTGCTGGTGATCCAGCGCGAAGGCCACGCGATTCGCTGGTCGATGATGGACCCCTTGGGCATTCCCCTGGCCCGGCAAAAACTGCTCGATGGGCAGTGGCAGGCCGACGGCTTGCTGCCACCCAATCCCCAGGCGCGGGAGCTGTTTGCCGCGCTGCTGTTTGCTTTGACCCCAGGCGGTGATGTGCCGGCGTTGTATCCACGCGCCGAGGCGATGGACCTGACGCGCACGCTGCCGGGCCATTGGCAAATCATCTATCAGTCTTCCGAGGTGTTCAGCGTGAACATGGCCGGCCAGCCGTTGAGTTATCGCATCACCCCGCTGGGTATCAGCCGATGACCGCTTACCTCAATGCCCTCGGTGTGATCTGCGCCCTTGGCCGCGGCCAGGCCGAAGTCAGCCGCAACCTGTTTGCCGGTGACTGCTCAGGGATGCGCGCCGAAAGCGGCTGGGTGCCGGAGCGCGTGGTGCCGGTGGCTGCCGTCCAGGGCGAACTGGTGCCTCTGCCGGTGGAACTGGCTCAACAAAGCAGCCGCAATAACCAGTTGTTGCTGGAAGCGGCGTTGCAGATTGAAGATGAGATCCGTCAGGCCATTCAAACCTATGGCCCAGGGCGAGTCGGCGTGGTGCTTGGCACCAGCACCTCGGGCATCGACGAAGCCAGCCGTGGCATTGCTCATTACCTGCGCGACAAGCAGTTCCCTGCCGACTACGACTACCAGCAACAGGAACTCAGCGCCCCGGCAAACTTCCTCGCCGACTGGCTGCAATTGAGCGGCCCGGCCTACGTGATTTCCACCGCCTGCACCTCCAGCGCCCGTGCCTTGATGAGCGCCCAGCGCCTGCTGAACCTGGGGGTATGCGATGCGGTGATCTGTGGCGGCGTGGACAGCCTGTGCAAGCTGACCCTGAACGGATTTACCTCGCTGGAGGCGGTATCCAGCGAGCGCTGTAACCCGTTCTCGGTGAACCGCAACGGCATCAATATCGGTGAGGCGGCGGTACTGTTCCTGATGAGCCGCGAGCCGGCACCGATCGCCTTGCTGGGCAGCGGTGCCAGTTGCGACGCTCACCATATCTCCGCGCCCGAGCCCAGCGGCAAGGGCGCGTTGCAAGCGATGCGCAAGGCCCTGGCCAACGCAAAGCTGGCTCCCGAGCAGATCGGCTACCTGAACCTGCACGGCACCGCCACTCAACACAACGACGCCATGGAAAGCCTGGCGGTCGCCAGCCTGTTCCCCGGCGGTGTGGCCTGTTCGTCGACCAAGCCCATGACCGGCCACACCCTTGGCGCCGCCGGAGCGCTGGAAGCGGCGTTCTGCTGGCTGAGCCTGGCTCACGCCCAGCTGCCGCCTCACGTGTGGGATGGCCACGCCGACCCGGCGCTGCCGCCCTTGCAATGGACGCACAGCGGCGACACCTTGAAAAAAACCTGCCTGATGAGCAACTCGTTTGCCTTCGGCGGTAATAACGTCAGCCTGATAATCGCAGAGGCCCCATGATCGATTGGCCACTTGCCGAGCTGCTACCCCACGCGGGCGACATGATCCTGATCGACCAGGTGCTGTCGTTCGATGATGAGCAGATCCGCACCCGCGTCACCGTCAAGCCCGACGGCCTGTTCAACCGCCCTGACGGTAGCCTGCCGGCCTGGGTCGGCCTGGAATTGATGGCGCAAAGCGTCGCCGCTTATGCCGGCTGCCATGCACGCCAGCAAGGCCGCGCGGTGGAACTGGGCTTCCTGTTGGGTACACGCAAGTTCGGGTGCAATGTCGAGTACTTCCCGGCAGGCGCCGAGCTGAATATCCACGGCCTGCGCTCCCTGGAAGACGACAACGGCATGGGTGTGTTCGAATGCCACCTCACCGGTAAGGGTATCCAGGCCAGTGCGCGCCTGAACGTATTTCGACCGCCCCAGGCGGCCAACTATTTAGATGAATCGAAGGACCCAACGTCATGACTGAATCCGTACTGGTCACCGGCTCCAGCCGTGGCATCGGCCGCGCCATTGCCCTGCGCCTGGCCCAGGCCGGCCATGACATCGTGCTGCATTGCCGCAGTGGCCGCGCCGAAGCCGACACCGTGCAGGTCGAGATCGAGGCCCTGGGTCGCAAGGCGCGGGTGCTGCAATTCGACGTGTCCGACCGCGCCAGTTGCAAGGCCATCCTTGAAGCCGACGTGGAGCAACATGGCGCCTACTACGGCGTGGTGCTCAATGCCGGCCTGACCCGCGACGGCGCCTTCCCTGCCCTGTCGGAAGACGACTGGGACGTGGTGATGCGCACCAATCTCGATGGTTTCTACAACGTGCTGCACCCAGTGATGATGCCGATGATTCGACGTCGCGCCGCTGGGCGTATCGTGTGCATCACCTCGGTGTCCGGGTTGATCGGCAACCGCGGCCAGGTCAACTACAGTGCTTCAAAAGCCGGCCTGATCGGCGCAGCCAAGGCGCTGGCGATCGAACTGGGCAAACGCAAGATCACCGTCAACTGCGTGGCGCCGGGGTTGATCGACACGGCGATGCTGGATGAAAACGTCCCCGTCGAAGAGCTGATGAAAATGATCCCCGCGCAACGCATGGGCACCCCGGAAGAAGTCGCCGGCGCGGTGAATTTCCTGATGTCGGCCGAAGCCGGCTATATCACACGCCAGGTGCTGGCCGTGAACGGAGGCTTGTGCTGATGAAGCGCGTCGTTGTCACCGGCATGGCCGGCGTGACGTCCCTGGGCAGCGATTGGGAAACCATCGCCGCCAACTTTCGCGCCAACCGCAGCGGTATCCGGCGCATGGATGAATGGGACCGCTTTACCGAATTGAACACGCGCCTGGCCGGGCCGATTGATGATTTTGTGGTGCCTGCGCACTGGACCCGCAAGCAATTGCGCAGCATGGGGCGCGTCTCGCGCCTGGCGGTGTGGGCAGCGGAGCAGGCACTGCAGGATGCCGGCTTGCTCGGTAACCCGTCGATCAAGGACGGGCGCATGGGCGTGGCCTGTGGCTCGTCCACCGGCAGCACCGATGAGATCAAGGCGTTCGGCAATATGCTGCTCAATTCCGTGGCCGAGGGGCTAAACGCCAACTCCTATGTGCGGATGATGCCGCACACCACCGCGGCGAATATCAGCATTTTCTTTGGCCTCACCGGGCGCTTGATCCCCACGTCCAGCGCCTGCACCAGCGGTAGCCAGGGCATCGGCTATGCCTATGAAGCGATCAAGTTCGGGCGCCTGCCCTTGATGCTCGCCGGTGGCGCCGAAGAACTGTGCCCCACCGAAGCCATGGTGTTCGATGCACTCTACGCCACCAGCCTGAAAAACGATGCGCCGCAAACCAGTCCGCGCCCCTACGACAGCGGCCGTGATGGCCTGGTGATTGGTGAAGGCGCCGGCATCCTGGTACTGGAAGAGTTGGAACACGCGTTGGCGCGGGGCGCGCATATTCACGCTGAGCTGGTTGGCTTTGGCAGCAATGCCGACGGCCAGCACACCACCCGCCCGGAACAGAAAACCATGCGCCGTGCCATGGAACTGGCACTGGAAGACGCTGGGCTTGCGCCTTCTGCCATCGGCTATGTGAACGGCCACGGCACCGCCACCGACCAGGGCGACATCGCTGAAACCCTGGCCACCAGCAGCCTGTTCGGCAGCCGTATGCCGATCAGCTCGCAGAAGAGTTTCCTCGGCCACACCCTGGGTGCCTGCGGCGCGCTGGAGTCGTGGTTCAGCATCGAGATGATGAACCGCGACCACTACGTGCACACCTTCAACCTGGATTCGGTCGACCCGCAATGCGGCGAGCTCGATTACCTGCAAGGGGGCTTTCGCCAGATGCACAACGACTACGTGATGAACAACAATTTTGCCTTCGGCGGCGTCAACACCTCGCTGATCTTCCGCCGCTGGGCCTGACTTTTTAATCGATTGGAGAAAACGGAATGTCTTCCCTGCTACGCGCTACCCTGATCACCCTGGCCCTGTTGACCACTGCCGGCTGCACCAGCAAACCAGTGCTCAACACCCAGCACGAACTGCCGGCCACGACCCAGGTCAGCGAAGAAAAAATGAAACAGGTGATCGTCGCCGCCCTGCAAAAACGTGAGTGGACAGTACAACGCCTGAGCCCGCAACTGGTGCAGGCCGAGATCACCGTGCGCGGCCAGTTCTATGCAGCAATCGATATCCGCTACACCCGCAACAGCTATGCCATCACCTACCGCGACAGCCGCGACCTGGGCTACAAGGACGGCAAGATCCATCGCAATTACAACCGTTGGGTGAGCATGCTGGACCGGGATATTCTGGCGGGGATACGCTCGGCCGGGATGCAGTAAGGCCAAATGTGGGAGGGGGCTTGCTCCCGATAGCAGTGTGTCAGTCTCAGTCTCTCTAACTGAACCACCGCTATCGGGAGCAAGCCCCCTCCCACATGAGATATGCCATGTTCTCAAGGGCGTTATTCAGATGCCCTGTGCGTCAACAACTCCACAAACCCCTTAGCCATTGGCGTTTGCACGCCCTTGCGCTGCACCAGCCACACCGCTGTCATCGCCTCCGGGTCCAGCAAGGTGCGATAGACCACCCCATCAATGCGGATACGCTGGTAAGACGCCGGCAACACCGACACGCCCAACCCCGCCGCCACCAGACCGATGATGGTCATCGCCTCCCCCGCTTCCTGGGCAAAATGCGGGCTGAACCCGGCGTCGCGGGCCAGGTTGAGCAGTTGGGCATACAGGCCGCTGCCGTAGGTGCGTGGGAAAAATACAAAGGGTTCCTGCGCCAACTGCGCCAGGTGCAGGCCGCGCTCGCTGCCTTCCACCAACGGATGGCCGGCGCTCAATACGGCAACCAGGGGCTCGCGCATCAACTCGACCACGCTCAGCGAATCAGGCAACGGCAAAGGCCGCATCAGCCCGACCTGGATCGACTCATCCACCAATGACTCGGCCACCTCCGTGCTGCTCATCTCCTGCAGATTGAGGTGCACTGCCGGGAAAGCCTGGCGAAACGCAAAGATCGCCTGGGGAATACTGGAATTGAACGGCGCGGAAGATGTGAAGCCGATCTTCAACTCCCCGAGCTCTCCTAATTGCGCTCTGCGCGCCACGTCTGCCGCCTTGTCGACCTGGGCCAGCACCAGCCGCGCCTCTTGCAGGAACAGGCGCCCGGCCTCGCTCAGCTCGACCCGACGATTGGTACGCTCAAATAACCGCGCCCCCACCTCTTGCTCCAGTGCCTGGATCTGCTGGCTCAAGGGCGGTTGCGATATGCCCAGCACCTGCGCGGCGCGGCCAAAGTGCAGTTCTTCAGCGACGGCGATGAAGTACCGCAGGTGACGTAATTCCATGCACACCTCATTAGGTCGTAGAACCTATCAAACAGGTCGAACAATATATTGGAAAGAATCATTAGCCAGCTATATTCTTTTTCGTATTGTCAGTCCTGGCAGACTTTCCTCCCCGAGGTCCCCCGTGAATCCTGCTGTTGCTCCACTTGCCCAACACACCCCGCCCTCAGCCCTTGATGACGTGGTGGCGCAGCTCAATGACGAGTACATCGAAAAAGGCACGCCGATGTTCATGCGCACGGTGTTGGCGCTATTTTCCGGCGGGTTTGCCACCTTTGCCCTGTTGTATTGCGTACAGCCGATGATGCCGGCGCTGTCCCATGAATTTTCCATCAATGCGGCGCAAAGCAGCCTGATTCTTTCGGTCGCGACCGCGATGCTTGCCTGCGGCCTGCTAATCACCGGGCCGATTTCCGACCGGCTGGGGCGCAAGCCGGTGATGGTCGCCGCGTTGTTCTGTGCGGCGCTGGCCACCATCGCCAGCGGTCTGATGCCGACCTGGGAGGGGATTCTGCTGATGCGGGCGCTGGTGGGCCTGTCCCTGAGCGGCCTGGCTGCCGTGGCGATGACCTACCTCAGCGAAGAGATCCACCCGCAGCACATCGGCCTGGCCATGGGCCTGTACATCGGCGGCAATGCGATTGGCGGCATGAGCGGGCGCCTGATCATCGGCGTGTTGATCGACTTCGTCAGCTGGCACACCGCAATGTTGATCATCGGCGCTCTGGCGTTGATCGCCGCCACAGTGTTCTGGAAGATCCTCCCCGAATCGCGCAACTTCCGCGCCAGCAGCCTCAAGCCGCGCAGCCTGGTGGATGGCTTCGTCATGCATTTCAAGGATGCGGGCTTGCCGTGGCTGTTCCTGGAAGCCTTCCTGCTGATGGGCGCGTTCGTAACGATGTTCAACTACATCGGTTATCGCCTGCTGGCCTCACCCTATGAACTGAGCCAGGCCGTGGTCGGCCTGCTGTCGCTGGTGTACCTCTCGGGCATCTACAGCTCGGCCAAGATCGGCTCTCTGGCCGACCGCCTTGGCCGCCGCCGCGTGCTGTGGGCCACCATCGTGCTGATGCTCGCCGGCATGGCCCTGACGCTGTTCACCTCGCTGTGGCTGGTGGTGCCGGGCATGTTGATCTTCACTTTCGGCTTCTTCGGCGCCCACTCGGTGGCCAGCAGCTGGATCGGCCGCCGTGCGGTGAAAGCCAAGGGGCAGGCGTCGTCGCTTTACCTGTTCTGCTATTACGTGGGATCGAGTATTGCCGGGACGGCGGGCGGGTTCTTCTGGCACTTTGCCGGATGGAACGGGATTGGCGGGTTTATCGTGGCGCTGCTGATTGGCGCGTTGCTGGTGGCGTTGAAGCTGGCGAAGTTGCCGCCGTTGGGGCAGGTCTGAAGGTTTCTGGCTTTTAATGTGGGAGGGGGCAAGCCCCCTCCCACATTTTTGCTCTGTGCTTTATTCGTGGTACTGCGCCGACAGTTCATGCACCGCACGCAGGAACGCACCCGCATGTTCCGGATTCACTTCCGGCGTGATGCCATGGCCGAGGTTGAACACATGGCCGGTGCCCTTGCCATAGCTGGCGAGGATGCGCCCGACTTCCGTGCGGATCGCTTCCGGCTTGGCGTACAGCACAGTGGGGTCCATGTTGCCTTGCAGCGCAACCTGGTTTCCAACGCGACGGCGGGCTTCGCCGATATCGCAGGTCCAGTCCAGGCCCAATGCATCGGCGCCAGCATCGGCGATACTTTCCAGCCACAGGCCGCCGCCTTTGGTGAACAGGATGACCGGAACCTTGCGACCTTCGTGTTCGCGGATCAGGCCGCTGACGATCTTGCGCATGTAGGCCAGGGAGAATTCCTGGTACGCCGCCGCCGACAGGTTGCCGCCCCAGGTATCGAAGATCTGCACCGCTTGCGCACCGGCCATGATCTGGCCGTTGAGGTAGGAGGTCACCGACTGTGCCAGCTTGTCCAGCAACAGGTGCATGGCTTGCGGGTTGTCGTAGAGCATGGCCTTGGTCTTGCGGAAGTCTTTCGACGAACCGCCTTCGACCATATAGGTGGCCAGCGTCCACGGGCTGCCAGAGAAGCCAATCAGCGGCACGCGACCGTTGAGCTCGCGGCGGATGGTGCTGACCGCGTCCATCACATAGCCGAGGTCTTTGTGCGGATCAGGAATCGGCAGGGCTTCGATATCGGCCAGGGTGCTGACGACCTTCCTGAAACGCGGGCCTTCGCCGGTCTCGAAGTACAGGCCCTGGCCCATGGCGTCGGGGATGGTAAGGATATCGGAGAAGAGAATGGCCGCATCCAGTTGTGGGTAGCGGTCCAGCGGCTGCATCGTGACTTCGCAGGCGAACGCAGGATTCATGCACAGGCTCATGAAGTCGCCGGCGTGGGCGCGACTGGCGCGGTATTCCGGCAGGTAGCGACCGGCTTGACGCATCATCCACACGGGGGTGACGTCTACAGGTTGCTTGAGCAGGGCACGAAGGAAACGGTCGTTCTTGAGGGCAGTCATGTCGGCATCCGCAAAAAAAGTGCGGGCATTTTCTCAGAGCGCGACGCAAAAGGCACGGCAAGAGCAGAGCCTTTTGTCTATCGGGTCAATTTGTCGCAATGACTGGCAACACAAACCTCAATGTGAAATGAGGTTTGTGTGGGAGCTGGCTTGCCTGCGATAGCATCAACTGGGTCTGGCTGACAGACCGAGTTGCCTGCATCGCAGGCAAGCCAGCTCCCACATTTGATCGCATTTCAGACTGAAATTTGATCAGACCTGCAGGTAGTCCAGGATCCCTTCGGCGGCATTGCGGCCTTCGAAGATCGCCGTCACTACCAGGTCAGAGCCGCGCACCATATCGCCACCGGCGAAGATTTTCGGGTTGCTGGTCTGGTGCTTGTACTGGCCTTGTTCCGGGGCTACCACGCGGCCCTGGCTGTCGGTCTGGATTTCGAACTGCTCGAACCAGGGCGCCGGGCTTGGACGGAAACCGAAAGCGATGACCACGGCGTCAGCCGGGATGATTTCTTCGGAACCCGGGATCGGCTCGGGGCTGCGACGGCCTCGGGCATCCGGTTCGCCGAGACGGGTCTCGACCACCTTCACGCCTTCGACGCGGTCTTCACCGACGATCGCAATCGGCTGGCGGTTGTAGAGGAATTTCACGCCTTCTTCCTTGGCGTTCTTCACCTCTTTGCGCGAGCCGGGCATGTTGGCTTCGTCGCGACGATACGCACAGGTGACCGACTTGGCGCCATGGCGGATCGAGGTACGGTTGCAGTCCATCGCGGTGTCGCCACCGCCCAGCACCACGACCTTCTTGCCTTTCATGTCGACGAAATCTTCCGGCGACTTTTCAAAGCCCAGGTTGCGGTTGACGTTGGCGATCAGGAAGTCGAGCGCGTCATACACGCCCGGCAAGTCCTCACCGGCAAAGCCGCCCTTCATATAGGTGTAGGTGCCCATGCCCATGAACACCGCATCGTATTCGGCGAGCAGTTGCTCCATGGTGATGTCTTTGCCGATCTCGGTATTGAGGCGGAACTCGATACCCATGCCGGTGAACACTTCACGACGGTGACTCAGTACGGTTTTTTCCAGCTTGAACTCGGGAATACCGAAAGTCAGCAGACCACCGATCTCCGGGTTCTTGTCGAACACCACCGGGGTCACGCCACCACGCACCAACACGTCGGCACACCCCAGGCCCGCCGGGCCCGCGCCGATGATCGCGACGCGCTTGCCGGTCGGTTTGACCTTGGACATATCCGGGCGCCAGCCCATGGCGAACGCGGTGTCGGTGATGTACTTCTCCACCGAACCGATGGTCACTGCGCCGAAGCCGTCGTTGAGGGTGCAGGCACCTTCACATAGACGGTCTTGCGGGCACACCCGGCCGCAGACTTCCGGCAGGGTGTTGGTCTGGTGCGACAGCTCGGCGGCGGCGAGAATGTTGCCCTCGGCCACCAGTTTGAGCCAGTTGGGAATGAAGTTGTGCACCGGGCACTTCCATTCGCAATACGGGTTACCGCACCCCAGGCAGCGGTGGGCCTGATCGGCCGAGTGCTGGGGCTTGAAGGGTTCGTAGATTTCCACGAACTCTTTCTTGCGTTGACGCAACAGTTTCTTCTTCGGATCTTTGCGCCCGACATCGATGAACTGGAAGTCGTTATTCAGACGTTCAGCCATGTTAAAACCTCATCAAACTGTTCAGGCGCATATCACTGCGGGTTGGCACGGATGCTGGAAAGCAACGATTTCAGGTTGGCAGCCTTGGGCTTGACCAGCCAGAAACGACGCAGGTAATCATCGAGGTTTTCGGCGAGGTTGCGACCCCATTCACTGCCGGTCTCCTCGACATACTCGTCCAGCACGTGCTGCAAGTGGTTCCGGTAGGATTCCATGGCTTCACCGCTGATCCGCTGGATCTCGACCAACTCGTGGTTGACCTTGTCGACGAAGGTGTTGTCCTGGTCGAGCACGTAGGCGAAACCGCCGGTCATGCCCGAACCGAAGTTGTAACCGGTCTTGCCCAGTACCGCGACAAAGCCCCCGGTCATGTACTCGCAGCAGTGATCGCCAGTGCCTTCCACCACGGTGTGGGCACCGGAGTTACGCACGGCGAAGCGCTCACCGGCAGTACCCGCGGCAAACAGCTTGCCACCCGTGGCGCCGTACAAGCAGGTGTTGCCGATGATGGCACTGTCCTGGGTCTTGTACACGCTACCGGCTGGCGGGACGATAACCAGCTTGCCGCCGGTCATGCCTTTGCCCACGTAGTCGTTGGCATCGCCTTCCAGATACATGTGCAGGCCACCGGCGTTCCACACACCGAAACTCTGGCCCGCAGTGCCCTTGAAGCGGAAGGTGATCGGCGCTTTCGCCATGCCCTGGTTGCCGTGCTTGCGCGCGATTTCACCGGAGATGCGAGCACCGATGGAACGGTCGCAGTTGCAGATATCCAGGGCGAATTCGCCACCGCTGGCATCGCTGATCGAGGAGCCGGCCATTTCGACCATTTTCTCGGCCAGCAGGCCTTTGTCGAACGGCGGGTTGCGGTCCACTTGGCAGAATTGTGGCTTGTCTGCGGGGATGTGATCGCTGCCCAACAGCGGTGTCAGGTCCAAATGCTGTTGCTTGGCGGTCTGGCCTTCGAGGATGTCCAACAGATCGGTGCGACCAATCAGCTCTTCCAGCGAACGCACGCCCAGCTTGGCCAGCCACTCACGGGTTTCTTCGGCGACGTAGGTGAAGAAATTCACCACCATGTCGACGGTGCCGATGTAGTGGTCCTTGCGCAGTTTTTCGTTCTGAGTCGCCACGCCAGTAGCGCAGTTGTTCAGGTGGCAGATACGCAGGTATTTGCAGCCCAGCGCGATCATGGGCGCGGTGCCGAAGCCGAAACTCTCGGCGCCAAGGATCGCAGCCTTGATCACGTCGAGGCCGGTTTTCAGGCCACCGTCGGTCTGTACCCGCACCTTGCCGCGCAGGTCGTTGCCGCGCAGGGTCTGGTGGGTTTCGGCCAGGCCGAGCTCCCACGGCGCACCTGCGTACTTGATCGAGGTCAGCGGCGAAGCGCCGGTGCCGCCGTCGTAGCCGGAGATGGTGATCAGGTCGGCATAGGCCTTGGCGACGCCAGCGGCGATGGTGCCGACGCCCGCTTCTGCGACCAGTTTTACCGAGACCAGGGCCTGCGGGTTGACTTGTTTGAGGTCGAAAATCAGCTGCGACAAATCTTCAATCGAGTAGATGTCGTGGTGCGGCGGCGGCGAGATCAGGGTCACGCCCGGCACTGCATAACGCAGCTTGGCGATCAGGCCGTTGACCTTGCCGCCTGGCAATTGCCCGCCCTCACCCGGCTTGGCGCCTTGGGCAACCTTGATCTGCAGCACTTCGGCGTTGACCAGGTACTCCGGGGTCACACCGAAACGGCCGGTTGCCACCTGCTTGATTTTCGAGCTTTTGAGCGTGCCATAACGCGCCGGGTCTTCGCCGCCTTCGCCGGAGTTGGAGCGCGCACCCAGGCGGTTCATGGCTTCGGCCAGGGCTTCGTGAGCCTCAGGTGACAAGGCGCCCAGGGAAATACCGGCGGAGTCGAAGCGCTTGAGGATCGATTCCAGTGGCTCGACTTCGGCGATATCCATCGGCGTGTCCAGGGTCTTCACCTTGAACAGATCGCGGATCATCGACACCGGGCGGTTATCCACCAGGCTCGTGTATTCCTTGAACTTGGCGTAGTCGCCCTGCTGCACGGCGGCTTGCAGGGTACTGACCACGTCCGGGTTGTAGGCGTGGTATTCGCCACCGTGCACGAACTTGAGCAGGCCGCCTTGCTGGATCGGCTTGCGCGCGCTCCAGGCTTCGGCAGCCAGGGCTTTCTGCTCGGCTTCGATATCGACGAAACGCGCGCCCTTGATACGGCTCGGCACACCACGGAAGCTCAGCTCGCAGACTTCTTCGGACAGGCCGATGGCTTCGAACAATTGCGCGCCACGGTAGGAGGTGACGGTTGAGATGCCCATCTTCGACAGGATCTTCAGCAGGCCCTTGGTGATGCCCTTGCGGTAGTTCTTGAACACCTCGTAGAGGTCGCCCAACACTTCACCGGTACGGATCAGGTCGCCGAGTACTTCATACGCCAGGAACGGGTACACCGCCGAGGCGCCGAAGCCGATCAGCACCGCGAAGTGGTGCGGGTCACGGGCAGTGGCGGTTTCCACCAGAATGTTGGAGTCGCAGCGCAGGCCTTTTTCGGTCAGGCGGTGGTGCACCGCGCCGGTCGCCAGGGACGCGTGGATCGGCAACTTGCCCGGCGCGATATGGCGGTCGGTCAGTACGATCTGAGTGCGGCCGGCGCGCACAGCTTCTTCAGCCTGGTCGGCGACGTTGCGCACAGCGGCTTCAAGGCCGAGGCTCTCGTCGTAGTTCAGGTCGATGATCTGGCGGTCGAAGCCTGGACGCTCCAGGGTCATCAGCGAGCGCCACTTGGCCGGGGAAACGACCGGCGAGCTGAGGATCACACGGGAGGCGTGCTCAGGCGATTCCTGGAAGATATTGCGCTCGGCACCGAGGCACACTTCCAGGGACATCACGATGGCTTCGCGCAGCGGGTCGATCGGTGGGTTGGTCACCTGGGCGAACTGCTGGCGGAAGTAGTCGTACGGCGTGCGCACACGCTGGGACAGCACAGCCATCGGCGTATCGTCGCCCATGGAGCCTACGGCTTCGTAGCCTTGCTCGCCGAGCGGGCGCAGCACCTGATCACGTTCTTCGAACGTGACCTGATACATCTTCATGTATTGCTTGAGCTGGTCGATGTCGTAGAAAGCCGAACCGTGGTCATTGTCTTCCATGGTCGCCTGGATGCGCAGGGCGTTTTTGCGCAGCCATTGCTTGTACGGGTGACGCGACTTCAGACGGTTGTCGATGGCGTCGGTGTCGAGGATCTGCCCGGTTTCGGTGTCCACGGCCAGGATCTGGCCAGGACCGACACGGCCTTTGGCGATCACGTCTTCAGGCTTGTAGTCCCACACGCCGATTTCCGACGCCAGGGTGATAAAGCCGTTGGTGGTGGTGACCCAGCGCGCCGGGCGCAAGCCGTTACGGTCGAGCAGGCACACCGCGTAGCGGCCGTCGGTCATGACCACGCCGGCCGGGCCGTCCCACGGTTCCATGTGCATCGAGTTGTATTCGTAGAACGCCCGCAGGTCCGGGTCCATGGTCTCGACGTTCTGCCACGCAGGCGGAATGATCATGCGCACGCCACGGAACAGGTCGATGCCACCGGTGACCATCAGCTCAAGCATGTTGTCCATGCTAGAGGAGTCGGAACCCACGCGGTTGACCAGCGGGCCGAGCTCTTCGAGGTCCATCAAATCGTTGGCGAACTTGGTGCGACGGGCCACGGCCCAGTTGCGGTTGCCGGTGATGGTATTGATCTCGCCGTTGTGGGCGAGGAAGCGGAATGGCTGGGCCAGCGGCCATTTCGGCAGGGTGTTGGTGGAGAAGCGCTGGTGGAACACGCAGATCGCGGTTTGCAGGCGCTCGTCGCTCAGGTCTGGATAAAAGGCGGTGAGATCCGCCGGCATCATCAGGCCTTTATAAATGATGGTCTTGTGGGAAAAGCTGCAGATGTAATGGTCAGTGTCGGCGGCGTTGAGCACCGACGAACGACGACGGGACGTGAACAGCTTGATCGCCATGTCCTGGTCGCTCAGGCCGTCACCCGCGATGAACACTTGTTCGATCTGCGGCAGGCGCTCCAGGGCCAGGCGGCCGAGTACGCTGGTGTCGATTGGCACTTTGCGCCAGCCGACCAGTTGCAGGCCGGCAGCAACGATCTCGCGGTTCATGTTCTCGCGAGCGGCTTCGGCTTTTACCGGGTCCTGGTTGAAAAACACCATGCCCACGGCGTACTGCTTGGGCAGGTCGGCCGCAAAATGCTCTTTGGCGACAGCGCGCAGGAACTGGTCGGGCTTTTGAATCAGCAAGCCGCAACCGTCACCGGTCTTGCCGTCGGCGTTGATCCCACCGCGGTGGGTCATGCAGGTCAGGGCCTCGATGGCCGTTTGCAAAAGGGTATGACTGGGCTCGCCCTGCATGTGGGCTATCAGGCCGAAACCGCAGTTATCCTTGAATTCATCGGGTTGGTACAGACCTGCTTTCATAGACACTTTCTCACCAGGCTGCCTCTTATATCGAGGCAAATTTCTTTTCAATTCAACCGGTTACCTTCCACGCCGAACGTACGCCGGCTTAGCGGGGGCAAAAGGGAGGTCATTGTACACACCGACACAGACGCTCACAAATTTAGCGACGAAATGTCGCAAATCTATGTCGCATTTATGAAAGGTTTAAAGCGATATGCTGTGCTAGTCAAAACTTTTTTAATTCTGACCGCTACGACTCAAAAGCTACTGTGGCGCAGACACCACAAAGCGCGCGGTCCTTGCGGGGGACTGCACGCCTTGCGATTGTTTTTTGAGGTGCCGGGAGGGCGGCCTGGGTAAGGCCGCCGGATCTTCAGCGAGTTGCTGCCAGTTCTTGTTGAACGCTGGCAACAGTGCGAGGCCAAGGTTTACCAGCCTGAACCTTCGCTGGCAAGGCCTTGATGGCAGAATCGGCTGCGGCGCGGCTTGGGAAGCTGCCGTAGGTGATCACGTAGAGAGGCTTGCCGTTGAGCACTTTCTTGAAATAACGGTACTGGCCGCCCTGCTCCTTGACGAACGCCTGGGCATTGGCCTCAGAGCTGGTGCCGAGGATCTGCACCACGAAATTGCCGGTAGGCTGGCTGCTGTACCAGCTGCTGCCAGCGGCGCCGGCCTTGGCCACGGTAGCGGCAGGTTTTTCAGCAGGCTTGGCCGCGGGTGCCGGTGCCGGCTTGGCAACTGGTGCTGCGGGCTTGGCTGTCGCTACTGTCGGCGCCGGGGTCGGCTTGGCAACTGGCGCAACCGGTGCGGCAGGCGCTACTGGGGTTGCTGGCGTGCCGGCCGGTACGCCCGCTGGTGGCGCGGTGGTGGTCACGGTCGGCGGCGTGGCGCTGGAGCCTTCCACCGGCACGCCGTCGTCGCCTTCGGAGATGCCACCGGCTTCTTCAGCCAGCGGGCCGCGCATTACAGGCTGGCCGACCATAGGCAGATTGGTTGGTTGGCCGGAGTTGGCGAATTCGACATTTGGCGTGGGCTTGCCCAGTGGCAACTGCGCCTGCTCAGTTGGCGCGCCGGTTGTTGTCGGTGCCTTGTTGCGACCCGGGATCAACCAGGCGGCGGCTACAGCGACCACGACAACGGCGGAAATAGCCAATACGTGCTTCTTAGGCATAGTGAACCCCATCTTTGGACGCTTGACCGCAGAGCGGCTGGCAATCATGGCTTCGATCATTGCATCGCGGGCAACCTGGTTGATGTTTCCAGGCCAGCCATCGGAGCTTTCGTGAATATCAGAGATCTGCGCAGCGGAGAAAAGTTCGATACCGGCCCCTGCACCCTCGAGGCGCTGAGCCAGGTATTCGCGGGTTTCTTCCTCTTCGTACGGCTGCAATTCGATGACGTGGAACAGCTCTTGCTCACCGCTGATCTGCTCCAGATCGGCGATCAACGACGACTCGCCAAACAGGAACACATGCGGGCGGCCTTCCGGCGTGCCCGCGGCCAGCGCCAACAGCGCTTCCAGCGCGGATTCGTCAAGCTGCTCGGCGTCGTCGACCAGCAGGTAGACTTCCTGGCCGGTCAGGCCCAGTTGCACCACCTGTTTGAGAATCGCGTTCGGCTCGGCGTTGGATACGTCCAGGGCCTGCGCAACCTGGCGCAGTACACCCGCTGCGTCACCGGCGCCACGGGCCGATACCACCACGCTCTGCACCGATTGCTTGTTGGTGCTGGCGACCAGCGCCTGGCGCAGCAAGGTCTTGCCACTGCCCAACGGTCCCGTGACCACCAGCAGCAACTGGCTGTAGCGCGCCAGATGATGCAGTTGCCCCAATACCGGCTTGCGCTGCGCAGGGAAGAATTTGAAACCAGGTACCCGTGGAGCAAAAGGGTCATGGCTCAAGTGATAATGGCCGAGGAACGCCTCGTCGGCATGCAAACTAGTCATCGGGATCTTATTAACCTTTAAGCTGGGCCAGGGCGCGGTAATCCGCTCCCAGCGTGGCCTGTAAAATCTCTTTCGGATAATCGTCGGTCACCACCGCCTCGCCCATGTGGCGCAGCAGTACCAGTCGCAGTCGACCGTCGATCACTTTCTTGTCTATTGCCATATGTTCGAGAAAATCTGCCTCGGTCATCTCTGTGGGAGGGATGACCGGTAAGCCGGCGCGCTGGAACAGGCGGATACCGCGATCACGCTCCTGGGGGCTGATCCAGCCCAGGCGTTGCGACATCTCCAACGCCATCACCGTGCCAGCCGCTACGGCTTCCCCATGCAGCCACACACCATAGCCCATGTGCGTTTCGATCGCATGGCCGAAGGTGTGGCCCAGGTTCAGGGTAGCGCGCACGCCGGACTCCCGTTCGTCGGCATTGACCACCAGCGCCTTGGCGGCGCAGGAGCGGGAAATCGCTTCGGTCAAGGCCACCTGGTCGAGTGCGCGCAGGGCATCTACATGTTCTTCAAGCCAGCTCAGGAAGGGCTCGTCACAGATCAGCCCGTACTTGATGACTTCCGCCAGGCCCGCCGACAACTCGCGAGGTGGCAGTGTGTTGAGGGTAGCGGTGTCGATCAGCACGGCCTGTGGCTGGTAGAACGCACCGACCATGTTCTTGCCCAGCGGGTGATTGATACCGGTTTTGCCGCCCACCGAAGAATCGACCTGGGACAACAGGGTGGTCGGCACCTGGATAAAGTCCACGCCACGCTGGTAGCAGGCTGCAGCAAAACCGGCCATGTCGCCGATCACACCGCCGCCCAGGGCAACCACGGTGGTTCGACGGTCATGGCGCGCAGTCAGCAGGCCATCAAAGATCAGTTGCAGGGTTTCCCAGTTCTTGTGGGCTTCGCCGTCGGGCAACACCACGGAAATCACCGAATACGCCGCAAGGCTGCGGCTCAAACGCTCAAGATACAGGGGCGCAACCGTTTCGTTGGAGATGATCGCCACCTGCCGACCGGCAATATGCGGCGCGAGCAGTTCGGGCTGGTCCAACAGACCTTCGCCAATGTGGATCGGGTAGCTGCGCTCGCCTAGATCGACCTTAAGTGTCTGCATGTTTCCCCGCGTTGAAGATGTATTGACGACCGGCAATGTCGCAATCCGACATCACCTGATGGCTCTACGCCAAACCTCACAAGGTTATGGCGCGCCGCCGAGAATAGCGCATTTCGGGCCAGGCTTTAACGGGGTGGCAACCGCTGCAGGCGCTCCAGAATATCGAGCACCACCATCCGAGGGGGTCGCTCATCGGTTTCCACCACCAGATCGGCGATTTCCCGATACAGCGGATCGCGCAGCGCCAGCAGGTCCCGCAGGGTTTTTTCCGGGTTCGCCGTGCGCAGCAACGGGCGATTGCGATCGCGGGCGGTGCGGCCCACCTGCTGCTCGACCGAGGCATGCAAATACACTACCCGACCACCGGCATACAGCGCTCGACGGTTTTCGTCGCGCATGACGGCGCCACCGCCGGTCGCCAATACCACGCCATCGCAGCCACACAGCTCGGCAATCATCGCCTGCTCGCGGTCACGAAAGCCCAGCTCGCCTTCTTTATCGAAGATCCATGGGATATTGGCACCCGTGCGCAATTCAATTTCCTTGTCGGAATCTTTGAACGGCAGGCGCAGCTCTTTGGCCAGCAAACGGCCGATGGTGCTCTTTCCAGCCCCCATCGGCCCTACAAGAATCAAATTTCGCACAGAATCAACGACTCACAGCAATCGCCTGGTTATTCATGATACGCGGAGTCAGGAATACCAGCAGCTCGGATTTTTTCTCCGCCAGCACATCGCGCCGGAAAAGGCGGCCAAGATACGGCACATCGCCCAAAAATGGCACTTTATCTACCACTTTGCTTTGGGTATTGGAGAAAACCCCACCGATGACGATGGTCTCGCCATCCCTGACCAGCACCTTGGCGTTGACCTCGTTTTTCTTGATCGGCGGTACATCATTGAGCCTGTTCAAGTAATCGGGCTCATCCTTGGTGACCTTGACCGCCATGATCACGTGGTCGTCGGGGGTGATTTGCGGCGTGACCTCCAGCGAAAGCGAAGCCTCCTTGAACGACACCGAGGTAGCGCCCTGGGAGGTGGACTCTTGATAGGGAATTTCGGTGCCCTTGAGGATGCGTGCCGTCTCCTTGTCGGACGTGACCACCTTGGGCTGCGAGACGATTTCGCCGTTGCCGGTTTTCTCCATGGCTGTCAGCTCAAGGTCCAGCAGTAGATTGTCGGTGATGTAGGCCACGCCCAGACCCGAGGTGCCGGTCAGCGAACCCAAGTCGACAAACGGGGAGCTGGGCGGGTTTTGCGGCGGTTCGGCGCCGTCTGCCACGGGCTTGGAAATACCTCCGACACTTCCCCTGCCATGACTGAGCCGCCCACCCCAGCGCACGCCCAGGCTTTTGTCGTAGTCGACATTGGCCTCGACAATTCGCGCCTCGATCATCACTTGGCGGACGGGAATATCCAGTTGCGCCACGATACGCCTCAGCTCTTCGAGCCGTTCGCCGGTCTGGTAGGCGATGATGTTGTTGGTGCGATCATCCACCGCCACCGAGCCGCGCTCATCCGTGGCGCCTTCAAAACCTGTGACCGACTGAAACAGCTTGGCCAGGTCCGCCGCCTTGGCATAGTTGACCTGCAGCAGCTCCCGACGCAGCGGTGCCAGTTCCGCCATCTGCTTGCGCGACTCCAGCGCCAGCAGTTCGCGAGCGGCCAACTCATCCGCAGGTGCCACCAGCAACACACCGGCTTTCACGCGCTTATCCAGACCTTTGGTTTGCAGCACCAGATCCAGCGCCTGATCCCAAGGCACATCCTTGAGCCGCAGGGTAATTGAGCCCTGCACTTCATCACTGGTCACCAGGTTGAGCCCGGCGACATCGGCGATTTGCTGCAAGACCGCCCGCAGGTCGATGTCCTGGAAATTCAGGTTCAGCCGGGTGCCTGTATAGCTGACCGACGCTGCACTGTCGGGCGGCGGCAGGTGGATCAGGTCCAGGCGATTGGGCACAGCAGCAGCCATCGGTGCCGTGAACGCTATCCATAGCGCCACACCGAAGGACGAGAAAGTCCTTTTCATTGTTTGATTCCGTTATGAGTTGACGTTCAACACAAGGGTTCGCGGGCGTTCGAGCCAGCCGCCCTGTTCATCGGGAAACCGTTCGACCAAGTGGATAGACCCCTCTTGAATGGCCGTGACCTGGCCATGATCCGGCCCCAGGTAATCACCAATCGTCAGCCGGTGCACCCTGGATCCGGCACGCAGCAGGGCAAAAGCCTGCGCCCCCAACGACAGCGTGCCGACCATTTTGAACTGATCGATGTTCATGCCTTCCAGCAGCCCCCGTGGCCGAGCGAGATCCGGCGCAAGGGCCGGTCGCCCCGGCACGCGAGTTACTTGCAAACCGGGCGGCTGAAACGGGTCGCGCACAAACGATGGGGTGTAGACCAATGGCTGGGCCGGGTCGAACGCTTCGCGGGCCTTGGCGCTTTGCGTGGTACGCCGATAGGTCTTTGCCAGCATGTTCAGACGCAGCAAGGCGCCGTCATGCCCCAGTGCAACATCCTGCACGGTGACGACGCGCGGTAACCCACCCAGGGCGCCGACGAATGCTGCCAAGTCGTGGTAGCCCCCGGTGACGCCGATTTGCATGGGTTGCTCGATATAGAGCTGACGAGGCTCTTCATCCAACACCGTGATGCCCTCGACCCATACTCCATTGGCAATCGCCAATCGGGCGATGTCTTCAAGCAAGGCCGGCACCTCTGACTGGCCGGGCAATTGACGTAGAAGGCCTGTGACCTTGTCCTCCATTGCCCTGAACTGATCGGTGCGCGCCTCAAGGCTGGAGGCCAGTTCAGCTTTTTCCGCCAACTGCTGCTGTAGCGTTTGCTCCCGCGCCTCAAACCCGTGCAATCGCTCACGTGACGAGCTCAGGTACGCAGCCTCTCCTATCAGCAGCACCAGACCGGCCAGCCCACAGCCAAGCAGGACCTTGCCAGGCAAGGGCCATTTAGCAGCGTTGTAGAAGAGCGTGGAAAAATCGAGCCTGGGCAGGCTCATGGTTGCGCCTCGCTGGATTCCCCTTGGCGCACCATCAGTTGAAACTCACTTTCGCCGCGCGCTCCATCAGCCTGCACGCGCTGCAGACGAGTCGAGCTGGAGCCCTGGGATGACTGCTTGAGCTGCTGCATCAACCGGGCAATGTCCTGGTTGCTTTCAGCCGTGCCGCGAATGCTGATGGTGTCACCGTTTGCGACCACCTCATGCAGATGGACACCTTCAGGCATTGCACGAGCCAATTGCTCGAACAGTCGGGCGCCGGAAGAGCGGGCGTCGTGCAGGTCCTGCACCACCTTCATGCGTTCGGCCAGTTGCTGGCTTCGCTCCTGCAGATCGTCGATGGTCCTGATCCGCGAATCCTGGGTAGCCACCTCCTCACCCAAGCGGCTATTGCGGCTCACTTGCCGATCTATCGCCTGGTCGATCACCTGGTCAGCCAGCCACACGGTCGCCAGCGCCAGGCAGGCAAATGCCAGCAATAGCACCATGAAATACCTGCGCTTGCGCTCTGCCAGCGCCTGACGCCAAGGCAAAAGATTGATTCGTGTCATCCAGCGAAACTCCTCAGGGCCAACCCGCAAGCCACTCCCATCCCTTGGGCATCCACGGCCCATTGTGCACCATCGACTCGATGACCCGGCGTGAAGCTGGCAAAATCCTGACGGCAAGCGCGCTCCAATGCAAACCCTTCGACATCGACCACCCGCGGCACCAGCCCCGCCAGGGCTAAAACCGCCACTCGCGCCTGGACCTGCTCGCGCAGACAGGCCGCCAACATGACGTCAACCCACTGCGGCCCTTGGGCCGATGGACCCTGGACCTGAAAGTCGATCGCCACCTCATCCAATGGATAAGGAATGAACTGGTCGGCTTCCATCTGGATCTTCCAGGCCATTTCTTCGTCGCGCAGGCCCGCATCCATCTCGATCAACCGCGTGATTACCGAAGGGCCCGCCACTGCCACAGCGGCGTGTCGAGCCGAAGTGCGCAGGCAGGATAACGCTTGTTGCAAGGCTCGCCCCACGCCCTCGACGTCCAGCAAGGCGCCATCGACGACCGCATGGGCGGGCAGCGCCTGGGTGGCATAGCCCTGGACACTGAAACCACCCGATGAACGGCCCAGCTCGATCAGCTTGATACCGCTGTCATTGATGTCGACACCCAAGACGATGTCGGCTTTTCGCCTGAAAAATCCCTTTCCCATAAAACTCCCCAAAACTTTCCCTGTCATACCGGCTGTCATCTCGCTTGATTGCTGCCAGGCACCCTGCATTCGGTCGGCTTGTTCGAGGCACGCGAATGACGCCCCAAGCTGAAAAATGCTTTAATGCCCAGCGTTTTTTCCCGCTTTTTTATCTGCTGCCCGGGTCGATCCATCGTTTGCCATGCATCCCCGACGCGTAACTCATTCTTTTCTCTGGAAATCCAAAAGCCTTGATTCGTCTGCTGAAGTTTTTCGGGTACTCCATTGTCGCGATCGTCTGCGGGCTGCTGCTCGTACTCAGCGGGGCCTACCTCTACCTTAGTCCGGGTTTGCCCTCCGTAGAGGCCCTCAGAAGTATCCAGTTGCAGATTCCTTTGCGGGTCTACAGCAGCGACGAAAAACTGATCGCGGAGTTCGGCGAAATGCGCCGCACACCGATCCGTTTCGCCGACATTCCGCCCAATTTCATCAGTGCATTGCTGTCGGCAGAAGACGACAATTTTGCCAACCACTACGGCGTCGACCCCAGCAGCCTGGTGCGTGCGGCCACGCAGTTGGTAAAGAGCGGACACATTCAATCCGGCGGCAGCACCATCACCATGCAGGTGGCGAAGAACTTCTTCCTCACCAGCGAGCGCAGCTTTTCGCGTAAAGCCACCGAGATCCTGCTGGCGCTACAGATTGAACGCCAACTGACCAAGGACGAAATCCTCGAGCTGTACGTCAACAAGATCTACCTGGGCAACCGCGCCTACGGCATTGAGGCCGCCTCCCAGGTCTACTATGGCAAATCGATTCGTGACGCCAGCCTGGCGCAGATGGCCATGATCGCCGGCCTGCCCAAGGCGCCGTCGCGCTTCAACCCGCTGGCCAACCCGGCGCGCAGTAAAGAACGTCGCGACTGGATCCTGGGGCGCATGTACAAGCTGGGCAAGATCGATCAGGCCGCTTATGAAAGCGCCGTGGCCGAGCCGCTGAACGCCAGCTATCACGTGCCGACGCCGGAAGTGAATGCACCGTACATCGCCGAAATGGCCCGCGCCGAAATGGTTGGCCGTTATGGCAGCGATGCCTACACCGAAGGCTTTCGCGTGACCACGACGGTTCCGAGCAACTTGCAGGAAATCGCCAACCACTCCGTACACGAAGGCTTGATCACCTATGATCAACGTCACGGCTACCGCGGCCCCGAGTCGCGCCTGCCGGGCAAGACCCTGAGTGCCTGGACCACCGAACTGGGCAAACAGCGCTCGATCAGCGGCCTGGAGCCGGCCATCGTCACCGAGGTGACCAAAGACGGCATTCAAGTGCTGACCCGCGCCGGTGAAGCCCACGTGGCGTGGGACAGCATGAAATGGGCGCGCCCGTTCCTGAACACCAACAGCATGGGGCCGATGCCCAAGCAGCCGTCCGACGTGGCCAAGGTGGGTGATTTGATCCGCGTGCAACGCCAGAAGGATGACAGCCTCAAGTTCAGCCAGGTGCCGGTCGCCCAAGGCGCCCTGGTATCCCTCGATCCGCAGAACGGCGCAATCCGCGCACTGGTCGGCGGTTTCGCCTTTGAGCAGAGCAACTACAACCGTGCGATACAGGCCAAGCGCCAGCCGGGTTCAAGTTTCAAGCCATTCGTCTACAGCGCCGCACTGGACAACGGCTACACCGCCGCCAGCCTGGTCAACGACGCACCGATCGTGTTTGTCGATGAATACCTGGACAAGGTCTGGCGGCCGAAGAACGACACCAACACCTTCCTCGGCCCGATCCGCATTCGCGAGGCGTTGTACAAGTCTCGCAACCTGGTGTCGATCCGCCTGCTGCAGGCCATGGGCGTGGGCAAGACCATCGACTACATGACGCGCTTCGGCTTCGCCAAGTCGGACTTGCCGCCCAACCTGTCCCTGGCGCTGGGTACCGCAACCCTTACGCCGATGGAAATCGCCACCGGCTGGAGCACCTTTGCCAACGGCGGCTACAAGATCGCGCCGTACCTGATCGACAAGATCGAAAGCCGCAATGGCGACACCCTGTTCACCGCCAACCCACCACGGGTGCCCGGTGATGTGGTCAATGGTGTGGCGGCAACCGATGGTCTCGCAGCACCGGGTAACGGCGGCATTACCATCGAGCCCACGCCAGGCACAGCGCCGGCCGCAAACGCTCCCGCAACGACCGAGCCGCAAGCGCCAGCGGTTGCCGAGCGCATCGTGGATGGCCGCACCACCTATATCCTCAACAGCATCCTGCAGGACGTGATCAAGAAGGGCACCGGACGCCGCGCACTGGCCCTGGGCCGTGCGGATATCGCGGGTAAAACCGGTACCACCAACGAGTCCAAGGATGCCTGGTTCTCCGGCTACAACGGCGACTACGTGACCACGGTGTGGACTGGCTACGACCAGCCGGAAAGCCTGGGCCGCCGTGAGTTTGGCGGTACCGTCGCACTGCCGATCTGGATGAGCTACATGGGCGCCGCGCTCAAGGACAAGCCGCTGCACACCCAGCCTGAACCGGAAGGCATCCTGAGCCTGCGCATCGACCCGGTGAGTGGCCGCGCCGCGTCGCCGAGCACGCCGAATGCGTACTTCGAGCTGTTCAAGAGCGAAGACACGCCGCCGTCAGTTAACGAGTTGGGCAATGGCGTGGTGCCGGGCAGCCCGCTACCGGCGGATGAAGGCGCGCCGATCGATTTGTTCTGACCCGATCCAAGACGCAACATAGATCCAAATGTGGGAGGGGGCTTGCTCCCGATGGCGGACTGTCAGTCAATGAATATGGCGACTGATACACCGCCATCGGGAGCAAGCCCCCTCCCACATTTGACCTCTATAGGCTTCAAGAGAATTGCCATAAAAAAAGCCCCGACTCATTCGAGCCGGGGCTTTTTGTTGGTGCGCTATAACGGCTTAGCCGTTGAACACATCATCCACGCTTTGCAGCGGGTAGTTCTTTGGATACGGCAGGGTTGCTACACCGGTCTCGATCGCGGCCTTGGCCACGGCATCGGAGATCAGGGTGATCAGGCGCTTATCCATTGGTTTTGGAATGATGTACTCACGACCGAATTCCAGCTTGGCACCACCGTAGGCGTCGCACACATCCTGAGGCACCGGCAGCTTGGCCAGTTCACGCAGGGCGTTGGCAGCTGCTACTTTCATTTCTTCGTTGATGCGCTTGGCGCGAACGTCCAGGGCACCACGGAAGATGAACGGGAAGCCCAGTACGTTGTTGACCTGGTTCGGGTAGTCCGAACGGCCGGTAGCCATGATCACGTCGCTACGGGTGGCGTGAGCCAGCTCAGGCGAGATTTCCGGATCCGGGTTGGAGCAGGCGAACACGATCGGGTTCGGCGCCATGGATTTCAGGCCTTCGGCGCTCAGCAGGTTCGGGCCGGACAGGCCGACGAACACGTCGGCACCGTCGAGGGCGTCAGCCAGGGTGCGCTTGGAGGACGGGTGGGCGAACATCGCCTTGTACTGGTTCAGGTCGGTACGCTCGGACTGGATCACGCCCTTGCTGTCGACCATGTAGATGTTTTCCAGCTTGGCGCCCATGCTGATGATCAGCTTCATGCAGGAAATGGCCGCAGCACCGGCGCCCAGGCAGACGATCTTCGCCTCACCCAGGGTTTTGCCAGCGATTTCCAGGGCGTTGATCATGCCGGCCGCGGTAACGATCGCGGTGCCGTGCTGGTCATCGTGGAATACCGGGATGTCGCACTGTTCGATCAGGGCCTTTTCGATCTCGAAGCACTCAGGTGCCTTGATGTCTTCCAGGTTGATGCCACCGAAGGTGATGGAAATGCGCTTGACCGTGTCGATGAAAGCCTGCGGGCTCTCGGAATCGACTTCGATGTCGAAAACGTCGATGCCGGCAAAGCGCTTGAACAGCACGCCTTTACCTTCCATGACTGGCTTGGAAGCCAATGGGCCGAGGTTACCCAGGCCAAGGATCGCGGTGCCATCGGAAATCACTGCAACCAGGTTGCCCTTGCCGGTGTACTTGTACGCCAGTTCTGGGTCACGGGCGATTTCACGTACGGGCTCGGCAACACCAGGGCTGTAGGCCAGCGACAGGTCGCGAGCAGTGGCAGTGGCTTTGGTGAGCTCTACACTCAGCTTTCCTGGACGAGGATGGGCATGGTATTCGAGAGCGGCAGTTTTCAAATCAGACATATCGGCATTCCGCTTTTACTGTTGGTCGACGGACCGCCGAGGATACGCGTGTCGCAAAGTCCCTACAAGACTGGGCAGTCACAGGTGTCAAGGGCCCTGGGCTACGACTTTTGGCCAAGAGCCACGGGATACAAGGGCTCAACTGTTCACAATCGGAATTAAAAATGTCTACAATTTTTTATTCAAAGCGTCGATTTCAGCATGCCGGGATCGGTTATTGGCAGGAGCCAGCGTGATTGACCTCTTTTCAAACCACCACGGCGGGAGCGATCCTGCACCCAGCCGCGCGCTTCAATAGTGCGACCTTGCAGACCATTGAGCATGGCCGGATCGAACTGACTGATCAGTTCGGGGGCAATACGTAATACCAGTGAACCCTGGATTTCAATCCAGATGCCACCGCGATTGCGCTCGATCTTGCTGACCCGGCCAGTTACCAGCGCAAACCCGGAGCGCTTGAGTTGTGCCACCGTTTGCACCGGCGATTGGCGCCACAGCCCCAGGCGCGCCTGGCGGGCGCTGTTTTCCGCCGCCTGCTGGCAGGTGGCGAGGTCTACATTCGGCGCCACCCCCACCTGGAAGCCCAAGCCCTCGGCGAGCAATTGCGCTTCCAGGTTCTCGCCATTGGCGCCGTAGAGGTGGGCCAGGGTGCGGCCGTAATGATCCTTGCCCTCGCGGCCAGGCACCAAACCGACACGCCCATCACTGGCCTGCACCAACGCTTGTAGACGCTGGCGGGCGGCGACGGCAAACGGCTCGTCAGTACGACCCTTCTTGCCGGTTTCCGGCGCATTGAGGCCGATCATCCGCACGCTGCGGCCATCCTTGAGGCGCACGGTGTCGCCGTCCACCACGCGCTGCACTTCTACCCGCGCCATGGAAGCTGGTGCGGGGCAGAATACCGCGGCCTGGGCGGTTGCCAGCCAAATCCCGGACACAAAAAAGGCGCCCACAAGGGACGCCTTTTTCAACAGCTGGCAAAAGCCCATAAGGCTTTTGAGCCTTACTCTGCTGGAGTAGCAGCAGGCTTCTTGCCGAAAGCACCAAAGCGATCTGCGAAGCGCTGTACACGGCCGCCGGTGTCCAGAGTTTTCTGCTTACCGGTGTAGAACGGGTGGCACTCGTTGCATACGTCAGTACCCAGTGGCTTGCACAGGTTCGAACGAGTTTCGAACTTGTTGCCGCAGCTGCAGGTAACTTCGATGGTTTCGTACGCTGGATGGATATCGGCTTTCATGGCACTTCCTCGGGCTAGCGTGCCGCCACTCGACACTATTGTCGAATACCGCACGTAATTAGGCCGCGGATTCTACCAGACCTTTTTAAACGCGCAAGCGGCGCTGCTGACCAAAAACCTCCTTTCATCAGAAAACCATGGCATACCCAAGCCCTCCCCGCTCTGCTAGGCTCGCGCCCCTGCACCACTGCCTGCCTTTATATGAGATGCCCCGCGTGCCCGACGCCATTTTGCGCCTAGCCCTGCCCTCCCCCCTGCGCCGCCTGTTCGATTACCGGGCCCCGGCTGGAGTGCTGCGGACGCAGTTGCAGCCGGGGATGCGCGTGCGTGTGCCGTTTGGGCGCAGGGAAATGATCGGCATCCTGGTGGAGGTCACGGACCACAGCGAGGTCCCGGCGGAAAAGCTCAAGCCGGCCCTGGCCATCCTCGACGCCACACCGCCACTGCCGCCGGCACTGTTCAAGCTGTGCCTGTGGACTGCGCAGTATTACCAGCACAGCTTGGGCGATACCTTGAGCTGGGCGCTGCCGGTGCTGCTGCGCCAGGGCGAACTGGCCGAAGCGCGCCAGGAGCGTTTCTGGTCGATGGTGCCCGGCGCGCGCCTCGACGACCCGCGCATCGCCCGTGCCCCGCGCCAGCGCGAAGCCCTGGCCACATTGGCCCAGCACCCCCATGGCGTGGCCCACCAGTTGTTGAGCAAGCTGATGCTGAGCAAGGACAGCCTCGACCTGCTGCTGGCCAAGGGACTGGTGCAGGTGGAAATCCGCAAGCACGCCCCAGACCCACGCCACGAACATTGGCTGGCCCAGCCGGAGCTACCGCTGAACCCCGAGCAACGCGCTGCCTATGAGGCGATTCGCGCCGGTTTCGACAGCTTCCACGCCTTCCTTCTGGCTGGCGTCACCGGCAGCGGCAAGACCGAAGTGTATTTGCAACTGATCCGCGAAACCCTGCAGGCCGGCAAGCAGGCACTGGTGCTGATCCCGGAGATCAACCTGGGCCCACAGACCCTGGCGCGTTTCGAGCAGCGCTTCAACGCGCGCATCGCCCTGGTGCACTCGGCGGTCAATGACCGTGAGCGCCTGGAGTCGTGGCTGGCAGCGCGGGACGGCGAGGCAGACATCATCATTGGCACCCGTTCGGCGCTGTTCACCCCGATGAAAAACCCCGGGCTGATCATCATCGACGAGGAGCACGACGGCTCCTATAAACAGCAGGAAGGCCTGCGTTACCACGCCCGCGACCTGGCGCTGGTACGCGCACGCCAGGAAGACATCCCGATTGTGCTGGGTTCGGCCACGCCGTCCCTGGAAAGCCTGCATAACGCCTACACCGGCCGTTATGGCATGCTACGCATGAACGAGCGCGCCGGCGGCGCCAAACAACCGCGCTTCCTGCGCCTGGACGTGAAAAGCCGCCCGCTGGACAGCGGTATTTCCGGTCCGATGCAACAGGCCATCGGCCAGACCCTCGCCGCGGGCCAGCAAGTATTGGTGTTTCTCAACCGTCGCGGCTTTGCCCCGACACTGCTGTGCCATGACTGCGGCTGGATGTCCGAGTGCGAGCGCTGCGATGCGCGCATGACCGTGCACCAGCGCCACGGCGAATTGCGTTGCCATCACTGCGGTCATGTAGAGCGGGTGCCACGCCATTGCCCGCAGTGCGGCAAGGTCGACCTGCGCCCGGTAGGGGCCGGCACCGAGCGCGCCGAAGAGCGTCTGGGCATTCTGTTCCCGGATTACCCGGTGCTACGGGTCGACCGCGACAGCACATCGCGCAAAGATGCAATGAACCAGTTGTTTGCCACCATTCAGAAAGGTCAACCGTGCATTCTGATCGGCACGCAGATGCTCGCCAAAGGGCACCACTTCCCACGGGTGACCCTGGTGTCGATCCTGGATGCCGACGGCGGGTTGTTCTCCGGGGATTTCCGCGCCAGCGAACGCATGGCGCAGTTGATCGTGCAGGTGGCAGGGCGCGCCGGACGGGCCGAAGAGCCGGGCAGGGTGATTATCCAGACGCACCTGGCCGACCACCCGCTGCTGATTCAACTGACGGAACAAGGCTATTTTGCCTTCGCCGAGCAGGCCTTGAGTGAACGCCGCGCTGCCGGCTTGCCACCCTTTGCGCACTTGGCGTTGCTGCGTGCCGAAGCCCACAAACCCGGCCAAGCCGAAGGTTTCCTCGATCAAGCCTGCAGCGTTGCTGAACGCTTGCTGGGCGAGTTGGGCCTGACCGGTATCGAACTGCTCGGCCCGGTGCCTGCGCCCATGGAGCGTCGCGCCGGACGTTATCGGGCTCAGCTACTCTTGCAGGCAACCTCTCGCGCACCGCTGCATCGCCTGCTAAGTAGCTGGATGCTTGAGCTGGAGCAAATGCCCAGCGGCCGACAAGTGCGATGGTCACTGGATGTGGACCCGGTAGATTTGTATTGACAGGCAAGCCACCATCCACATTTTGAAATGTGAACACCTTCAAATGTGGGAGGGGGCTTGCCCGGGATGAGGCCCGCAGGTCCGCCATCTAGTCTGAACGGTTGGCAAGCTCGCCCTCGCCACGGATAATGCCCAGTTTTTCCACCTGCGCATCGCGCGCCGCCGCTTGCGGTCGAAAGAGAACACCATGAAAGACACCATTCGCCAGCTGATCCAACAAGCCCTCACCCAACTCGTCAACGAAGGTGTGTTGCCTGAAGGCCTGTCGCCGGCGATCCAGGTGGAGAACACCCGCGACAAGACCCACGGCGACTTCGCCAGCAACATCGCGATGATGCTGTCCAAGCCGGCAGGCATGAAACCGCGCGACCTGGCGGAAAAAATCATCGCGGCACTGCCGGCTGACGCCAGTGTCACCAAGGCCGAAATCGCAGGCCCGGGCTTTATCAACTTCTTCCAGAACACCCAGGCCTTGGCTTCGCGCCTGGACGCAGCCCTGGCCGATGTCAAAATCGGCGCACACAAGGCTGGCGACACCCAACGCGTGGTCATCGACCTGTCGGCGCCGAACCTGGCCAAAGAGATGCACGTCGGTCACCTGCGCTCCACCATCATCGGCGACGGTGTGGCGCGGGTGCTGGAGTTCCTCGGCGACACCGTGATCCGCCAGAACCACGTCGGCGACTGGGGTACCCAGTTCGGCATGTTGATGGCCTACCTGCAGGAAAACCCGATCACCAGCAACGAGCTGGCCGACCTGGAAAACTTCTACCGCGCCGCCAAGAAGCGCTTCGACGAATCCGAAGAGTTTGCCGACCGCGCCCGTGGCCTGGTGGTCAAACTGCAAGCCGGCGACCAGGAATGCCTGGCGCTGTGGAACCGCTTCCGTGAGATTTCCCTGTCCCACTGCCAGGAAATCTACGAACTGCTCAACGTGAAACTGACCATGGCCGACGTGATGGGCGAAAGCGCCTACAACGACGACCTGATCAACGTGGTCAACGACCTCAAGGCCAAGGGCCTGCTGGTCGAGAGCAACGGCGCGCAGTGCGTGTTCCTCGAAGAATTCAAGACCGCCGACGGCGAGCCGCTGCCGGTGATCATCGTCAAGGCCGATGGCGGCTATCTCTACGCCACCACCGACCTGGCTGCCGTGCGCTATCGCAGCGGCGTGCTCAAGGCCGACCGGGCGCTGTACTTCGTCGACCAACGCCAGGCCCTTCACTTCCAGCAAGTGTTCGAAGTGGCCCGTCGTGCCGGCTTCGTCACCCACCCGATGCACATGGAACACATGGGTTTCGGCACCATGAACGGCGCCGATGGCCGCCCATTCAAGACCCGCGACGGCGGTACCGTAAAGCTGATCGACCTGCTGACCGAAGCCCAGGAACGTGCCTACAGCCTGGTGAAGGAAAAGAACCCGGAGCTGGCCGAGGCCGACCTGCGCAATATCGCCCGCGTGGTGGGCATTGGCGCAGTGAAATACGCCGACCTGTCCAAGCACCGCACCAGCGACTACAGCTTCAACTTCGACCTGATGCTCAACTTCGAAGGCAACACCGCGCCGTACCTGCTGTACGCCTACACCCGCGTGGCCGGCGTGTTCCGCAAGCTGGGCAAGGACTTCAGCGAAGTCGAAGGCCAGATCGTGCTGGACGCCGCCCATGAACAGGAACTGGCGGCCAAGCTTGCGCAGTTCGGTGAAGTGCTCAACAGCGTAGGCGACAAAGGCACGCCGCATATTCTGTGCACCTACCTGTATGAAGTGGCCGGGTTGTTCTCCAGCTTCTACGAGAACTGCCCTATCCTCACCGCCGACGACGAAGCCCAGAAACAAAGTCGCCTGCGCCTCGCCGCCCTGGCAGGACGCACCCTCAAGCAAGGCCTGGAACTCTTGGGCCTGGAAACTCTGGAGCGTATGTAAGTTGGCTGCCAAGAAAAAACCTGCACCCAAACGCGGCGCCAGCCGTTATCAGGCCCCGGCGAAGCAGCCGATCCCGGGCTGGCTGTGGATGGCCATCGGCCTGACGGTCGGTGCCTTCGTTGTGTTTCTGATGAAGCTGGAGCCTGGCCAGGGCGATGACGTCAAGCGCGTCAAACAGGAGCAGCAGAAGGCCACGAAAATTGCCGAGGCCAACAAGACTGCGCCAAGCCCGACCGCACCGGTGAAGCCGAAATACGACTTCTACACGCTGCTGCCGGAATCGGAAGTGATCGTGCCGCCCGACGCCGTGCCGGAGAAAACCCTGCCGACCCCGCAAGTGCCGACCACGCCCGTAACCCCAGCGGAAGCGGCGAAAATCGATACGGCTCGCGCCCAGGCTGCACTGGCCGGCATCACTCCGCCGCCAGCACCGCCAGTGGCAGCGACCAAGGCCGCGCCTGTGACCAAGTTCTTCCTGCAAGCCGGCTCGTTCCCGAAACAGGCGGATGCCGATCGTGTGCGTGCACAGATCATTCTGTTGGGCCAATCGGTCTCGGTTGAGTCCGGCACGGTGAAGGACGCGACCTGGTATCGCGTATTGGTGGGGCCGTTCAGCAACCGTGAGCAACTGACCGTGGCGCAGAAACAATTGGCCGGGGCCGGGTTTAGCAATCTGTTGTTACAACAGCGCCAGAGCCGCTGATTTCGAAGACATAGCAGGGCTAATGTGGGAGGGGGCTTGCCCCCGATGGCGGTATATCAGTCAATATATTCAGCGACTGACACACCGCGATCGGGAGCAAGCCCCCTCCCACATTTGGTTTTGCGGTGTTCTTGAATAGGTGTCGGATCAATAAACACCACTCGTCCGCGCACCCGTCCTACGGTTGAAATCCCCCCCGCCACCCCCATATGTGTTCTCATCAGGGCATTTTCGCCCCGCTGCGTGGAGACTCTCCCCTTGACCACCATCGTTTCAGTACGTCGCCACGGCAAAGTTGTCATGGGCGGCGACGGCCAGGTTTCCCTGGGCAACACCGTGATGAAAGGCAACGCGAAAAAAGTGCGTCGCCTGTACCACGGCCAGGTACTTGCCGGTTTCGCAGGCGCTACCGCCGACGCCTTTACCCTCTTCGAACGCTTCGAAGGCCAGCTTGAGAAACATCAGGGCCACCTGGTGCGCGCCGCTGTCGAACTTGCCAAAGAATGGCGCACCGACCGCTCCCTCAGCCGCCTGGAGGCCATGCTCGCTGTCGCGAACAAAGATGCTTCGCTGATCATCACCGGTAACGGCGACGTGGTTGAACCCGAACATGGCCTGATCGCCATGGGTTCCGGCGGTGGCTATGCCCAAGCGGCAGCCAGCGCGCTGCTGAAGAAAACCGACCTGTCGGCCCGTGAGATCGTCGAGACCGCTCTGGGTATCGCCGGCGATATCTGCGTGTTCACCAACCACAACCAGACCATTGAGGAGCAGGACCTCGCCGAGTAAGCCGTAAGCTTATTCCCGCTTGAGGCCGCCAGACACTATGTCCATGACCCCCCGCGAAATCGTCCATGAACTCAATCGCCATATCATCGGCCAGGACGATGCCAAGCGCGCCGTTGCCATTGCGCTGCGTAACCGCTGGCGCCGGATGCAACTGCCCGAAGAACTGCGTGTTGAAGTAACGCCCAAGAACATCCTGATGATCGGCCCGACCGGTGTCGGTAAAACCGAAATCGCCCGGCGCCTGGCCAAATTGGCGAACGCCCCGTTCATCAAGGTCGAAGCGACCAAGTTCACCGAAGTCGGCTACGTGGGCCGTGATGTCGAGTCGATCATCCGTGACCTGGCCGATGCCGCCCTGAAGATGCTGCGCGAACAGGAAGTGACCAAGGTCAGCCACCGTGCCGAAGACGCAGCGGAAGAGCGCATCCTCGACGCCCTGCTGCCACCGGCCCGCATGGGTTTCAACGAAGACGCCGCACCGTCGTCGGATTCCAATACTCGCCAGCTGTTCCGCAAGCGCCTGCGTGAAGGCCAGCTGGATGACAAGGAAATCGAGATCGAAGTGGCTGAAGTGTCCGGCGTGGATATTTCTGCCCCGCCTGGCATGGAAGAAATGACCAGCCAGTTGCAGAACCTGTTCGCCAACATGGGCAAGGGCAAGAAGAAAAGCCGCAAGCTCAAGGTGAAAGAAGCGCTGAAGCTGGTGCGCGACGAAGAAGCCGGCCGCCTGGTCAATGAGGAAGAACTCAAGGCCAAGGCCCTGGAAGCGGTCGAGCAGCACGGCATCGTGTTTATCGATGAGATCGACAAAGTGGCCAAGCGTGGCAACTCCGGTGGCGTCGATGTATCCCGCGAAGGTGTGCAGCGTGACCTGTTGCCGCTGATCGAAGGCTGCACAGTCAACACCAAGCTGGGCATGGTCAAGACTGACCACATTCTGTTTATCGCTTCCGGTGCGTTCCACCTGAGCAAGCCAAGCGACCTGGTACCCGAGCTGCAAGGCCGCCTGCCGATTCGCGTGGAACTCAAGGCACTGACCCCTGGCGACTTCGAGCGCATCCTCAGCGAACCCCACGCCTCGCTCACCGAGCAGTACCGTGAGTTGCTGAAAACCGAGGGCCTGGGTATCGAGTTCCAGGCGGACGGTATCAAGCGTTTGGCGGAAATCGCCTGGCAGGTCAACGAGAAGACCGAGAACATCGGTGCCCGACGCCTGCATACCTTGCTTGAGCGCTTGCTTGAGGAAGTGTCGTTCAGTGCCGGCGACATGGCGGGTGCGCAGAATGGTGAAGCGATCAAGATCGATGCTGACTACGTCAACAGCCACTTGGGCGAATTGGCGCAGAACGAAGACTTGTCTCGTTATATCCTGTAAGCCTCACACAGAACTGCTTTGCTTCAAATGTGGGAGGGGGCTTGCTCCCGATGGCGGTGTATCAGTATCAGATGAGCTGACTGACACACCACCATCGGGAGCAAGCCCCCTCCCACATTTTCAAGCCGGTTTATTCAGGAGCATCCCATATGGTCAAGTTTCCTACTGCAGTAAACCTGCACAAAACCTCCAATACCCTTGGCCTGACTTACGGGCCGGATGAAACCTACCAACTGCCCGCCGAGTTCCTGCGGGTTCACTCGCCTTCGGCCGAGGTCCAGGGCCACGGCAAACCCATCCTGCAATTCGGCAAGCTCAATGTCAGGTTGACCCAGGTCGAACCGGCCGGCCAGTACGCACTGAAATTGACCTTCGATGACGGCCATGACAGCGGACTGTTCACTTGGGACTACCTCTATCAGTTGGCCGTACGTCAGGACGCGCTATGGGCCGACTACCTGGCCGAGCTCAAAGCGGCCGGAAAAACCCGCGACCCGAGTGAGTCGGTCGTGCGGCTGATGCTCTAGCACAGGCATCTTGGTCTTTAGAGCGCATTTTCTAATTTCATCTGCTTGAATGCCCTGTCGCGTGGCCAATGATCGGCCCGCTTGCGAAAAAAAATAAACTCGGGTAACCAATGGAGCTGGCAAGTTCCCTGCATTTGACGATGCGGTATCAACGGTCACCCGGGTCGCAGTACCAGGCTGGTGTCGTGTATCGAAATTGGGTGCGCAGCAATCGCCGGTACTCGTCTTTCGGACAATGGAGCGTCGTAGATGAGTAACAAGAATAACGATGACTTGAAACGCCAGGCCTCGGAAAACACCCTGGGGCTGAACCCGATCATCGCGTTACGCAAAAAGGATTTATTGGCCTCGGCCAAGATGGTGCTGACCCAAGCCATCAAGCAGCCGTTGCACAGCGTCAAGCACGTCGCCCACTTTGGCGTCGAGTTGAAGAATGTGATGTTCGGCAAATCCCAACTGGTGCCTGAAGGCGATGACCGTCGCTTCAACGACCCGGCCTGGAGCCAGAACCCGCTCTACAAACGTTATTTGCAGACTTACCTGGCGTGGCGCAAGGAACTCCACGACTGGATCGACGACAGCAACCTGCCGGCACAAGACATCAGCCGTGGCCACTTCGTGATCAACCTGATGACCGAAGCCATGGCCCCCACCAACAGTGCGGCCAACCCGGCGGCGGTCAAGCGCTTCTTTGAAACCGGCGGCAAAAGCCTGCTCGACGGTTTGTCCCACCTGGCCAAGGACATGGTGCACAACGGCGGTATGCCGAGCCAGGTCAACATGGGCGCTTTTGAGGTCGGCAAGACCCTGGGCACCAGCGAAGGCGCGGTGGTGTTTCGCAACGATGTGCTGGAGCTGATCCAGTACAAGCCCATCACCGAGCAGGTACACGAGCGCCCACTGCTGGTGGTGCCGCCGCAGATCAACAAATTCTACGTATTCGACCTGTGCCCGGAAAAAAGCCTGGCGCGTTTCTGCCTGCGCAATGGGCAACAGACCTTTATCGTCAGTTGGCGCAACCCCACCAAGGCCCAGCGCGAGTGGGGGCTCTCTACTTATATCGAGGCGCTCAAGGAAGCGGTCGATGTGGTCACGGCAATTACCGGCAGCAAGGACGTGAATATGCTCGGCGCCTGCTCCGGTGGCATCACCTGCACCGCACTGCTGGGCCACTACGCGGCGCTGGGCGAGAAGAAGGTCAACGCCCTGACCCTGTTGGTGAGCGTGCTGGACACCACCCTGGACACCCAAGTGGCGCTGTTTGTCGACGAGCAAACCCTGGAAGCAGCCAAGCGCCATTCCTATCAGGCCGGCGTGCTGGAAGGCCGCGACATGGCCAAGGTGTTTGCATGGATGCGCCCCAACGACCTGATCTGGAACTACTGGGTCAATAACTACCTGCTGGGCAACGAACCGCCGGTGTTCGACATCCTGTTCTGGAACAACGACACCACCCGCTTGCCGGCCGCTTTCCATGGCGACCTGATCGAACTGTTCAAGAACAACCCACTGGTACGCGCCAACGCCCTGGAAGTGTGCGGCACGCCCATTGACCTCAAGCAGGTCACTGCCGACATCTACTCCCTGGCCGGCACCAACGACCACATCACGCCGTGGCAGTCGTGCTACAAGTCGGCGCAGTTGTTCGGCGGCAAGGTCGAGTTCGTGCTCTCCAGCAGTGGGCACATCCAGAGCATCCTCAACCCGCCGGGCAACCCCAAGGCGCGCTACCAGACCAGCGAGGGCTTGTCGGGCAGTGCGTTGCAGTGGCAGGAGAACGCCACCAAGCACACCGATTCGTGGTGGCTGCACTGGCAGGTGTGGCAGGCGGAACGGGCGGGAAAGTTGAAAAAAGCCCCGGCGACATTAGGCAGTAAAACCTATGCCGCCGCCGAAGCGGCGCCAGGTACCTATGTACATGAACGCTAGGCATTCTTGTGATTGAAATGAGATCAGATGTGGGAGCTGGCTTGCCTGCGATAGCGATGGGCCTGCTCACTAATCGCTGCCTGAAAGAATGCCATCGCAGGCAAGCCAGCTCCCACACTGACCGGGTTCCTACAGACCAATAGCACCACTTCACAGGGCTTGAGCATGGCGCAACCGTTCATCTTCCGTACCATCGACCTGGATGGCCAGACCATCCGCACGGCGGTACGCCCGGGCAAGCCGCACTTGACCCCGCTGCTGATCTTCAACGGCATCGGCGCCAACCTTGAGCTGGTGTTCCCGTTCGTCCAGGCCCTGGACCCGGACCTGGAAGTGATTGCGTTCGATGTGCCCGGTGTCGGTGGCTCATCGACGCCGAAGCGGCCCTATCGCTTCCCCGGCCTGGCCAGGCTCACCGCGCGTATGCTCGATTACCTCGACTACGGCCAGGTGAACGCCGTGGGTGTGTCCTGGGGCGGGGCACTGGCGCAGCAGTTCGCCTATGACTACCCGGAACGCTGCAAGAAGCTGATCCTGGCGGCCACAGCTGCCGGGGCCTTTATGGTGCCGGGCAAACCCAAAGTGCTGTGGCTGATGGCCAGCCCCCGGCGTTATATCCAACCCTCCCATGTGGTGCGCATCGCGCCGATGATTTATGGCGGCTCGTTCCGCCGCGATTCGAACCTGGCCGCCGAACATGCCAGCAAAGTACGCTCGGCTGGCAAGCTGGGTTACTACTGGCAATTGTTCGCCGGGCTGGGCTGGACCAGCATTCATTGGCTGCACAAGATTCGCCAGCCCACCCTGGTGCTGGCCGGGGACGATGACCCGCTGATCCCGCTGGTCAACATGCGCATGCTCGCCTGGCGCATCCCCAATGCGCAGTTGCACATCATCGATGACGGCCACCTGTTCCTGATCACCCGGGCTGAAGCGGTGGCGCCGATCATCATGAAGTTTCTCGAAGAGGAGCGCTTGCGTGCAGTGATACATCCGCGACCGGCGGTGTGAAGGACCACACCACCGCGCAAGTTGCCAGGAACCGACTATGGTTCTGGATTGGCGTGCCTGCTTGATGTCTTGACGAAGGAGTGTTGGCTCATGCGAGAAAGACCCGTGACGAACCCGGCGCCCACCCCCGCAGCGTTCATCAACGCACAAAATGCGATCACCGGCCTGCGCGGCCGCGACCTGCTGTCAACCCTGCGCACCGTCGCCGCGCACGGGCTGCGCAACCCGGTGCACACCGCCCGCCACGCCCTGGCCCTGGGCGGCCAACTGGGCCGTGTGCTGCTGGGTGAGACCGTGCACGAGCCCAACCCAAGGGACAATCGCTTCAGCGACCCCACCTGGACGCTCAACCCGCTGTACCGGCGCAGCTTGCAAGCCTATCTGAGCTGGCAGAAACAGACGCGGCAGTGGATCGATGACAGCACCCTCAGTGACGATGATCGCGCGCGCGCGCAGTTCGCCTTCGCCCTGCTCAACGACGCCGTCTCCCCTTCCAACACCCTGCTCAACCCGCTGGCGATCAAGGAGTTGCTCAACTCCGGCGGCAACAGCGTGGTGCGCGGCGTGAGTAACCTGTTCGAAGACCTGCTGCACAACAACGGTTTGCCCCGCCAGGTCAGCAAACACGCCTTCGAAGTCGGCAAGACGGTGGCGACCACGCCCGGTTCGGTAGTGTTTCGCAACGAACTGCTGGAGCTGATCCAGTACAAGCCCATGAGCGAAAAACAGTACGCCAAGCCGCTGCTGGTGGTGCCGCCGCAAATCAACAAGTACTACATCTTCGACCTCAGCCCGGCCAACAGCTTTGTGCAATATGCCCTTAAAAATGGCCTGCAAACCTTCATGATCAGTTGGCGCAACCCGGACGTGCGCCATCGCGAATGGGGCCTGTCCACCTACGTGGCGGCGATGGAGGAGGCACTGAATGTCTGCCGGGCCATCACCGGCGCCCGCGAGGTCAACCTGATGGGCGCCTGCGCCGGTGGCCTGACCATCGCCGCCCTGCAAGGCCACCTGCAAGCCAAGCGTCAGCTGCGGCGCATCTCCAGCGCCAGTTACCTGGTGAGCCTGCTCGACAGCCAGATCGACAGCCCCGCAACCTTGTTCGCTGACGAACAAACCCTGGAAGCCGCCAAGCGCCGCTCCTACCAGCAGGGCGTGCTGGACGGCCGTGACATGGCCAAGGTGTTTGCCTGGATGCGCCCCAACGACCTGATCTGGAACTACTGGATCAACAATTACCTGCTGGGCAAGGAGCCGCCGGCCTTCGACATCCTGTACTGGAACAACGACAACACGCGCCTGCCCGCCGCCTTGCACGGCGACCTGCTGGACTTCTTCAAGCACAACCCCCTGAGCCATCCTGGCGGCCTGGAGGTGTGCGGCACGCCCATCGACTTGCGCAAGGTCACGGTGGACAGCTTCAGCGTGGCCGGGATCAACGACCACATCACACCGTGGGACGCGGTGTATCGCTCCACCCAACTGCTGGGCGGCGAGCGGCGCTTTGTGCTGTCCAACAGCGGGCATATCCAGAGCATCCTCAACCCGCCGGGCAACCCCAAGGCCAACTACGTCGAGAACCTCAAGCTGAGCAGTGACCCGCGTGCCTGGTACTACGACGCCCGGCATGTCGAAGGCAGCTGGTGGCCGCAGTGGCTGGAATGGATACAACAACGCTCCGGGGTACAACGCGAAACGCTTACCGCCCTGGGCAACCAGAACTACCCACCGATGGAAGCAGCGCCAGGCACTTATGTGCGGGTGCGTTGAGCTCAACGATCACATTAAGAAGACTGGATGAAGACCCGCGACCGTATCCTTGAATGTGCCTTGCAGTTGTTCAACCACAAGGGCGAACCGAACGTCTCGACCATGGAGGTGGCCAATGAAATGGGGATCAGCCCCGGCAACCTCTACTACCACTTCCACGGCAAGGAGCCGTTGGTGCTGGGGCTGTTCGAGCGCTTTCAATGCGAGTTGGCACCATTGCTCGATCCTCCCGCCAATGCGCAACTGGAGGCCGAGGATTACTGGCTGTTCCTGCACCTGATTGTCGAGCGCATGGCCCACTACCGCTTCCTGTTCCAGGACCTGTCGAACCTGGCCGGGCGCCTGCCGAAGCTGGCCAAGGGCATTCGCAACCTGCTCACGGCGCTCAAGCGCACCCTGGCCTCATTGTTAGCGCGGTTGAAAGCCGCGGGGCAACTGGTCAGTGACACCCAGGCACTGGGACAGCTGGTGGAACAGATCACCCTGACCCTGCTGTTTTCCCTGGATTACCAACGGATTCTAGACCGTGAGGGTGAGGTGCGAGTGGTGGTGTACCAGATCATGATGCTGGTGGCCCCCCATCTGTTACCGACGGCGCGGAAGGCGACTGAGAAGTTCGCCTTGAAATATCTGGATGACACTGATTAAACATGTGGGAGCGGGCTTGCCCGCGATAGCGTTGGATCAGCCAATGCCTATATGACTGACACTCCGCCATCGCGGGCAAGCCCGCTCCCACATTGGAAATGCAGCGTTTTTTAGGCTTGCATAAAAAACGCCCGGTCTTCGCAGACCGGGCGTTTTTTTGTGTCCCGGAAAAATCAGGACTGACTGGATGGCGTCGGGGTGACCGGCGTTGCAGTCGGGGTAGCAGCCGTATGCGTCGGTGCGGACACCGAGTTGGCGGTAGAAGCGGCCGGTGCTGGCGCCGCTGCCGGCTTGGCCGCTGCGGCAGGCTTTGCTGCTGCCGGTTTTTTCGCTACCGCAGGCTTTTTGGCCGCTGCAGGTTTGGCCGCAGGCTTGGCTGCTGGTTTCGCAGCAGCGGGCTTGGCAGCAGGTTTGGCAGCAGCGGTTTTAGCCGCAGGTTTGGCAGCCGGTTTAGCCGCAGGTTTCGCGGCGGCTTTAGCGGCCACTGGCTTAGCGGCAGGCTTGGTGGCCGGTTTGGCGGCAGCGGTTTTAGCCGCTGGCTTGGACGCAGGTTTCGCAGCGGCTTTGGCTGGTGCCTTGGCAGCGGGTTTTGCAGCCGGCTTGGCGGCGGCTTTAACCAGAGGCTTGGCGGCAGTTTTCGCGGCGGGTTTTGCAGCGGCTGTTTTAGCCGCAGGTTTGGCAGCCGGTTTTGCTGCAGGCTTGGCCGCGGCGGTCTTGGCAGGAGCCGCTTTGGCGCCGGTCAGTTTTTCAATTTGCTTGGTCAAGGTATCGACCTTGCTGTGCAGCGTCTTCAATTCAGCCTTGCTGGGTACGCCCAGTCGCGAAATTGCACTATTGAGGCGCTTGTCGAAGGTTTCTTCCAACTTGCCCCAAGTGTCAGAAATGCTCGACTTGGCGGAACCGGCGGTTGCCTTGGCCGCGTCCACTTTTTTACCGACTGTGCTCTTGGTCAACTTCTCGGCCTTCTCGCCGTCCTTGACCAGAGTCTCGAAGTATTTACCGCCGTCACTGCTAACCTTCGAGTACACGCCTAAACCAGCAAGCCAGATTTTGCGGGAATATTTTTCAACTTCCCCGACCCACGAGCTGCCTTCTTTCTGAGTAGTCTTTTTAACAGCCATCCCGATGTCTCCTTAGTGTTTACGCGCGACACGTTCGAGCAATGCCGTCAGCTCTTCGAGCTTAGCAGAGAGTGTCTCCACGTCATGTTTAGACGCAATGCCGATTCGATTCAAGGCACTTGCAACACGCGTGTCAAAAGCTTTTTCAACTTTATCCAGCTGAACTTCAACCAAGCCCCTGACGCCGGAGACGTTACTCTTTACTTGATCAATCTGACTGTTGGCGGCATCAAGTTGTTCAACTACAACTTTTTTACCTTTGCTTTCAACGCGTTGGCCGCTCTTGACCAGCTCTTTGAAGTATTCGCCGCCCTCGTTGCCGACCTTTGCATAGGCACCAAGGCCCGCCAGCCAGATCTTGCGGGCATAGCTTTTAACCTCACTCAGGGGGGTGGTTTGAACGTCGATTTTTTTCTTCAAAATAACTTTGGCCATGGTGCACCTCACGCAAAAAGGGTGGAGGACGGCCCGCAGGAGTTGAGGGCTTGGGCACAAAGTAGGGGTTAAAATTAGAATCGGCACCCTAAGTCAGGCCAACGCCTTATCCAAGGCTTTTTCGATTTCGGACTTGATCGTGCCACTCATGGCCGACATCAACAGGCCGAGTTCTACCTCGATGCGCAGCGAGTCATCGGCCACCGCGACCGTGCCCTTAACCCCGGAACGTTTCAGCTTCAGGGTATCGCCGGCCCATGAAGACTCCACACCATATTTATCCTCGAGTTTGCGCGCCAATTGCTCAGCCTTGGCCCGCGCCTGTTCTTTTCCCAGGGTATGTTCACGCTCAACGGTAATACGGGCCATTGCAATGACTCCTCTTTATAACGACTCGGAACACCCGCCATGCGGCAAATGGCCTCGGTGAGCCTCTATCTTACCTGCAGCCTTGCCAAGACAAAGTAGGCCTTGGGGATTATCATGTCCCGCATTCTCTTTTGGTGACAGCGATATGACTGATCAGCGCAAAGGCAGCGATGCCGAACCCACCACTCACTTCGGCTTCAAGAACGTCCCGGAAAGCCAAAAGGCGGAAAAAGTCGCTGAGGTGTTTCACTCCGTGGCGGCCAAGTACGACCTGATGAACGACGTGCTTTCCGGCGGCATGCACCGTCTGTGGAAGCGCTTCACTATCGAGTTGTCGGGCGTACGCACCGGCAACCGGGTACTGGATATCGCCGGCGGCACGGGCGACCTGGCCGCCAAGTTCTCCAAACTGGTCGGCCCCACCGGTCAGGTGGTTTTGGCCGATATCAACGGTTCGATGCTCAAGGTCGGCCGCGATCGCCTGCTCGACAAAGGTGTGGCCGGCAATATCGAGTTCGTCCAGGCCGACGCCGAGAAGCTGCCGTTCCCCGACAACCATTTCGACTGCGTGACCATCGCCTTCGGCCTGCGCAACGTCACTCACAAGGAGGACGCGATCCGCTCGATGCTGCGTGTCCTCAAGCCGGGTGGCCGCCTGCTGGTGCTGGAATTCTCCAAACCGACCAACGCGCTGATGTCCAAGGTCTACGACACTTACTCGTTCGCCTTCATGCCGCTGATGGGCAAGTTGATCACCAATGACGCCGAGAGCTACCGCTACCTGGCCGAATCCATCCGCATGCACCCCGACCAGGAAACCCTGAAGTCAATGATGGTGGAGGCCGGTTTCGACCGCGTGACCTATCACAACATGACCTCCGGCATCGTTGCCTTGCACCGAGGTATCAAACCCTGATGCTGCTCGCAGGCCTTCTCGCAAGCGTCGAACATGGCCTCAACCGTGTTCTGCGCCTGGACAGCACCGCCCTGGCACGGCTCGCGCACTTGAACGGCAAAGTCATTGCCGTCGACTGCCGCAGCCCCGCTGTGCAGCTGTTTATCCTGCCCAGCGATGAAGGCTTGCTGCTCGCCACTCAATGGGCCGCCGACGCCGACTGCACCTTGCGTGCACCGGCCTCCAGCCTGTTGCACCTGGCCCTGAGCCGCAACAAGACCGCCATCCTGCACAGCCCCGAGGTGGAGCTGGAAGGCGACAGTGCGGTGCTGATGGACCTGGCCGCCGTGCTGCAGGACCTGGAGCTGGATTGGGAATACGAACTCTCGCGCTGGATCGGCCCGGTCGCCACCCAGTTGCTCAGCGGGCACCTGCGCAGCCGCTCGCGCTGGTACCAGCAAGGGTTCGCCAGCCTGAACCAGAACCTCGCCGAATACCTGAGCGAAGAATCGCGCACCCTGGTTGGGCAACGGGAAGCGCAAGCGCGCTTTCGTGAGCTCGACAAGGCCAAAATCGACCTGGAACGCCTCGAGGCCCGCTTCGAACGCCTGAGCCGCTCCCTTGATCCAAGCGATAACGCATGAAGCTGCTCGCCGTCCGCCGTTTGTTTCGTATCCAGCGCGTCGTAATCCGTTACCGCCTCGATGACCTGCTGTTTGCCCTGCCCCTGCCCTGGTTCCTGCTGGCGGTGCGTTATGTGCTGCCGTGGCGCTGGTTCCCGCGCAAACAGCTGGAGCTCAGCCGAGGCGCGTGCCTGCGCCTGGCGTTGCAGGACCTGGGGCCGATCTTTATCAAGTTCGGGCAGATCCTCTCCACCCGCCGCGACCTGCTGCCTGAAGACATCGCCGACGAACTGATGCTGTTGCAGGACCGTGTGCCGCCTTTCGATTCGCAGCAGTCGATGGCGCTGATCGAAGAACAACTGGGCCAGAAGATCAGCGAGGTGTTCAGCCGCTTCGATGTCGAGCCCCTGGCCTCGGCCTCGGTCGCGCAGGTCCACGCCGCACAGCTCAAGACCGGCGAAGAGGTGGTGGTAAAAGTCATTCGCCCGGGCCTCAAGCCAATCATCGGCCAGGACCTGGCGTGGCTGTTTATCCTGGCTCGGGCGGCCGAACGTTTTTCTGCCGACGCGCGCCTGCTGCACCCGGTGGATGTGGTCGCCGACTACGAAAAAACCATCTACGACGAGCTCGACCTGCTGCGCGAAGCAGCCAACGCCAGCCAATTGCGACGCAACTTCGAAGGCTCGCAACTGCTGTACGTGCCACAAGTGTATTGGGACTGGTGCCGGCCGAAAGTGCTGGTGATGGAGCGCATCTACGGCGTGCAGGTCACCGACCTGGCCACCCTCGCCGACCAGCGCACCGACATGAAGATGCTCGCCGAACGCGGGGTGGAGATCTTCTTTACCCAAGTATTTCGCGACAGTTTCTTCCATGCCGACATGCACCCCGGCAACATCTTCGTCAGCACCGTCAATCCGTGGAGCCCGCAGTACATCGCGATCGACTGTGGCATCGTTGGCAGCCTGACCCCGGAAGACCAGGACTACCTGGCGCGCAACCTGTTTGCTTTCTTCAAGCGCGACTACCGCCGCGTGGCGCAGTTGCACATCGATTCGGGTTGGGTGCCGGCGGAAACCAAGCTCAACGAATTCGAAGCGGCGATCCGTACCGTATGCGAACCGATCTTTGAAAAACCGTTAAAAGATATTTCCTTCGGTCAGGTGCTGATGCGCCTGTTCCAGACGGCGCGGCGCTTCAATATGGAAGTACAACCGCAGTTGGTGCTGCTGCAAAAAACCTTGCTCAACATCGAAGGCCTGGGCCGTCAGTTGTATCCGGACCTCGATCTGTGGAACACCGCGCAACCGTTCCTGGAGCGCTGGATGCGTGAGCGGATGAGCCCGAAGACCATGTTGGGCAACCTGCACAGCCAGTTCGAACAACTGCCGCACCTGGCCAACATGACCCGCGACCTACTGGAGCGCATGTCCCAGCCCCACGCCAAAGACCCCGAGCCGCCTTGGCGCAAGCGCAAGGACGACTGGTTCCTGCGCCTGCTCGGCGCCGCGCACCTGGTGGGCGGTGTGATGCTGGTGATCGGCGGGCCGCTGAATCAACTCGGTCACTGGCCAGCCGGAATCATGGTGGCGGTGGGTGTTTATCTGATCGTGCGTCGATAGCCAATCCGGTTATACACTGTCGCAAATTGCCGGAGCCGAACATGAAAAACTGGCTGGACGAGATCAAGTGGGACAGTGACGGCCTGGTGCCGGCCATTGCCCAGGACTACAAGACCGGGCGCGTATTGATGATGGCCTGGATGAACCACGAAGCGCTGAGCCTTACTGCCACTGAGCAGCGCGCCATCTACTGGTCACGTTCGCGTGGCAGACTGTGGCGCAAGGGCGAAGAATCCGGGCACGTGCAGGTGCTGCATGAAATGCGCCTGGACTGCGACGCCGACGTGGTGATCCTGATGGTCGACCAGATCGGCGACATCGCCTGCCATACCGGGCGCCACAGCTGTTTCTATCGCGTCTTCGAAGACGGCGAATGGAAAACAGTGGACCCAGTGCTTAAAGACCCGCACGCCATTTATTCGGCAGGACACTGAACATGAGCGATACCCTGAACCGTGTGGCCCAGGTGCTGGAAGACCGCAAAGGCGCGGATGCCGACAGCTCCTATGTCGCTAGCCTTTACCACAAGGGTCTGAACAAGATTCTGGAAAAACTCGGCGAAGAATCCGTCGAGACCATCATTGCGGCCAAGGACGCGCAAATCAGCGGTGATTACAGCGATGTAATCTATGAGACCGCCGACTTGTGGTTCCATAGCCTGGTCATGCTTGCCCAACTGGGGCAGCATCCACAGGCCGTGCTGGATGAACTGGACCGTCGCTTCGGCTTGTCCGGGCACGCCGAAAAGGCCTCGCGCCCGTCCGCCTGATTAACCAAGACTTGAGGATTTGCAGCATGGGCATTTTTGACTGGAAACACTGGATCGTCATTCTGGTGGTGGTTGTTCTGGTGTTCGGCACCAAGAAACTGAAAAACCTCGGCACCGACGTCGGCGAGTCGATCAAGGGCTTTCGTAAAGCCATGAACGACGACGAGAAACCCGCCGAGCCAAGCGCAAACCCGGTGCCACCGGCACAGCCTGTGCACCCGCAGGCCGCTCAGCCGATCACCGAGCGTCGTACCTTCGACGTGCAGGCTGAAAAAGTCCAAGAGCCGACCCGCAAAGACTCGTGAGCACTGACTAATGTTTGGTATCAGCTTCTCTGAACTGCTACTCGTCGGCCTGGTGGCCCTGCTGGTACTGGGGCCGGAACGCCTGCCCGGTGCCGCACGCACCGCCGGCCTGTGGATCGGGCGCCTGAAACGCAGTTTCAACGCGATCAAACAGGAAGTTGAACGTGAAATCGGTGCCGACGAGATCCGCCGGCAATTGCACAACGAACATATCCTGTCGTTGGAGCAGGAGGCGCGCAAGATTCTTTCCCCTGTGCAGGAGCCGGCCAAGCCGGTCACTCCGGTGGCCGAGCGGAGCATCGCGCCGGTGTCCCCTGCCGAAGCCGTTCCCGCCCCGATAACGCCTGCGCCGACGCCCGTTGCGTCGCCCGCGCCCCATGACCCTACACTGCCGCCGCGAGCCCCATGAGCGCTGATAAACCGGAAAACGACCAGCACATGCCGCTGGTCTCGCACCTCACCGAGTTGCGTACCCGCCTGCTGCGTTGCGTAGCGGCCATCTTCATCATCTTTGCCGGGCTGTTTGCCTTCACCCAGCAGATCTACACCTTCGTTTCCACACCGTTGCGCCAGTACCTGCCTGTCGGTGCGACGATGATTGCCACCGACGTGTCGTCGCCGTTCCTGACGCCATTGAAGCTGACCATGATGGTTTCGCTGTTTCTGGCGATCCCGGTGATCCTGCATCAGATCTGGGGCTTTATTGCGCCGGGCCTGTACAAGCACGAGAAGCGCATCGCCGTGCCGTTGCTGGTGTCGAGCATCCTGCTGTTCTATACCGGCATGGCCTTCGCCTACTTCCTGGTGTTCCCGCTGATCTTCAAGTTCTTCGCCGCCGCCACCCCGGCCGGCGTGGAGATGATGACCGATATCACCAGCTACCTCGACTTCGTGATGACGCTGTTCTTCGCCTTTGGCGTGGCCTTCGAAATCCCGGTGGCGGTGGTGTTGCTGGTGTGGATCGGAGTGGTCGACGTCAAATATCTGAAGAAGATCCGCCCGTACGTGATCATCGGCTGCTTTGTGGTCGGCATGATCCTCACGCCGCCGGACATCTTCTCCCAGACCTTGCTGGCCGTGCCGATGTGGATGCTGTTCGAAGTGGGCATCCTGTTCAGCGGCTTGATCAGCAAGCGCGGCGAACACCCGGATGACCAGGCTGCCGACGACGACCAGCCGCCAGCGACCCAGCCGTGAACCTGCTGCTGCTGGAAGACGCCGACTTCATCGCGGCCGACCGCGTGGTGCTGCGTGATCGGCGCCTGGTGCATATGCAGGAAGTCCACCGCGCCGCCGTAGGCGACAACCTGCGTGTGGGCCGCATTGGTGGGCTGATGGGCAATGCCCAACTGCTGCGCCTGGACGCAGGCGAAGCCGAGCTGCAAGTCAGCTTCGACCAACCGCCGCCGCCAAAGCTGCCCCTGACACTGCTGCTGGCCCTGCCCCGCCCGAAGATGCTGCGCCGGGTGCTGCAAACCGTGGCGGCCATGGGCGTGCCCAAGGTCGTGCTGGTCAACAGCTACCGCGTGGAAAAAAGCTTCTGGCAGACCCCATTCCTGGAACCTGAAGCGGTTCGCGAGCAACTGATCCTCGGTCTGGAACAGGCGCGGGACACGGTGCTGCCCGAGATCATTATCGAAAAGCGCTTCAAACCGTTTGTCGAAGATCGCCTGCCGGCCATGACTGCCGGCACCCTGGGCCTGATCGGTCATCCCGGCGATTACCCGGCCTGCCCCCGTGGGCTGGATGAGCCGGTAACACTGGCAATTGGCCCGGAAGGCGGCTGGATTCCCTATGAAGTCGAGCTGCTGACCAAGGCCGGTTTGCAACCGGTGCAACTGGGTGCGCGTATCCTGCGAGTAGAGACCGCGGTCACCGCCCTGCTCGCCCGCTTGTTCTGATATCAAAACTCCGACATCACCGCAGTCCTAATGTGGGAGGGGGCTTGCTCCCGATAGCGGTATGTCAGTCAACCTACCTTTAGCTGGCCCGCCGCCATCGGGAGCAAGCCCCCTCTCACATTGGATCTGTGGCGCTACAGAATCCTATGCCCATGCCGATAGCCTCTGAATAAGTCCAAGCCTTGTTCCAGGGGAGTTCGCAGCATGTATCGTTGGTTAGCCGAGAAACTGGGGAATGTAAGCGTCAACCGCAAGCTGAGCGTCGGCTTTGGCCTGGTGTTGATCCTGACGCTGTTGATCACCTTTACCGGCTGGACCGGCCTGGGCGACGTAATCAATCGCGGCGATAAGCTGGGTTTTATCTCCAGCCTCAATGGCCTGACCAAAGACCTGCGCCTGGCGCGCCTGGACTTTGATATGCGCCGCGGCGAACAAGGCACCGACGCGGTCACCGGCCTGATTACTCAGTTGGACAATGGCCTTGAAACCGCCGCGCAGTTAATCGAACAGCCCAATGACAAGGCCCTAGTCGAACAACAACAGGAAGCGTTGAGCCAATACAAAAAAGCCTTCGCGGCCATGGTCCAGGCGGGTCTCAAGCGTGAGGGCGCGCGCAGCAAGCTCGGCGACACCGCCGACAATGCCGTGGCCAAAACCAACGAGATTGAAAAAAGCCTCCTGCAAGGCGACAGCGTCACCCAGTTCAACAGCGTGGTTGACCTGAGCAAGCTGATCCAGCAAGCGCGCTTCCAGGTACGCGGTTACACCTACAGCGGCAAAGTCGAGGCCGAGCAACCGGCCCTTGATGCCATCGACAATGCCCTGAAAAAAATCACCGAACTGCAAAGCCAACTGCCAGCGCCCTACCAGGCCAACCTGCAAGAGGCTGGTGTCTCACTGCAAGCCTATCGCGCCGCCGTCAGCCAATATCGCGACTCCCAAGTGGCCAGTGCCGCCGCCCTTAAAATCATGAGCGCCCAGGGCGATATTCTGTTGGGCCATAGCGAGAAACTCACCACGTCGCAAACCGCAGTGCGCGACCACGATGTGGCCCAGGCCAAGTATCTGTTGCTGCTCGCCACCGTACTGGCGATGGTCTTCGGCCTGTTCGCAGCCTGGGCCATCACCCGCCAGATCGTCATCCCGCTAAACCAGACCCTCAAGGTCGCCGAGCGCGTGGCCTCCGGCGACCTGAGCCACAACCTGGACTCTGGCCGCCAGGACGAACTGGGCCAGTTGCAACGCGCCATGCAGAGCATGACCGTGGGCCTGCGCGCGTTGATCGGTGGTATCAGCGACGGCGTCACCCAGATCGCCAGCGCGGCCGAGCAGTTGTCGGCCGTGACTGAACAGACCAGCGCGGGGGTCAACAGCCAAAAGGTCGAGACCGATCAGGTCGCCACCGCCATGAACGAAATGGCCGCCACCGTGCAGGAAGTTGCACGCAATGCCGAGCAAGCCTCGGAAGCTGCTGTAGCCGCAGACCAACAGGCCCGTGAAGGTGACAAGGTGGTCGGCGAAGCCATCGCCCAGATCGAACGCCTGGCGACTGAAGTCGGCAACTCCACCCTCGCCATGGGCGACCTGAAGCGCGAAAGCGACAAGATCGGCAGCGTGCTTGACGTGATCAAATCCGTCGCCCAGCAAACCAACCTGCTGGCGCTGAATGCGGCCATTGAAGCGGCGCGTGCCGGGGAGGCCGGGCGTGGCTTCGCGGTGGTGGCCGATGAAGTGCGCAGCCTGGCCCAGCGCACACAGAAGTCCACCGAAGAGATTGAAGAGCTGATCGTCGGCTTGCAAAACGGTACCCAGCAGGTGGCCTCCATCATGGACAACAGCCGCGGGCTGACCGACAGCAGCGTTGAACTGACGCGTCGCGCCGGCAGCGCATTGGCGAATATCACCCGCACGGTTTCAACCATCCAGGCGATGAACTCACAAATCGCCACCGCCGCCGAGCAACAGAGCGCCGTAGCCGAAGAGATCAACCGCAGCGTGTTGAATGTGCGTGACGTATCCGAACAGACATCCTCGGCCAGCGAAGAAACCGCTGCGTCGAGTGCAGAACTGGCGCGCCTGGGCATTCATCTGCAAGCATTGGTCGGCCGCTTCAGGGTCTGACACGCTCACACCAGGGAGTGGCCCGTGCGGGGTCCTCCCTGCAACTTGTGAAATTTCCTACACGTCTTTCAGGTCAATTCTTACGCGCCCCTTGCCGAAAAGATTTAGCGTTCCCACTCCTCCTGACCTGCGTCAGTCGGACTGCGAGACGCTTTCTCTTTGCTGATGGAGGTGCATCATGTTTCGACCACTGACCCGCGTATTGGGCAATACCAGCGTCACCCTCAAGCTTATCCTTGGCTTCGGCCTGGTGCTGGCACTGTGCATTGCTGTCGCCCTGACGGGATGGCAGGCACTGAACGACTCGCTCTTTCGTGCACAAACCTTGACCACTCTTTCTCGATTGGCCGTGACCGGTGAAGAACTACGCGCCGAACGGATTTTGTACCGCACCCTCAATGAACCGACGAACTTCGACAAGATCGGCCGGCACATGGAAAAAATCGACGGTTACCTGGTCGAGTTGGCGGATCGCCTGAAAATCCAGGCACATCTGCAGCAAGTCCAAGACTCCAGTCGCCTCAGCGCGCGCTTCAAGACCGCACTGGGCGGGCTACCCACCTTGATGCAACAACGTGAGCAAGCGCAGAAGGGGCTCACCAGCAGTTCTGTGGCGGCCAGCGACACCCTTGGACAATTTTCCAGTGACTTGCCCGACCAGAACGATGAGAAAGCCTTGGATAGCGTGGAAAACCTGCGCCTGGCCTTGGAAAAAGCCGAAGACCGCGCCAAGGCACCGGCATGGGCCGCAGACACACTGCAGATTTACACCCAAGGCGTGGACGACGCGCTCAAGGCCCTCGACGGTGCTCAGTCTGCCGTGACGGCTTTACCGGTCGACAGCACCGCTCTGAACAGCGCCCTGCTCGACTATCGCGCCCAACTCAACCGCGTCAAGGACGCGCAGGTCACTGTTGAAAACACCCAGAATCAACTGGAGCAGTGGCTGGACCAGTTACTCTCGCAAAGCGACCGCCTGAGCGAGGAACAGACCCTGCAACGCGACAAAGAAGCAGACTTGGCTCGCCTGATGTTGCTCTACGTGACAGGCGCAGCGCTGCTGCTCGGGGCCCTCGCTGCCTGGCTGATCGCCGGCCAGATCGTGCGGCCGTTGCGCCAGGCGCTGCTGACAGCCAACCGCATCGCCGAGGGCGACCTGAGCCACGATATCACTACCTCGCGGCGCGACGAACTGGGCCAATTGCAACGCAGCATCGGCCAGATGACGCTCAACCTGCGCGCCCTGATCGGCGGTATCAACGACAGCGCCCGCCAGATCGCAAGCGCCGCCGAGCAACTGTCCGCCGTCACCGAGCAAACCCGCGCCGGGGTCAATGGCCAGAAACTGGAAACCGAGCAAGTCGCCACCGCCATGAACGAAATGCTCGCTACCTCCCAAGAGGTCGCTCGTCATGCAGAGCAAGCCTCGATTGCCGCCACTGAGGCTGATCAACAAGCAGGTGTGGGCGACCAGGTGGTGGCCGAAGCAATTACCCATATCGAACATCTGGCCGAGCAGATGAACCGCTCGAGCCTGGCGATGCAAGGCTTGCAACAGGAAAGCCAGAAGATCGGCAGCGTGCTGGAGGTGATCAAATCGGTGTCCGAGCAAACCAACCTGCTGGCCCTTAACGCCGCTATCGAAGCGGCACGCGCGGGTGAAGCCGGTCGCGGTTTCGCTGTAGTGGCCGACGAAGTACGCACCCTGGCCCAGCGCACCCAGCAATCAGCCGAGGAAATCGAGATGTTGATCGAGGGTTTGCAGCGTGGCACGCAACACACCGCCGATATCCTGGACAACAGTCTCAGCCTGACCGACAACAGCGTGGAGCTGACGCGCCGCGCAGGCGCAGCCCTTGCCAACATCACCCGTACGGTATCGGTGATTCAGGAGATGAACCCACAGATTGCCGCAGCAGCCGAGGAGCAAAGCGCGGTGGCCGAAGAGATCAACCGCAGCGTACTGAAGGTCAAGGATGCGTCGGAACAAACCTCGACCGCCAGTGAGCAGACGGCGGCGGCCAGCATCGAGCTGGCGCGCCTGGGCACAGACCTGGCGCGCTCGGTAGGCCGGTTCAAGGTCTGAGCAGTTACAACACCTGGCGCAGGAAGGCTTGAGCCCGCGGGTCCTGGGGGGCTGCAAAGAAGGCTGCGGGCGCGGCATCTTCGAGCAGTTTGCCATGGTCGAAGAACAGCACCCGGTCCGCCACTTCGCGGGCAAAGCCCATCTCGTGGGTCACGCAGACCATGGTCATGCCTTCCAGGGCCAGGGTCTTCATGACGTCGAGGACTTCGCCAACCATTTCCGGGTCGAGCGCCGAGGTGGGCTCGTCAAACAGCATCACCTTGGGCTCCATGGCCAGCGCTCGGGCAATCGCGACCCGCTGCTGTTGGCCGCCAGACAGGCGCGATGGAAACTCATGGGCCTTCTGCGCGATACCCACCTTTTCCAACAGAGCCAGGGCCTTGGCCTCGCGCTCTTGCTTGCCGCGCTTGCGCACGACCTTTTGCGCCAGGCACAGGTTTTCCAGCACGGTCATGTGGGGGAACAGGTTGAAATGCTGAAACACCATGCCGACTTCACGGCGATAGGCGTTCACATCGGTTTTAGGATCGGCCAATTGCAGGCCATCAATGCTCACCGAGCCCGAGTCGAACTCCTCCAACCCATTGAGGCAGCGCAGGAAGGTGGACTTGCCGGAACCGGACGGGCCAATGACCACCAGCACTTCGCCCTTGGCCACCTGGGTGGTGACGTGATCAACCGCGCGTACCACATGCCCACGGGTGTCGAAGACTTTTACCAGATCGCGCACTTCAATCACTTTGGGCGAGCCTCCGCTCAAGCCGGCTGGCCATTTTCGACAGCGGCAGGTTGATCAGCAGGTACAGGCCTGCCACACAGAACAGGATCTCGAATGGCGAAAACGAGGTGGTGATCACTTCGCGGCCACTCTTGAGCAATTCGGTAATCGCGATCACCGACACCAGGGACGTGTCCTTGACCAGGCTGATAAATTGCCCGGCCAGGGGTGGCAGCACGCGCTTGAAGGCTTGCGGCAACACCACATGGCGCATCGACTGGCTGGCGCTCAAGCCCAAGGAACGCGCCGCCTCATCCTGGCCACGGGTGATGGACTGCACGCCGGCGCGGACGATTTCGGCCACGTAGGCGCCGGTGAACAACGACAGCGCGGCGATCCCGGCAAACTCCCGGGAGAGGTTGAGCACCGTGCCGATGAAGAAATAGAAAATGAAAATCTGCACCAGCAGCGGCGTACCGCGCACCAGTTCGACGTAGATCGTCGACAAATCCCGCAGGGTCGGGTTTTTGGAGAGCCGGCACAAACCGGTCGCCAAACCTATCGCCAAGCCCAGGATGCCGGACACCACCGACAGCCACAGCGTGGTCCACAAGCCCCACATCAGCGGCCCCAACGCCCACTGGCGGGTCACGCCGACCACATCGCCCTCAGCCACATCATCACCGCGCGCCACTTGCAGGCTGTTGTCGGCAACCGTGAGCTTTTGCTCGGCCCCCGCGTCGTTGCGCAGGGTGACTTCGGCCACATCGCCTTTGCGCACCAACTCGACCACGGTGGAAATATCCGCGGCGCGCTGGGAGGTTTCGGCTTGATAGGCGAAGTATTGCGGCACGCGGTTCCAGCGCCACTCGTAGGACATCAACGAGGTGGCGTAGTACAAGGCGCCAGCCAGGCCGACCAGCACGACCACCGTCAGCAGGTGCCAGGGCCATTGGGCTTTTTTCTGTTTCATTTCACTTTCCGGATATGTGTTGCCTGATAGGCCGCCATCGGGGGCAAGCCCGCTCCCACAGGTTGATGTGTGAATACAGTCAAATGTGGGAGCCGGCTTGCCTGCGATACAGGCAACTCGGTGTCAGGCCTTATTCCATGTCCTTGAGCCACTCGGAGCTCTTGAACCACTTGTCATGGATGCGATCGTAAGTGCCGTCGTTACGGATCTGGTGCAGGAAGTTGTTGATGAAGTTGATGCTGTCGTAATCGCCTTTCTTCAAACCGAACGCCAGGGGTTCAAAGGTGAAGGGTTCTTCCAGGAACACCAGCTTGCCGTTGCCGACTTTCTTCTCGGCTACTACGTTATACGGTGCGTCATAGACGAAGGCGTCAGCCTTGCCGTTGACCACATCCAGCACGCCTTCCTGCTCGTTGTCGTAGCCGTGGTACTTGGCCTTGGAAATCAGCTTTTTGGCGACCATCTCACCGGTGGTGCCGAGCTTGGAGGTCAGACGGTATTTCTCATCGTTCAGGTCTTTGTAGGACTTGATGGTGCCTTCCAGGTCCTTGCGGATCAGCAGGGTCTGGCCGACCACGATGAAGGGTTCGCTGAAGTTCAGGCGCAGGTTGCGCTCCTGGGTCAGGGTCATGCCGCTGCCGATCATGTCGAACTTGCCGGTCAGGAAGGCCGGGATGATGCCGTCATAACCGGTGGACACCAGCTCCAGCTTGACCCCCATGGACTTGGCCATGGCCTTGAGGATGTCGACTTCGAAGCCGATGATTTCACCGCGCTTGTCAGTCATTTCGAACGGCATGTAGGTCGGGTCCATGCCGACTTTCAACGTGCCGCGCTTGACCGCATCGTCGATGGCACCGGCCTGGGCCGCAGTGGCAGCGACCATCGCGGTGACGCCGAGCATCAGCATCGAAAGATACTTTTTCATCTTCAAGACCCCTGAACGATTCTTATAAGGTCGGCGCACAAAAGGGCTGCGCCATTTCGGGATGCGATCCTAACCCACTCGTTGTCCGTCACAAAGGTTTCAGCGGTAAATGTTATCGGCGTATGTCGTAAAAGTCCTACGGCGGTGCAGTCAAGCGCAGGGGTAGACGCGTCTACGCAGCCCCTCGACAATTGATTGATGTGTAAGTAGTTATGACGATCACTCAATCTCTGCCATCCAGGCCGTGTCCCTGAACCACTTGTCATGCAAGTGATCGTAGGAGCCATCCTGAGCGATCTGGTTGAGAAAGTGATTGATCCAGTTGAGGCTGTCGTAATCACCCTTTTTCAAACCAAACGCCAGGGGCTCAAAGGTGAAGGGTTGTTCCAGTGTCAACAAGGCGCTGTTCTGCGGCCGGCTCATCGCGATCAGGTTGTAGGGCGCATCATGGATAAACGCATCGAACTTGCCTTCCACGACCTGCCGCACACCGTCTTCCGGGGTCGTCACCGTGCTCAGTTGAGCAGCCCCCAGAAAACGCTGGGCTGCTGCCTCTCCGGTCGTGCCCTGGATAGTCACCACCCGGTAGCTGGCGTCGTCCAGCTCTTCGATGCTGGAAACGATGCCGGCCAGGCGGGGGTGCAGCAGCACGGTCTGACCCACCACAATGAAAGAGTCGCTGAAGTTGAGCTTCAGGTTGCGCTCTTGGGTGACGGTCATGCCACTGCCAATCAGGTCGAATTTCTTCGCCATCAACCCCGGTACCAAATCCGTATACGGCACCGCAATCAGCTCAAGTTCCACGCCCAGTGCACGGCTCATGGCGCGGAGCAAGTCAATTTCAAAACCGACGATGCGCCCCTGCTTATCGAGCATCTCGAAGGGCACGTAATTGGGCGTGGTCCCCACCTTCAACACGCCGCGACGAACAGCATCGTCCAGGGCGCCCGCACTCAGCAGACCCGCGTAAGCCCATAGGAAAACGCTAACCAGCAATACCGAACAATACCTTTTGATCATGAATGCCCCCGTGGCGAGTCAAATTTTGGGGGGCGATGCTAACCCAGCGACAGGCACGACAATACGCCTCGATCAAAGGTCTTTTGTTTCGAAATAACAAGGAGTTAGGGATAAAAGGAAGCGACTGTAAACGCTGTAGGACCAGCGTCTGCAGCGCCCCCGAGGCGAGCCCTCGGGGGCGTCTGAATCAGGCCGGTTGGGCCTGCGGCGACTGCGGTTGCAGAGGCAGCAATGGCGCGTGCGGATCTGCCTTGATCGAAGCACGCCAGGCACCGAGCCACTCGGCATGACCTTCGTTCCAGACCTGCTCATGCAGGCGAGCCAGGGCTACCGGATCGCTGAGCAGGGCCAGGCGTTCGCTGTTGTTGAGGCCGGCAGGCCCGACTTTCAACGCATGGCGAACGCGCTCCATGCGCAGGTACTCGATCGGCTCGGCCTCACGGTGACGCGAGGTCGCCAAGGCACAGGCCAGGGCGTTCTGCTGCGGGTCGACCACCGAACGCACGAAACCGTCATTGAGGGCGTGCCAACGGTTTTCGTGGGTGTACTTCTCGGTCGACAGCAGCGCTTGCGGCGGATTGTATTCCTCGGGGATCAGGAACAGGCTCTCGTCACGGGACTTGAGGCCCAGCTTGACCCGGCTGGAAATCACCGACACCGGAATCGACAGCATCAGCGAGCCGACAATCGGCACCAGCCACCACAGGAAACTTGGGTTCAACCACACCACCAACAGCGCCCACAGGAAGCCGAGGATAGTTTGCGGGCCGTGACGCTTGACCGCTTCACTCCAAGGCGTGGAGTCGTCGTCACGCTGCGGCGAGTTCCAGGTGGCAGCCCAACCGAGGAAAGCGGCGAGGACGAAACGGGTGTGGAAAATCATCCGCACCGGCGCCAGCAGCATGGAGAACAGCATCTCCAGCAGCATCGACAAGGTCACCTTGAACTTGCCGCCGAACTCCTTGGCACCCTTGGCCCAGATCAGGATGATGCTGAGCAGCTTGGGCAGGAACAACAGCACGATGGTGGTGGAGAACAGCGCCACCGCCTTGTCCGGGTGCCATTGTGGCCATAGTGGGTACAACTGGCGCGGCGCCATGAAGTACTGCGGCTCCATCAGGGTGTTCACCGCCAGCAACGCCGTGGACAACACCAGGAAGAAGAACCACAACGGCGCCGACAGGTAGGACATCACGCCGGTCAGGAACACCGCACGGTGCACCGGGTGCATGCCTTTAACCAGGAACAGGCGGAAGTTCATCAGGTTACCGTGGCACCAGCGACGGTCACGCTTGAGTTCGTCCAGCAGGTTCGGCGGCAGTTCTTCGTAACTGCCCGGCAAGTCGTAGGCAATCCACACGCCCCAGCCGGCACGGCGCATCAGAGCGGCTTCAACGAAGTCGTGGGAAAGGATTGCACCGGCGAATGCGCCCTTACCTGGCAACGGCGCCAGGGCGCAGTGCTCGATAAACGGCTTCATGCGGATAATGGCGTTGTGACCCCAGTAGTGGGATTCACCCAACTGCCAGAAGTGCAGGCCGGCGGTAAACAATGGGCCGTATACGCGGGTAGCGAACTGCTGCATACGCGCATACAGGGTGTCCATGCCCGACGCCCGCGGCGCGGTCTGGATAATCCCCGCATCCGGCGTGGCTTCCATCAGGCGTACCAAGCTGGTCAGGCATTCGCCGCTCATCACGGAGTCAGCGTCGAGAACGACCATGTATTTGTAGTCGCCGCCCCAGCGACGGCAGAAGTCGTCGAGGTTGCCGCTCTTGCGCTTTACACGACGGCGGCGGCGGCGATAGAAGATCTTGCCAAAGCCGCCAGCTTCGCGGCACACGTCGAGCCAGGCTTGCTGTTCGGCGATGCAGATGTCGGCGTCGTTACTGTCGCTGAGCACAAAGAAATCGAAGCGATCCAGGTCACCGGTGGCGGCTACCGATTCGAACGTGGCACGCAAACCTGCGAATACCCGCGGCACGTCTTCGTTGCAGATCGGCATTACCAGTGCGGTGCGCGCATCCTTCGGAATTGGCTCGTTACCGGCACTTTTACCGGAGATGCGGTATTTATCGTGACCGGTCAGCAGTTCCAGGAAGCCCATGAGTGCGGTCCAGAAACCGGCCGAGACCCAGCAGAACAGAATCCCGAACATGATCAGGATGCTGGTTTGCAGCGCGTAAGGCATTACCTGAGTGGCGGTTTGCAGCAGGGTCTGGTTGCGGATTTCATCGAAGTCGACCAGCGACCAGCCCTGGTACGGCATGATGCCTTTCATGTACCAGCCGGCGACAATGGTCTGGCCCAACATCAACACCAACAGGATATAGCGACGGATCGAACCCACGGTACGCCAGCGGGCAGCGGGCAGTACGCGCTCATCCTTGGGTGGCTTGGGCGGGTTGGTGCGACCCGTCATCCGGCGCCAGCCGCGCACCAGGATGTTGGTGCGCCAGGGCTCGGGCACCACTTTGGTCCGGCGGATCGGCGGCGTGGCTTTAAGACACACGCGACCGCTGGCGTCGAGCGCCAGCATCTCGGCGTCTTGCAGCTCTTCGGCGCTGTTGAGGGTCAAGCGACGGCCGACCGAAGCCTGGGCGGCCTCAGTCGGTGCGTCGAAAGTCGACGACGACAAGCGTTCGTGCAATTCGCTGAACGAGTTGCAGCCCGCCAGCTCGGCGCGCTGCTCAGCGGTCAACGGGAGGTGCGCCAGATACTCGCTCAGAGTCTCTGGCCGGACATTTGAATTACTCATCGGCAGGCAACTGATAGCTCCAGGTTTCGGTCAGGACTTGTTCGGTCTTGGCCGGCTCCGGTGTGGCTGGGGCAGCTTCTGGCTGCGGGTCTTGCTTGTCTTTTGCGTCTTTCCTGGCCTGTTTCTCGTGCTGCTTGGCCAGGACTTTGTCAGCCTTCAACACGTGATTGGAAACCGGCTCAGGCGCTGGTTGCACCACATCCTGCACCAGTGCCGCACGCATTTCGGTCGGTTTGCCTGCGTCCTTGATCTTCATACGCAGAGTCAAGCGCCAGCCTTTGGTGTGTTCGTTGTAGCGCACACTGTTTTCAACCAGTTCGGCGTTGTCGCCCACGCTCACCTGGCTGCGCACCGGGGCGTCCGGCAGCAGTTTCTTCAGGGCTGGGCCCTCGAAGTCCACCAGGTAGGCCACGCTGCCATCGGGCTGACGGATCAGGTTGGATTGCTTCACGTCACCGGTAGAACGCAGGGTCTGCTTGACCCAAGCGCTGTCCGGCGAATGGAATGCAGCGTCGTCCAGGGTCCAGTGCAGACGGTAGGCGATGTCCAGCGGCTTGCCGACTTCCGGCAGTTCGGCCGGGCTCCAGAACGCCACGATGTTGTCGTTGGTTTCATCGGCTGTCGGGATCTCTACCAGGTCAACGGAGCCCTTGCCCCAATCGCCTTCAGGTTCGATCCAGGCGCTTGGGCGCTTGTCGTAGTTGTCGTCCAGGTCTTCGTAGTGGCTGAAGTTGCGGCCACGTTGCAGCAGGCCGAAGCCACGCGGGTTCTCGACGCTGAAGTTGCTGACCGACAGGTGTTTAGGGTTGTTCAACGGGCGCCAGATCCACTCGCCATTGCCGGCGTGGATCGACAGGCCGCTGGAATCGTGGAGCTCGCGACGGTAGTTAAGCACCTTGGAAGGCTGGTTGGCGCCGAACAGGAACATCGAGGTCAACGGGGCAACCCCCAGCTTGCTGACCTTGTCGCGCAGGAACATCTGGGATTTCACATCGACCACGGTGTCAGTGCCGGGGCGCAGGATCAGGCGATAGGCACCGGTAGCGCGCGGCGAGTCCAGCAGGGCGAAGATCACCAGGTGCTTGTCGCCCGGCTTTGGTCGCTCGATCCAGAACTCGGTGAACCGTGGGAACTCTTCACCGGACGGCAGCGCGGTATCGATAGCCATGCCACGGGCAGACAGGCCATACACCTGGTCCTTGCCGACGACGCGGAAATAGCTCGCGCCGAGCATGGTCATGATTTCGTCTTGCTTGTCGGCCTTGTTGATCGGGAAAAGCACACGGAAACCGGCATAGCCCAGCTGTTCGGTGGCTTTGGGATCAAATTTCACGTCACCGAAATCGAAGCGAGTCGGGTCGTACTTGATTTCATGCACGCTGTCGGCGGTGACTTCATTGATTTTCACCGGCGTATCGAAATGCATACCCTGGTGATAGAAGGACAGCTTGAACGGGGTGTTCTGATCGGCCCACTCGGCTTTTTCGTTGCGGAAACGAATCTTCTGGTAGTCAGCGAATTTCATTTCGCGGAATTCGTTCGGCAGATTGCTGCGCGGAGCTTCGTATTTCTGCCCGGCCAGCTCTTTTGCCTTGGCCGACACATCATCCAGACTGAATGCCCACAGTTGACCCGCGCCGAACAGGCAAAACAGGGCAGAGCCCGTTACCAGTGCGTTTCGTAACCGTTTGGCAGACAATTTTGGTGCATTACAGGGACTAACAATCACGAGCAACCCTCGCCGAAAACAGATCAAAAAACCAACGGCCAGCTATCTATATGCCAGGTTGGCGAGCAATGTTCCGACTCCCCCAAGGCAAAATGATTCCCCAAAGGCTATCGGACAAGGCTCTACCTAAGTCAAAAATGGACCAAACAACGCTGATCCCCGTAGCGCGCGATTATCTAGTAGCCCGCGAGACAACGCATCAGGGACAGCGAAGTATTTGTAGCGAAAACCTGCGTTTTTAGGCATTAAAGTCGTTTTTCATACATTCATGTCTGTAAGAGAAAGGTCACAGGGCCATCATTGACCAAATGCACCTGCATATCAGCGCCAAAACGCCCTGACGCCACCTTGCCATGCAATTGTTGCGCTTGTAACAACAAGTGCTCAAAAAGCGCCGCTCCCAAGGCCGGAGGGGCAGCGGTGGAGAAGCTTGGCCGCAGCCCGCTCTTCGTGTCCGCCGCCAGGGTGAACTGCGACACCAGCAGCAACCCGCCGCCGATATCCTTGAGCGAGAGGTTCATCTTGCCCTCGGCGTCACTGAACACCCGGTAGTTAAGCAGCTTGTGCAGCAGTTTGTCGGCGCTCTCGGGCGTATCTGTAGGTTCGACGGCGACCAGCACCAGCAAACCTTGGTCAATCGCCCCCACGACCTCACCGGCTACTTCGACGCGGGCGCCACGCACCCGCTGCAACAGGCCCTTCATGCTTCTTCAGGCGGCAGATCAAGCAGGCGCCGTGCCATCTCGCCGGTGGCGCGCACCAGCGCGTCGGTGATGCCCGGCTCAGACGCGGCATGGCCAGCCTCGCGAATCACCTGCAACTCACTGTTGGGCCAGGCCTGATGCAGCTCCCAGGCGTTATCCAGCGGGCAGATCATGTCGTAGCGACCATGGATGATGATGCCCGGCAGATGGGCGATCTTGTGCATATCGCGAATCAGCTGGTTGGGCTCCAGGAAGGAGTTGTTGGTGAAGTAATGGCACTCGATACGCGCAATGGACAGCGCGCGTTGCGGTTCGGAAAAACGCTCCACATGCTGCGGGCTCGGACACAGGCCGAGCATGCGCCCTTCCCAACCCGACCAGGCTTTGGCCGCATGCATCTGGGCGATCTGGTCGTTGCCGGTGAGGCGCTTGTGGTAGGCGGCAATCATGTCGTGGCGTTCTTCCACCGGGATTGGCGCCAGGTAGTCCTGCCAGTAGTCCGGGAAAAGACGGCTCGCGCCCTCTTGGTAGAACCAGTGAATATCCTGCGGGCGGGCCAGGAAGATGCCGCGCACAATCAGGCCAAGCACACGCTCTGGATGGGTTTGTGCGTAGGCCAGGGCCAGGGTTGAACCCCAGGAGCCGCCGAACAGCACCCATTTGTCGATGCCCAGGTGCTCGCGGATGCGCTCAAGGTCGGCGACCAGATCCCAGGTGGTGTTGTTCTCAAGGTTGGCGCGGGGGGTGGAGCGCCCGCAGCCACGCTGGTCGAAGGTGACGATGTGGTAGAGGTTCGGATCGAAATAGCAGCGGCTCTGGGCGTCGCAACCGGCACCTGGCCCCCCGTGGATGAACACGACGGGCAAGCCCTCGGGAGAGCCACTTTCATCGACATACAGCGTGTGGGTGTCATCGACTGCCAGATCATGCCGGGCGTAGGGTTTGATCTGCGGGTACCAAGTCTGCATTGCGCGCTCCGTAGGGTGTCGGGTTCATCCCTGGGGGGACGTCTATTATTTTGCCGTCTCGCATCATAAACCCGAATTGTGCAATGAGCATGTCATTGAGCGCTTAGACCTGTGTCAGCCCTTCGCTGCTCAGGTAATGCAGCACGTTATCGTCGAGTTGCTGCAATTGCGTCACTGCCCTTTCCTACAAATCAGCGAGCAAGACATCTCACTACTGCGGAAAACTCTTAATTGCGACTGGATTCGACATCGCCAAGCTCAGAGCTCGCCAACTTTGAATAGAGAATCCCATGTCGATCAGCAGACTTCCCCCGCAAGGAAGTGCCACATATCAACAAGTTGAACAGTTCAGGCGTCGTGATGATCGTGGCGGGCACATCGAAATCAACGGCCTGAAGTCCAAGACCGCAGAGGAAGCCACTGCGCGACTGATAAGCCCGAATCCGATCTGGAAGGATAAGAACGGCGATGGCGTCATCACCATCACCTATTCATTTACCCCCGGCTCCGATAAACCTGAAGGGCAACATGACAGTTACCAAGGCGTGACTGATGTGTCCGAAGCAAACAAAGCCAAAACCCGCGAGGCACTCAAGCTCTGGGAAGATGTGACAAACGTGAAATTTGTAGAAGGGCCGAGAAATGAACAAAGCGAAGGTCATATCAACTTCGGCAACTTCAAAACCAGACTGAATGACAAAGGTCAGTACACCCCTTTCAACCCCCACGCCTTGCCGCCGACGAAAGACAGGCTAACGGCGCATGTCTGGACCACAGAAAAAGAAAGTGCAGGCCCGAGCGGTATGACGACTCTGATCCATGAAGTCGGCCACACGCTTGGCTTGAAGCATCCAGGAGGCAACTACGGAACAAAATATGAACAGCAAAAACTCGGTTATGTGGAAGATTCCCGTTCCCACACCATTATGAGCAAATACCAGCATGGCTCGGTTGCGAAGTCCCCCCTACAGGATGACATCACCGCCATACAGACCCGGTACGGTGTAAACCACAATACTCGCAAAGAGGACACCGTCTACGGCTTCAACTCCAACGCCAACCGAAACTTCCTCAAGCTCAAGTCCGAAAAGGATGAGCTCAGAGGTACCCTTTGGGATAGCGGCGGCAACGACACACTGGATTTATCCGGCTATCAGAAAAACCAAAAGATCAACCTGACGCCTGGCACCTTCACCAATGCCAATGGTCGCGATCGAAACCTCTCTATTGCCCGGGGCGTCATCATCGAAAACGCGATTGGTGGCAAAGGCAATGACCTGATAATCGGTAACGACGCCGACAACATACTCAAGGGTGGTGATGGCGACGACATTATTGATGGTGGCAGAGGCGCGGATAAACTGTGGGGCGGAAAAGGTGCCGACACCTTTGTTTATGGTAGTTGGACTGAATCGAACAGCGTGGATGGAACCGACGAAATCATGGATTTTGAAAGCGGCAAGGACAAGGTCGATGTGTCGGGCATACGCAGTAAAATCGGAGACGCCCCATTGCGATTTGTCGATGGCAAATCGGCGCAGATGCAAAAAGGCGACGCCTCCATATCCTACGACCCACACAAGAACATCAGCACACTGCGGGTCTTCGATGGCCAAGGTCAGCCACTGGAGGTGAAGGTGCACGGCGACCTGAAACAAAGCGATATTGTCCAGTGACGGTCAAACGCGCGTGCAACTCTTAGCAACACCGCCCGCCTCCTCAGCGCTGCTGTCGATTCCTGGCCGAGCCACCGATCACAGCGGTCATCCACAGGCCGGCAACGATCAGCAGGCGCGACTGGCTTGCGGTGGCGATTTCAGCCGTACTGCTTTTTCCCCCAGGCCAAACAACCTTGCAACAACTGCTTCAATACCTCCCGCGTCGGCTCAGCCAAATCCGCCCGATACCGAAACGGCTCAACCTCTTCCATATACGTGCATTGCCCCAACTCCAACTGCACCGCATGAATATCCTGCGCGGGGTTGCCGTAGTGACGGGTGATATGCCCGCCCTTGAAGCGCCCGTTCAACACATGGCTGTACTGCGGATGCCCGGCGCAGATGGCTTCCAGTTGGCTGGCCAACTCGGGATCACAGGCAGCGCCGTTGAAGGTGCCGAGGTTGAAGTCCGGCAGCTTGCCGTCGAACAGGTGCGGGATCACCGAGCGGATCGAGTGCGCATCGAACAGCAACGCGTAGCCGAATTCGGCCTTGAGCCGTGCCAGTTCCTCCTGCAGCGTGCGGTGATACGGGCCCCAAATCTTCTGCAAGTAACTGGCGCGCTCGGTCTCGTTCGGCTCCAGCCCCTCGCGGAACAAGGGCACACCATCGAACAGCGTCTCCGGGTACAGGCCAGTGGTAGCGCCGGCATAGAGCGGCTTGTTGTCGGAAGGCCGGTTCAAGTCGATGACAAACCGCGAGTACTCCGCCGCCAGGGTGCTGGCGCCCAGTTCTTCGGCAAAGTCATACAGCAGCGGAATATGCCAGTCGGTGTCCGGCAGGCTTTGCGCTTGGGGAATCAACCCGGCCTCGACCGCAGGCGTCAGGCGCACGCCGGCGTGGGGCATGCTGATCAGCAGCGGTACGCGGCCTTGTTTGAATGTCAGAACCTTATCCACAACACCACTCCTTACACAGTGACGTCGGCGCCGTGGCGCACAACGCGTTTATCCAGCTCGCCGCCCAGCCAGTAGGCCAGGTCAGCGGGGCGATCAATCTGCCAGGCGACAAAGTCAGCGACCTTGCCCGCTTCCAGGGAGCCATGGGTGTCGCCCATGCCCAACGCGGTGGCCGCATGTTGCGTGGCACCGGCCAGGGCTTCTTCGGGCGTCATGCGGAACAGGGTGCAGGCCATGTTCAGCATCAGGCGCACCGACAACGCCGGGGAAGTGCCGGGGTTGAGGTCGCTGGCGATGGCGATCTTCACGCCGTGCTTGCGCAGGGCCTCCATGGGCGGCAACTGGGTTTCGCGCAGGAAGTAGAAAGCGCCCGGCAGCAACACGGCGACCGTGCCGGCAGCGGCCATGGCGATGGCATCTTCTTCAGTCATGAACTCAAGATGGTCGGCCGACAACGCGTGATAGCGCGCCGCCAGGCTGGAACCGTGCAGCGATGAGAGTTGCTCGGCGTGCAGCTTTACCGGCAAGCCAAGCTGGTGGGCAACCTTGAACACGCGCTCGACCTGTTCGGGGGAAAACGCCAGGTATTCACAGAAGGCATCCACCGCATCCACCAGGCCCTCTGCGGCCAGCGCCGGCAGCATCTCATTGCAGATGTGCTCAATGTAATCATCGGCGCGGTCCTTGTACTCCGGCGGCAGCGCGTGAGCGGCCAGGCACGTGGCGCGCACGCTGACCGGCAGCGCTTCACCCAGGCGCCGGGCCACGCGCAGCATCTTGCGCTCGTTGGGCAGATCCAGGCCGTAGCCGGACTTGATCTCCACGGTAGTCACGCCGTCACGCAAAAGGCTGCGCAGACGTTTTTCAGCGCTCAGGAACAATTGATCTTCCGTGGCTGCACGCGTGGCACGCACGGTACTGGCAATCCCGCCGCCCTTGGCCGCGATGTCGGCGTAGCTGACGCCTTCGAGGCGCTGCTCGAATTCGCCGCTGCGATTGCCACCAAACACGGTATGGGTGTGGCAGTCGATCAGCCCGGGGGTGACCCACGCGCCTTGCAGGTCATGCACCTGGGCGTAATCGGCCGTAGGTGCCTGGCTGCGCGGGCCGATCCACTCGATCAGCGAGCCCGCTGTCACCATCGCGGCATCCTCGATAATCGAGTATTTGCCTTGGGCCATGGTTGCGACGTGGCAGTGTTGCCAAAGGGTTTTCATCAACGCCTCCCTAAGTTATCGATGAGACAAAGCCTGTTCGTAATGGACCTTGGCCGCTTGCCCGGCAGCGGGCTTGACCCACAGCAGGTACGCGACGATCAGCAGCACGATCCACACAGCGCCGACCATCAAGGCCGCCTGGGTGTCCGGGAAGTAACCGAGCACACCAAACACAAACAGCATGAACACAATGGCCGCTGCCGGCGCATAGGGCCAGAACGGCACCGGGAATTTCAGTTCGGCGACCTGCTCCCTGGTCATCGAGCGACGCATGGCGACCTGGGTAAACAGGATCATCAGCCAGACCCACACGGTGGCAAAGGTGGCGATCGAAGCGATCAGCAGGAAGACGTTTTCCGGGATCAGGTAGTTGAGCACCACGCCGCCGAGCAACGCGGCGCCCATCACCACCACGGTCATCCACGGCACGCCTTGTTTGGACAACTGCGCAAAGCCCTTGGGCGCCTGACCTTGCTGGGCCAGGCCGTACATCATGCGACCGGCGCCGAAGATGTCGCTGTTGATGGCCGAGACCGCCGCCGAGATCACCACGATATTGAGAATGGTCGCCGCCGAGCCTATCCCCAGGTTACTGAAGATCTGCACGAACGGGCTGCCCTGGCTGCCAATTTGCGGCCACGGGTAGATCGCCATCAGCACGAACAGGGTCAGCACGTAGAACAACAGGATACGCAGCGGTACCGCGTTGATCGCCTTGGGGATCACTCGCTGCGGGTCCTTGGCTTCACCGGCAGTGATGCCGATGATTTCGATACCGCCGAACGCAAACATCACCACCGCAAACGAGGCGATCAAGCCACCAATGCCGTTGGGCATGAAGCCGCCGTGCGCCCACAGGTTGCTCAGGCCGCTAGCCTGGGTTTCACCCGCCGAGTGAATGCCGAACAGCATGATGCCGAAACCGCCGAGGATCATCGCCACGATGGCGCCGACCTTGAGCAACGACAGCCAGAACTCCATTTCGCCAAAGACCTTGACGTTGCACAGGTTCAGGCCGCCGATCAAAAACACGATGCCCAGCACCCAGACCCAACGGGCTACCTCGGGAAACCAGAAGCCCATGTAGATGCCGAACGCGGTGACGTCGGCCAGGCAGACGATGATCATTTCAAAGGCGTAGGTCCAGCCGAGGATAAACCCCGCCATGGGCCCCAGGTAGGTGCTGGCGTAGTGGCCGAACGAGCCGGACACCGGGTTGTGCACGGCCATTTCACCGAGAGCACGCATCACCATGAACACGGCGGCGCCGCCGATGAGGTAAGCCAGCAGCACGGCGGGGCCGGCCATCTGGATAGCGGAGGCAGAACCATAGAACAGCCCGGTGCCGATCGCGGAACCGAGTGCCATGAAGCGAATATGTCGGGCGTTGAGCCCGCGTTTCAAACCTTTTTCTGGCTGGTGCATTTCTCTTCCCTATTATTCTTATCCCGAGAAAATCTGAATCTGGCGAAAATCAATGTGGGAGCTGGCTTGCCTGCGATGGCGGACTTCCAGCCAGCCCATCTGGCGCAGACACACCGCTATCGCAGGCAAGCCAGCTCCCACATTGGGTACCGGGGAGCTTAAAGGCTCGGCAGCAACTTGGCCGGTACCAGCTCATTCAGGCAGCGGGTGGCGAGCAGTTCGCTGGCGGCGTTGATGTCTGGGGCGAAGAAGCGATCCTTGTCATAGAACGCCACCTTATCGCGCAGGATGCCGCGGGCTTTTTCAAGTTTCGGCGAGGTCTTCAGGCCGTCGCGCAAATCCAGGCCCTGGCACGCTGCCAGCCATTCCACCGCGAGGATGCCACGGGTGTTCTCGGCCATTTCCCACAGACGCTTGCCCGCAGCCGGGGCCATGGACACGTGGTCTTCCTGGTTCGCCGAGGTCGGCAGGCTGTCGACGCTATGGGGATGGGCCAGCGCCTTGTTCTCGCTGGCGAGCGCAGCAGCCGTCACCTGGGCAATCATGAAGCCGGAGTTCACCCCGCCATTGCCCACCAAAAACGGTGGCAGTTGCGACATGTGCTTGTCCATCATCAACGAGATGCGTCGCTCGCTCAGGGAGCCGATTTCGGCAATCGCCAGGGCCATGTTATCGGCGGCCATGGCCACCGGTTCGGCGTGGAAGTTGCCACCGGAAATCACATCGCCTTCGGCGGCAAATACCAGTGGGTTATCCGACACCGCGTTGGCTTCCACCACCAGCACTTCGGCAGCCTGGCGGAACTGGGTCAGGCAGGCGCCCATGACCTGTGGCTGGCAACGCAGGGAGTAAGGGTCTTGCACCTTGTCGCAGTTCTGGTGCGACTGCGAGACCTGGCTGCTTTCGCCCAGCAGGTCACGATAGGCCGCAGCCGCATCGATCTGCCCGCGCTGGCCACGCGCCGCATGAATACGCGCATCGAACGGCGAACGCGAACCCAGTACGGCTTCCACGGTCAGCCCGCCACACGCAAGGGCGCCGGCGAACAGGTCTTCACCTTCGAACAGGCCGCGCAATGCATAAGCGGTGGACACCTGGGTACCGTTGAGCAGGGCCAGGCCCTCTTTGGCGGCCAGGGTCAGCGGTGTGAGGCCAGCCACTTTCAGCGCTGCGGTCGCGTCCAGCCATTCGCCTTTGTAGCGCGCCTTGCCTTCGCCGAGCAGGACCAGGGACATATGCGCCAATGGCGCCAGGTCACCGGATGCACCGACCGAACCCTTGAGCGGAATGTGCGGGTACACCTGGGCGTTGATCAGCGCAATCAGCGCGTCGATCACCTGGCGACGGATCCCGGAGAAACCACGGCTCAGGCTGTTGACCTTGAGCACCATGACCAGCCGCACCAGCGCATCGCTGATCGGCTCACCGACGCCGGCAGCATGGGACAGCACCAGTGAACGCTGGAGGTTTTCCAGGTCTTCGCTGGCGATACGGGTCGAGGCCAGCAGGCCAAAACCGGTGTTGATGCCATAGGCGGTGCGGTTCTCGGCGAGGATCTGCTCCACGCAGGCAACGCTGGCTTCGATCTGGGCCGAGGCGCTGTCATCCAGGCTGAGGGTTACCGGCTGCTGGTAGATGGCACGCAGTTGGGCGAGGCTCAGTTGGCCTGGAATCAGGTTTAGCGCAGTCACATTCGTTCTCCTTGTGAATTATTCTTAAGTGTTCAGTGCAAATTCGGTAACGCAGTGTCTTTAAGCAACTGGGCAGCGGCGGCAATATCCGGCGCCAGCCAGCGGTCCTGCTCGTAAGCGGGGACCACTTCGCGCAGCAAGCGCCAGGCGTGATCGGTACCGGCGCCCAAGCGCTGGTCCTTGAGGAACTCGAACGCCTGGGCCGCCAGCAAGTATTCGATGGCAAGAATCTGGGTGACGTTGGCCAATACCTGGTGCAGCTTGAGCGCGGCGTTGGTGCCCATGCTCAGGTGGTCTTCCTGCAGGCCCGAGGTGACGAAGTTGTCGAGCACCGCCGGTTGCGCCAACTGGCGGTTTTGCCCGCACAAGGACGCGGCGACGTACTGCACGATCATCATCCCGGAGTTGACCCCCGGGTTGCTGACCAGAAAGGCCGGCAAGCCGCTGACGTGCGGATTGATCAGGCGATCCAGGCGGCGCTCGGCCACCGAGCCGATTTCGGCCATGGCGATGGCGAGCATGTCGGCCGCCAGCGCCACGGACTGGCCGTGGGGGTTGGCCTGGGACACCACGCGGTAGCTGACCGGCGTGCCGAGCACCAAAGGGTTGTCGGTGGCGCTGTTGAGTTCGGTCTCGATCTGGCGCGTGGCGTGCTCCACCTGATCGCGGGCCGCGCCGTGGATCTGCGGGATCGAGCGAATGCTCAAGGCGTCCTGGGTGCGGATACCTTTGCTGCTGGCGATCACCTCACTGCCGTCGAGCAACGCACGCAGGTTGCTGCCCACTTGCTGCATACCCGGGTGCGGCTTGAGGGCGATGATTTCTTCGTCGAAGGCATCGATCTGGCCGCGCTGGGCTTCGAAACTCATGGCGCCGATCACGTCGGCCCATTGCAACAGGTGGTGCGCGTCGGCCAGGGCCAGGCAACTCAGGCCGGTCATGCACGGCGTGCCGTTGACCAGGCACAGGCCATCCTTGGCACCGAGTACCACGGGCTGCAAGCCTTCAGCCTGCAACGCGTATTGCGCCGTGACGATCCGGCCGCGGTAACTCACATTGCCGATGCCGAGCAAGGCCACGCCGACATGGGCCATGTGGGTCAAATACCCCACCGAACCCTGGGATGGCACTTGCGGCGTGATGCCGTGATTGAGCAGCGCCAGCAACGCGTGCACCACCTGCGGGTGCAGGCCGGATTTACCGTGGCTGTAGTTGATGATTGCCGCGCACATGATCGCGCGGGTCTGCTCGTCGCTGAGCACCGTGCCGACGCCGCAGGCATGGCTGAGCAGCGTATTGCGCGACAGTTGGCTCAGTTGCCCGCCCTCAAGCGACACATTGCACAACGCGCCCAGGCCGGTGTTCACACCATAGGCGCGCTCGCCGCTGGCGACGATGCGCTGCACGATGGCCTGGGCATTGTCGATGCGCGCCCAGGCGTGGCCCGAGAGTTCGAGCACTGCGCCGTGGCGAGCAACGGCGGCGACGTCCTGCCAGCGCATCGGGGCGTCGGCGATGATGATTTTGGTTGCCTGGGACATCGTTGACCTCTTCATATTCTCTAAACCTTTGGCGGCCTCATCGCGGGCAAGCCCGGCTCCCACATTTGAACTGTGTGAACCCAATCAAATGTGGGAGCTGGCTTGCCTGCGATGGCGTCCGTCAGACCACCGCCGCCCGCCGCTGAACAAACCGGTCCACATACTCGTCCGCCGGCGAATGCAAAATCTCCCGCGGCGTGCCGACCTGGATCAACTTGCCGTCCTTGAGGATCGCAATGCGATTACCAATGCGCACGGCTTCGTCGAGGTCATGGGTGATAAACACGATGGTCTTGTGCAGGGTCTTTTGCAGCTCGAGCAACTGGTCCTGCATTTCGGCGCGGATCAGCGGGTCGAGGGCGCTGAAGGCTTCGTCCATCAGGATGATGTCGGTGTCTGCGGCCAAGGCGCGGGCCAGGCCCACACGCTGGCGCATACCGCCGGAAAGCTGGTGTGGGTATTTGCTTTCGTAGCCCTTGAGCCCCACGGTTTCGATCCAGTGCAGGGCGCGCTCAGCGCATACCTGCTTGGTTTCACCGCGCACTTTGAGGCCGTAGGCGACGTTGTCGAGCACGCTCTTGTGGGGCAACAGGCCGAAGCTCTGGAACACCATGCTGATCTTGTGGCGACGGAATTGGCGCAGGGCTTCCATGTCCAGTTGCAGGATGTCTTCGCCGTCCACCAGGATCGCGCCGCTGGTGGGATCGATCAGGCGGTTGAAGTGGCGCACCAGGGTGGACTTGCCGGAACCTGACAGGCCCATGATCACGAAGATCTCACCCGTGCCGATGCTCAGGGACAGATCGTTCACGCCGACCACGCAACCGGTCTCGGCCAGTACCTGGTCCTTGGTCTTGCCCTGGCCGACCATCGCCAGGGCGTCCTTGGAACGGGCGCCGAAGATCTTGAAGACGTTCTTTACTTCGATTTTGCTGACAGTCGTCATTTGCTCGCCTCATGCCGTGGGCGGCCATAAGCCTGGGTAATGCGGTCGATGACCACTGCGAGAATCACGATCGCCAGCCCGGCTTCCAGGCCACGGCCGACGTTGAGGGTCTGGATGCCGACGAGCACGTCTTCACCCAAGCCGCGGGCGCCGATCATCGAGGCGATTACCACCATCGACAGCGCCATCATGGTGGTCTGGTTGATCCCGGCCATGATGCTCGGCAGCGCCAGCGGCAGTTGCACGCCGAACAGTTGCTGCCAGCGGTTGGCGCCAAAGGCGTTGATGGCTTCCATGACCTCGCCATCGACCTGGCGAATGCCCAGGTCGGTCAGGCGAATCAGCGGCGGCGCGGCGTAGATCACCGTGGCGAAAATCGCCGGCACCTTGCCCAGGCCGAACAACATCAGCACCGGGATCAGGTACACGAAGCTGGGCATGGTCTGCATGATGTCCAGCAGCGGCATCAGCACCGAACGCAGGCGATTGCTGCGCGCCGACAGGATGCCCAGGGGAATGCCGATCAGCACCGAGATCACCGTGGCGACCATCATCAGTGCCAGGGTTTGCATCAGCTTGTCCCACAGGCCAACCGCGCCCACCAGGAACAGCAAACCGACGATCACCGCTGTGGTCACCAGCTTGCGCGTGGCGTGCCAGGCGATGCCCCCGACAATGGCCAGCATCAGCCACCAGGGCGCCATGCGGAGCAGGCCTTCCAGGTTGACGATGGCCCATAGCAGGGTGTCGGAGATGTGCCGGAACACATCGCCGTAGTTGGTGACCAGCGAGTCCACCCAACCGTTGACCCAGTCGGCGATGGAAAACGTAAAACTCTCAGGAAACATATCGTGCTCTCGATCCAGTGGGTTGTGGCCAGCCGCTCGGCCACCCCTGAGGGTAGCCGTGCACACTTGACCTACAAGGCCGCTTCGATTTTCTTGGCTGCGTCGTCGCTCACCCAGGCGTGCCAGACTTCAGGATGTTCCTTGAGGAAAATTTTCGCCAGTTTCGGCGACTCGATTCGCTCCTTGGCCATGCGGCCGAGGTTCTGGTTGAGCAGGTCGATGGGCAGGTTGACCTTTTCCAGCACGGCCACCAGTTCTGGCGCTTGTTCGTGGAAGGTCTTGGACAGTCCGACCTTGATGCTTACGCTCTTATCCACGCCGGGCTTTTCTTCCAGCTTGACCAGGTCGACCTGGCCCATCAGCGGTGTCGGTGACCAGTAGTAGAACAGGATCGGTTCGCCGCGCTTGTAGCTCGACAGCACCGCCGCATCCAGCGCCGGGCCGGTGCCTGGGCGGAAGTTGGTGTAGGTGCTTTCCAGGCCGTAGCTCTTGAGCATTTCGCTGTTGTCCAGCTCACAGGTCCAGCCGGCCGGGCAGTTGTAGAAACGGCCCTTGGAGGGCTCTTCCTGGTCCTTGAACACCGAGGCGTATTTGGCCAGGTCGGCGATGCTTTTCAGGTCCGGGGCCTTGGCTTCCAGCTTGCGCTTGGCGTCGCCCTCGATCACATAACGCGGCACGTACCAGCCTTCCACCGCGCCGACCACCGGGGCACCTACACCGACGACTTTGCCGGCCTTCTCGGCCTTGTTCCAGACTTCGCTGCGGCCTACCCACTCTTCGGCGAAGACCTGGATGTCGTTGCTACCCAAGGCGTTTTCCATGGTGATGGAGTTGCCTGGCAGGCTGTCGGTTTTGCAGTCGTAGCCTTTTTCCAGCACGGTTTGCAGGATGTCGGTGAGTAACATGCCGCTTTCCCAATTCAGGCCGGCGAATTTCACCGGCTTGCCGGATTCGCACCAGCCGGCCGCCTGGGCGCCGGCGCTTGCCAGCAAGCCCGCTGAGAACAAGGTAGCCAGCAAGGTCTTATTCATAGTCATTGTTGTGACGCTCCCAATCATGAAATGGATTACGGCAGTCAGTAGGCGTCCTGCCCTGTCCACGTCCCATCAGGCTTGTGCAGCCAGCCCGTTTGTTGTGGGTAAAGCGCCCTGCTCTGTCGGCAGGATCAGGTGATCGGGTACCGTGCCGTGCCATTTTTTCGCACACACGTAATACAGGGCCGCCGGCAGTACCAGGCCGATGATCCAGGAGATGTCCACGTTACCCAGCGCGGCCACCAAAGGGCCGGTGTAGAACTTGGTCGAGATGAACGGCAACTGCACCAGCACGCCGAAGACATAGACACTGATACCCAAGAGGTTCCAGCGGCCATAGCGACCGTTCGGGTCGGCCAGTGCCGGCACGTCATAGCGCTCGCGGGTGATGCAGTAGTAATCCACCAGGTTGATCGCGCTCCAGGGCGTGAAAAACGCCAGCAGGAACAGGATGAACGACTTGAACGCACCGAGGAACGAGTGCTGGCCAAGCAAGGCGATCAGGGTTGCCGTACCGACGATGGCGAGCACGAACACCAGGCGTTGCACACGCGTGACCTCCAGGCGACCACGAAAGCCGCTGATGATGGTCGCAATGCACATGAAGCTGCCGTAGGAGTTGAGCGTGGAGATGGTGACCTTGCCGAACGCGATGCTGAAGTACAGCAATGCAGCGGTGGCCCCCGTGCCGCTCAAGCCAACGATGTAGGCCACTTCATGCCCGGCAAATTGGCCATTGGACATGGCCGCAGCGAACACGCCGAGTACCATTGCCACCTGCGCGCCGATGACCGAACCCGCGCCAGCGGCGAGAAAGGTTTTCACCGACGACGTGTTGCTCGGCAGGTAACGAGAATAGTCCGCCACATAGGGGCCGAAAGCGATCTGCCAGGAGGCCGCAAGCGACACGGCCAAAAGAAAACTGCTCCAGCTGAAATGTCGGATTTGCAGGAGCGCGCCAACGTCGGTCTGGCTCATCAACCGACTGAACAGGTACACAAAGGCAATCACGCCAATGACGCTGGCGACACGGCCGATGAAATGGATCACCCGATAACCCAGCACGGTGACCAGCACAATGACACTGGCGAAAATCAGGATACCGACGCTGTCGCTGACCCCGAACAACTGGCCCAGCGCCTGCCCCGACAGCACGGTGCCGGTAGCGGTAAAACCCAGGTACATCAAGCACACCAGTACGATCGGGATAGCCGCACCATACACACCGAACTGCACCCGGCTGGAGATCATCTGCGGCAAACCAAGCTTGGGGCCTTGCGCCGCATGCAGCGCCATGACCCCGCCACCGATCAGTTGACCGACCAGCAGGCCGATCAACGACCAGAACACATCACCACCCAGCACCACGGCCAGGGCCCCGGTGACAATCGCGGTGATCTGCAGGTTGGCACCCATCCATAGGGTGAACTGGCTCAATAGACGACCGTGTCTTTCCGCTTCCGGGATGTAGTCGATCGAACGCCTTTCGATCAACGGGGTGGTGTCGTTTGCAGCCATGTTGTTCAACCTCTGATGGATTGTTTTGTGCGCCGATTGCTCTTCTGTGGGAGCTGGTTTGCCTGCGACAGCATCACCTCGGCCCTACTGACAGACCGCGTCGTCTGCATCGCAGGCAAGCCAGCTCCCACAAGGGCCGAGCCAGCCTTTACTTGATCATCGGCAGGTTGAGGCCCTGCTCTTTGGCGCAATCGATAGCAATCTGATAACCGGCATCGGCATGACGCATCACCCCGGTCGCCGGGTCGTTATGCAGCACCCGCGCAATCCGCTCGGCCGCTTCATCGGTACCGTCGCAGACGATCACCATGCCTGAGTGCTGAGAGAAGCCCATGCCCACGCCACCACCGTGGTGCAGCGAGACCCAGGTCGCGCCGCTGGCGGTGTTGAGCAAGGCGTTGAGCAGTGGCCAGTCGGACACGGCATCGGAACCGTCCTGCATGGCCTCGGTTTCGCGGTTCGGGCTGGATACGGAACCGGAGTCCAGGTGGTCACGACCGATCACCACAGGGGCGGACAGCTCGCCGCTGCGTACCATTTCGTTGAAGGCCAGGCCGAGCTTGGCGCGCTGGCCCAGGCCGACCCAGCAGATACGTGCCGGCAGGCCCTGGAAGCTGATGCGCTCGCGGGCCATGTCCAGCCAGTTGTGCAGGTGGGCGTCGTCCGGGATCAGCTCTTTGACTTTGGCGTCGGTCTTGTAGATGTCTTGCGGGTCGCCAGACAGCGCCGCCCAGCGGAACGGGCCAATGCCACGGCAGAACAGCGGGCGGATGTAGGCCGGTACGAAACCCGGGAAGTCGAAGGCATTTTCCACGCCCTCTTCCTGGGCCATCTGGCGGATGTTATTGCCGTAGTCGAAGGTCGGGATGCCTTGCTTCTGGAATTCCAGCATGGCCTTGACGTGCACGGCCATGGACTGCTTGGCGGCCTTGATCACGGCAGCCGGCTCGGTTTTGGCGCGGGCGCGGTATTCGTCCCAGGTCCACCCGGCCGGCAGGTAGCCGTTGAGCGGGTCGTGGGCGCTGGTCTGGTCGGTGACCATGTCCGGGCGCACGCCACGCTTGACCAGCTCTGGCAGAATTTCGGCGGCGTTGCCCAGCAGGGCGATGGAAATGGCCTTGCCTTCCTTGGTGTACTTGGCGATGCGCGCCAGGGCGTCATCGAGGTCGGTGGCTTGTTCGTCGACATAGCGGCTGGCCAGGCGGAAGTCGATGCTGACCTGTTGGCACTCGATATTCAGCGAGCAGGCGCCGGCCAGGGTCGCGGCCAACGGTTGCGCGCCGCCCATGCCGCCGAGGCCAGCGGTGAGGACCCAACGGCCCTGAAGGTTTGAATCGTAGTGCTGACGGCCAGCTTCGACGAAGGTTTCATAGGTGCCCTGGACGATGCCTTGGCTACCGATGTAGATCCAGCTGCCGGCGGTCATCTGGCCGTACATGGCCAGGCCCTTGGCATCCAGTTCGTTGAAGTGCTCCCAACTGGCCCAGTGCGGTACCAGGTTGGAGTTGGCGATCAGTACGCGCGGGGCGTTGCTGTGGGTCTTGAACACGCCGACCGGCTTGCCGGACTGCACCAGCAGGGTTTCGTCATCGTTCAAATGGGTGAGGCTCTCGACAATCTGGTCGTAACATTCCCAGTTGCGCGCCGCACGGCCAATACCGCCGTAAACCACGAGTTCCTTGGGGTTCTCGGCCACTTGTGGGTCGAGGTTGTTCATCAACATGCGCAGCGGCGCTTCGGTCAGCCAGCTTTTGGCGGTGAGCTTGTTACCGCGGGCGGCGCGGATTTCGACGTCACGGTATTTTGTAGACTTGGTCACTGCTAGGACTCCTCGGCGATCGATGCGCGAACATGGATGGTGCGAAGGAAGCTCTTACGCACACATCTTTACTTGTATGTACAAGCATATGCAATCGAGCGGCCAACTTTAGCCGGGAGTGGTTGGGATTTTTTTGTACGGGGCGTGCGAGCCTTGTAAATCAAGGCTTCAACGCTTGATGAAATTTCTTACGGAGGTTTTTTGCAGCAAGGGAAATTTGTCACGGCAGCGAAGCTTTGCATCACGCTGGGGCATTCGGTAACAAATTGGTGCGCGGGTTGGAAACAGATCTATGGACCACACAAAACAAAATGTGGGAGGGGGCTTGCTCCCGATAGCGGTTTATCAGTCACCTATCAATTGACTGAACCACCGCTATCGGGAGCAAGCCCCCTCCCACATTTTTTAACCGCGTGCGGTCAGTTCGATCAGGCAGCAACGGCCTGTGACCGATATCTCCAGCAGCCCAGTGTTACCGTCCACTTGCAGGCAATCGTGATGGCCGAGCTTCTCGCCCAACACCTTCACCTCATCCGTCACGCTGAACACCAACACCGTCTGCGCCGTGCTGAAAAACTGCTGCACACCATCCACCCACTGCAACCGTGCATGGTAACGCTCGGGCGAGTAGATCAGGTTGAAGTCGCGGATCGGCCCAGTGATCAAGCGGCAGGAAACCTGGCTTTCACCCTGGAACGCGAACGGCTGCAACGGTAACAAGCCGCGCTGCTCCTCGCCGTCCACGGTCAACACCATGCCCGCGCCCTTGATCACCGTGATCACGCGCTGGTAACCGGCGAAGGTGGAAAAACCACCCGACTCGGCGATATCGGCAATCGACACACGCCAGCCAAATCCATCCAGGCCGGTGCCGGCGTCGCGGCTGATTTCTTCGGTGCTGCCGCCACCGTTTTTCCACGGCATGCGCACGTAGTCGGCGGCGCGCCAGACCTTCACTGTACTCATTTGCTGAAACGTCCTTCCAGGCTGTGACGGGAACCGGGGTGGATCAATCGCGCAGCGGTTACCGGCTGGCGACCCGACCAGGTGCGACGGCGAATCAACAGGCACGGCTCGCTCGGCTCGATCTGCAACAGCTTGCACTCGGCTGCGTCGGCAAGGATCGCTTCGACCACATGCTCACCCTCGGTCAACGGCGCGACCTGGTTCAGATAGGCATAGGGGGTTTGCTGGGTGAAGTCCTGCTGCAAATATTGCGGCGCAACCAGGGCGTTGACGAAACGATCTTCGATTTGCACGGGAATATCGTTCTCGTAATGCACGATCAACGAGTGGAACACGCGCCCACCTTCACGCATTTCCAGCGCGACGGCGCGTTCGGAACCCGCGGCCTCTTCGCCCAGGGTGATGACCTGGCACGTGTGCCGATGCCCGCGGGAAGCGATTTCATCGGCAATGTTGTGCACTTCAAACAGCGCCGACTGGCTCTTCGGCTCGGCCACGAACGTACCCACGCCTTGCATGCGCACCAGCAGACCTTCGGCGGTAAGCTCACGCAGGGCGCGGTTAATGGTCATGCGGCTGAAACCCAGCTGGCTGACCAGTTCGCTTTCCGACGGCACGCGGTAATGGGGCGGCCAGTTGCCGTTGAGGATCTGCTGGCTGATCATCTGTTTGACGCGGGCATACAAGGGCGCCGGACTTTCGTCCATGTGGGCAGCCAGCGAAGACTTGGCAGGCGGAGTCGGCACGAGGAATCCTTGCAGGGGAAAAAGATGCATAGATTGCCGGAGTTTACCGAGCAGGCAAACGTCTGTATATGTATATACAAATAAACACACGACCGGGGTGCCTTGATCATGTCCGCTTTCTTTGCCGAACGCGCGCTGCTGCCTAATGGATGGGCCAACGATGTACGTCTTGAAGTCAGCGCCGATGGCCTGCTGACCCAGGTTGAGCCCAATGCCAGTGCAGACGCTGCCGAACGGCTCAGGGGCCCGGTATTGGCGGGCATGCCAAACCTGCATTCCCATGCCTTCCAGCGCGCAATGGCAGGTCTGGCCGAAGTGGCTGGCAACCCCAATGACAGTTTCTGGACGTGGCGCGACCTGATGTACCGCATGGTCGGCAAGATCAGCCCCGAGCAATTGCAGGTCATCGCCCGCCAGCTGTATATCGAAATGCTCAAGGCCGGCTACACCTCGGTGGCCGAGTTTCATTACGTGCACCACGATGTCAGCGGCCAGCCCTACGCCGACCGTACCGAGCTGTCGCGCCAGATCAGCCTGGCGGCCGCCAGCAGCGGGATCGGCCTGACGTTGGTGCCGGTGCTCTATACCCACTCAGGCTTCGGCGGCCAGGCGCCGAATGAAGGCCAGCGCCGTTTTATCAACAGCACCGAAAACTACCTGGACCTGCAAGCACGCTTGCAGCCGATCCTGGCGGCACAACCCGCGCAGCGACTGGGACTGTGTTTCCACTCTCTGCGCGCCGTCATCCCCCAGCAAATCCACGACGTCCTGGCCGCCAGTGACAAGACTTGTCCGGTGCATATCCATATCGCGGAGCAGCAAAAAGAAGTCGACGATTGCCTGGCCTGGAGCGGCAAGCGCCCATTGCAGTGGCTGTATGACAATGTCGAGGTGGATGAACGCTGGTGCCTGGTGCACGCTACCCATGCCGACCCCGATGAAGTGACACGTATGGCCAAGAGCCGGGCGATTGCCGGTTTGTGCCTGACCACCGAGGCGAACCTGGGCGATGGGATTTTTCCGGCGGTGGATTTCCTCGCCCAGGGTGGACGCATGGGTATCGGGTCCGACAGCCATGTATCACTGAGCGTGGTGGAGGAATTACGTTGGCTGGAATACGGCCAGCGTCTTCGCGATCAACGGCGTAATCGCCTGTATCGCAGTGATCAGCCAATGGTTGGCCGCACGCTGTTCGATGCTGCGCTGGATGGTGGCGCACAGGCGCTTGGCCAGCCGATCGGGCGCCTGGAAGTCGGCAAGCGTGCGGATTGGATTGTGCTGGACGGTAGCGACCCGTACCTGGCGACCGCCAGTGAGGATGGGATTCTCAATCGCTGGCTGTTTGCAGGTGGCGATCGCCAAGTGCGCGACGTGCTGGTCAATGGCAAATGGGTGGTGCGGGATGGGCATCATGCCGGCGAAGAAGACAGCAGCTGGGCATTCACCCAGGTCTTGAAGGCTTTGTTGGGCTAACGGCCAACACCTAACAAATGTGGGAGGGGGCTTGCTCCCGATAGCGGTGTGTCAGTATCAGATGTACTGGCTGACACACTGCATCGGGAGCAAGCCCCCTCCCACATTTGATTACTGCGAACTCTTGGCCATTTGTTTATCTGAAGTACGCCAGATCAACCGCGTAGTGTCATACCCCTGCTGTCGCGCCCTACTGAGCAAGTCTTCACGCGTCTCGGCACTCACCGTCGGCGTGCGCGACAGGATCCACATATAGCGCCGGCTCGGGCTGCCGACGATGGCGGTCTTGTAGTCATCGCTGACATACAGCACCCAGTAATCGCCCTTGGCAACGCCCGGCAACAGTGACGTAAACCAGTTATTGAATTCCACCCAGAGCTTGTCGGTTTTGCCAGGCACCTGCGGCGTGGCCGTGCCTTTGGCTTCTTGCCACTTCCATTCAGGCGTCAGGCAGCGGTTGAACACCGACATGTCGCCATCCGGCAGCAAGGTGTAACGCGCCTCGGACTGCGCGCAGTTGCGCTGGAAGTACATCGGCAATCGGGCCAACTCATACCAGGTGCCCTGGTAACGCTTGAGGTTGACGTTGGTTGCCGTCTTGGGTTGCAGATCATCGCCAGAATGGCTGGCGCAGCCCGCCAAAAACAGGCTGGCGCAAAGGAACAAAACAAAACGCATCATTCTTCTTCTCCCGCAGGCTCGCGCCCCGGTTTACTTCAGGCCTTGCCCGGAAAACATCAGAACTTTGTCACCGGCGTACTGCACGCTGATAAAGCTGTTTTTATCGCCCCAGGTGCAGCTGGACATGCCCAGCGCACCGGAACAATCGGTCGGCTTACCCAGCAACGACTCCACCTCGGCCTTGGCCATGCCAGCCGACAGTTTCTGGTAGTTTTCTTGAGTGACCTTGCTGCAAGCGGCTAAGAGCACGCAAAAAGTCAGCAGGGCGAGACGGCGTAAAGACATGGAAAAGCTCCTGGAGAGACAAAGCAGCTGGGGTATCTGCCAGAAGCTTAGAAGGGAAAAGGGGTGTCTGGTTCCCGACGAGCGAAAACAAAAAAGCCCCGAAAACGCTGAAACGTTTCGGGGCTTCTTCAAGGGTGAACGGCCTCACAACACAGTGGATAACTTATCGCCGTGTATTACTTCTTGTGGTAGCTGGTCACACGCTCAACTTCTTCCTTGGAACCCAGGAACACCGCCACACGCTGGTGCAAACCTTCAGGCTGGATGTCGAGGATGCGCTGGTGGCCATCGGTGGACGCACCGCCTGCCTGCTCAACCAGGAACGACATCGGGTTGGCTTCGTACATCAGGCGCAGTTTGCCCGGCTTGGACGGCTCGCGGCTGTCGCGTGGGTACATGAACAGGCCACCACGGGTCAGGATGCGGTGCACATCGGCAACCATCGCAGCGACCCAGCGCATATTGAAGTTCTTCTTCAACGGGCCTTCTTCGCCTTCCATCAACTCGTTGACGTAGCGTTTCACCGGTTCTTCCCAGTGACGCTGGTTAGACATGTTGATGGCGAATTCCTGGGTAGAAGCAGGAATCGAAATGTCTTCGTGGGTCAGCACGAAGCTGCCCATTTCACGGTCCAGGGTGAAGCCTTTGACGCCATCGCCCAGGGTCAGCACCAGCATGGTCTGTGGACCGTAGATGGCATAACCGGCAGCGACCTGCTCGGTGCCCGGCTGCAGGAAGGCCTTTTCGTTCAGGGCTTCGTTCTGGCTCAGGTATTCATTCGGGCAACGCAGTACCGAGAAGATGGTGCCGACCGGTGCATTGATATCGATGTTGGACGAACCGTCCAGTGGGTCGAATACCAGCAGGTAAGCGCCTTTCGGGTACTTGCCAGGGATCTGGTAGGCATTGTCCATTTCTTCGGACGCCATGCCGGCCAGGTGACCGCCCCATTCGTTGGCTTCGAGCAGGATTTCGTTGGAGAGTACGTCGAGCTTCTTCTGCACTTCACCTTGGACGTTTTCAGTGCCCATGCTGCCCAGGACGCCGCCCAGTGCGCCTTTGGAAACGGCGTGGCTGATTTCCTTGCAAGCACGCGCCACCACTTCGATAAGGAAGCGCAGATCGGCAGGCGTGTTGTTGCTGCGGGTCTGCTCGATCAAATAGCGACTCAGGGTAACGCGGGACATGGAAGGCTCCGGAGAATGGGGGGCTGAAAACCCGCGCAGTTTAACGCGAGTCGAGGGTTATTTCCTCTAATCAGAGGATTTAACGCCAATAGAGTTCACGACCTGGCGCCACGACCCTCTCCAACATCGCAGAACCCATGTGGGAAGGGACTTGCCCCTCCCACATTTTTTAACCGCAGTGGTCAGTCGAGGGCTTTCCAGATCTCGGTGGCGTACTCGCGGATGGTCCGGTCCGAGCTGAACCAGCCCATGCGCGCGGTATTGAGCACCGCCGAACGCCACCATTCCTTGGAATCGTGCCAGTGGGCTTCGACCCGCGCCTGGGCGTCCCAGTAGGAATCAAAGTCGGCACACACCAGGAAACGGTCGTAGTCGATCAACCCATCGATCAGGCCCACATAGCGCCCCGGATCATCCGGCGAGAACACCCCGCCACGGATCGCTTGCAACACGTCGTTCAAGCGATGGGACGCGGCGATGTCCGGCCCGGCGTTGAACTCACCGGCGTGCTTGCGGGCTTCCACCTGCTGGGCACTGAGGCCGAAGATAAACATGTGCTCGGCACCGACCCGCTCGTGCATCTCCACGTTGGCGCCGTCCATGGTGCCGATGGTCAGCGCGCCGTTGAGGCCGAACTTCATGTTGCTGGTACCCGATGCTTCAAAGCCGGCAGTGGAAATCTGCTCCGACAAATCCGCCGCCGGAATGATGCTCTCCGCCAGGCTGACGTTGTAGTTGGGCAGGAACACCACTTTGAGCAAACCGCGCACGGTCGGGTCGTTGTTGACGGTACGGGCGATGTCGTTGGTCAACTTGATGATCAGCTTGGCCTGGTGGTAGCTGGCTGCAGCCTTGCCGGCGAAGATTTTCACCCGTGGCACCCAGTCGGTGCCCGGCTCGGCGCGGATCGCCTGGTACAACGCCACGGTGTGCAGCAGGTTGAGCAGTTGGCGCTTGTACTCATGAATGCGCTTGACCTGCACATCGAACATCGCCGCCGGGTTGATCGCGATACCCAGGCGCTCATGGATGATCTGGGCCAGTGCACGCTTGCTGTGCAGGCGCTGTTCAGCGAAGGACTTGCGGAAAGCCTGCTTCTCGGCGAACGGCTCCAATTCGATCAAACGCTGCTCGGGCTGGTCGAGAATATCCGGCCCCAGGGCTTCCACCAGCATATCGGTCAGCTTGGGGTTGGCCTGGTACAACCAGCGGCGGAAGGTGATGCCGTTGGTTTTGTTGTTGATGCGCTCGGGATACAGCTTGTGCAGCTCGGAGAACACCGTGCTGCGCATCAACTGGGTATGCAGGCCCGATACACCGTTGACGCTATGGGAGCCGAGGAATGCCAGGTTGCCCATGCGCACGCGGCGGCCGTTGTCCTCTTCGATCAGCGAGACGGCGCGCAGTACGTCGAAGTCGTGGATGCCCTTGGCGCGCAGCGAGTCGATGTGTTGGGCGTTGATCAGGTAGATGATCTGCATGTGCCGGGGCAACATGCGCTCCATCAGACCTACGGGCCAGGTTTCCAGCGCTTCGGGCAGCAAGGTGTGGTTGGTGTACGACAGGGTTTCGACGGTGACATCCCACGCAGCTTCCCACGGCACGTCATGCAGGTCGACCAGTTGGCGCATCAGCTCGGCCACGGCGATGGACGGATGGGTGTCGTTGAGCTGGATCGCGGCGTGTTCGCCCAGGCTAAGTACCGAACCGTGCATGTTCTTGTGGCGGCGCAGCAAATCCTGCAAGGACGCCGAAACGAAGAAATATTCCTGGCGCAGGCGCAATTCCTGCCCCGCTTCAGTGCTGTCGGCCGGGTAAAGCACGCGAGAGATGCTTTCGGCACGGGCCACCTCGGCGACGGCGCCCAAGTGGTCACCGGCATTGAAGCGCTCCAGGTGCAAGTCTTCCACTGCCCGTGCACGCCAAAGGCGCAGGGTGTTGACGCTGGCGCCACGCCAGCCGACTACCGGGGTGTCATAGGCAACAGCCCTGACAGTTTCGTTGGGCGACCACACCTGGATCATCTTGCCGGAGGCGTCCGCCAGGGTTTCGACGCTGCCGCCAAAGCCGATCGGGTAAATCACTTCGGCGCGTTCGAACTCCCAAGGGTTACCAAAATCCAGCCAGCGTTCGGTCTGCTCCTGCTGCCAGCCATCAACGATGGCCTGGCGGAACAAGCCGTGTTCATAGCGAATACCATAACCATGGCCGGCAATCCCCAAGGTCGACATGCTTTCCATAAAGCACGCCGCCAGACGGCCCAGGCCACCATTGCCGAGCGCCGCGTCGGGCTCAAGCAGGCGGATGCGCTCCAGATCGACGCCCAACTCCGACAGCGCTTCACGGGCGATCTCCAGCACGCCCAGATTGCTCAGGCTGTCGTACAACAGACGGCCAATGAGAAATTCCAGCGAGAGGTAATAAACGCGCTTCTGGCCTTTGCGATAAATACGCCGCGTGTGGTCCATCCAGTGATCGACCATCTGGTCGCGGGCGGCCAGGGCAATGGCTTCGAACCAGTCATGGTCAAAGGCGTGATCCGGGTCTTTGCCCACCGCGTAGGTGAGTTTGGTCAAGACAGCATCGCGGAATGCGGCTACCTCTGCTTCTCGTGCAAGCGGTTCCTGAGACATCGGTGCGACCTCGGGCGAGATTGAAGGAGTTGCTAGAGCCTAGTCGGTCTGACAGACGGTAGACGTGCTGGTTCGGCAGTTTTTTAACTCATTCACCATTGGCTGAATTTGATGCAGGGGTCGTGCCCGATCAGGCCGCGGCGAAGCCTTTGAGCTGAAACCTGCAAAATATTGTTCAAAAAACCACCAATCCCGGTATGATCCCGCGCCCGTATACCGCCCCACCCTGGAACCCTGATGAAGCCTCAACTGATCGCCGCCGCGGAACTCGACCGTCTCGAAACGTGGCAGAAATATTCCGCCCACATGTGCGGCGGCTGCGTGTCCAGCTGTTGCACCCTGCCGGTTGAGGTGAAGATCAAGGACCTGATCCGCATTGGCATCGTCGACGAGTTCGAGCGCGGCGACCCGCCGAAGAACATCGCCAAGCGTTTGCAGAAAGAAGGCATCGTCGAGCGCTACAACAACAAATCCGAGATTTTTACCCTGCAGCGCATGAGCAACAACGACTGCCTGTATCTGGATCGTAAGACGCGCTTCTGCACTATTTATGACAAGCGCCCGGATACTTGCCGCAACCACCCGAAAATCGGGCCGCGGCCGGGGTATTGCGCTTACAAGCCCAAGGAAGTGGTACGCGAGACCAACTTCAAGACTCTCGATAAATTCTGACTCGGGTTTTGTAGTGTTCTGAAGGGCCTCATCGGGGGCAAGCCCCCTCCCACATTTTGATTTGGGAACACATTCAAATGTGGGAGCTGGCTTGCCTGCGATGGGGCCAGTAAAGACGACACACAAACTGCGGGCACAAAAAAACGCCCCCGGCCTTTCGACCGGGGGCGTTTTTCATTCAGCCTGAGTTAACTCAGTTCTTGGCTTTCTTGGCAGCGCGGGTACGCTCGCCTTCGTCCAGGATCTTCTTACGCAGGCGGATCGACTTAGGCGTGACTTCGCACAGCTCGTCGTCCTGGATGAATTCCAGGGCCTGTTCCAGGGTGAAGCGAACAGGTGGAACCAGAGCGATGGTTTCGTCTTTGCCCGAAGCACGCATGTTGTCGAGCTTCTTGCCTTTGGTTGGGTTGACGCCCATGTCGTTGTCACGGCTGTTCAGACCAACGATCTGGCCGTTGTAGATCTCTTGACCGTGTTCAACGAACAGCTTGCCACGCGCCTGGAGGGTTTCCAGGGAGTAGGTCAGCGCCTTGCCGGTTTCTACCGATACCAGAACACCGTTCTGACGGCCGGACATGTCGCCGGACTTCATGGTGTCGTAGCGATCGAAGATCGAAGTCAGGATGCCAGCACCGTTGGTCAGGGTCAGGAACTGGTTACGGAAACCGATCAGACCACGAGCAGGGATGTTGTATTCCAGACGTACACGGCCTTTGCCATCCGGCACCATGTTGGTCAGGTCGCCCTTACGCAGGCCCATCTCTTCCATGACCTTGCCCTGGGATTCTTCAGGGGTGTCGATGGTGACGTTTTCGAACGGTTCCTGCTTCACGCCGTCAACAGTACGGATGATCACTTCCGGACGACCAACACCCATTTCGAAGCCTTCGCGACGCATGGTTTCGATCAGTACCGAGAGGTGCAGCTCACCACGGCCGGAGACCTTGAACTTGTCAGCCGAGTCGCCTTCTTCAACGCGCAGAGCAACGTTGTACAGCAGCTCCTTGTCCAGACGCTCCTTGATGTTACGGGAGGTCACGAACTTGCCTTCTTTACCGCAGAACGGCGAGTCGTTTACCTGGAAGGTCATGGAAACGGTTGGCTCGTCAACGGTCAGAGGCTTCATCGCCTCAACGTTGTCCGGCTGGCACAGGGTGTCGGAGATGAACAGCGAGTCCATGCCGCTTACGCATACGATGTCGCCAGCGAAAGCTTCTTCAACGTCGATACGGTGCAGACCGTGGTGACCCATCAGCTTCAGGATACGACCGTTACGCTTCTTGCCGTCGGCGCCGATAGCGACAACCGGGGTGTTCGGCTTGACGCTACCACGAGCGATACGGCCAACGCCGATAACACCCAGGAAGCTGTTGTAGTCCAGTGCCGAGATTTGCATCTGGAACGGGCCGTCACGGTCAACTTTCGGCGCGGGTACGTTGTCGACGATCGACTGGTACAGCGGGGTCATGTCTTCAGCCATGTCGGTGTGGTCAAGACCAGCAATACCGTTCAGGGCCGAGGCGTAGATGACCTGGAAGTCCAGCTGTTCTTCGGTGGCACCCAGGTTGTCGAACAGGTCGAAGATCTGGTCCAGAACCCAGTCCGGACGCGCGCCTGGACGGTCAACCTTGTTGATGCACACGATCGGGCGCAGGCCGGCTTCGAAAGCCTTCTTGGTCACGAAACGGGTTTGCGGCATAGGGCCGTCTTGAGCGTCAACCAGCAGCAGAACGGAGTCAACCATCGACATTACGCGTTCTACTTCGCCGCCGAAGTCGGCGTGGCCCGGGGTATCCACGATGTTGATGTGGTAGCCGTTCCAGTTGATGGCGGTGTTTTTTGCCAGGATGGTAATACCGCGCTCTTTTTCCTGGTCGTTGGAGTCCATCACGCGCTCGTCGTTGAGCTCGTTGCGCTCCAGGGTGCCGGATTGACGCAGGAGTTTGTCTACCAGGGTGGTTTTACCATGGTCAACGTGAGCAATGATGGCGATGTTACGTAGATTTTCGATCACTTGTGTATCTCGATCAGAGGATTCGGTGTGCTGACAGGTCGTGGCAGCGATTAACAGTAGAGTCAGGCCTTGCCGTTACAGCTTGACGGCAGAGTCGGGGGGCCGGTGACGCAGGCCACAGGCAAACAGCCCCGGGCTCTTAGCTCGGTCGATAAACGCGCACATTGGCATGCCCCTCACTGAGCAAATGGTGGGCATGCAGGCGACTCATCACGCCTTTGTCGCAATACAACAGGTACTGACGGCTGTTATCCAGTTCCTTGAAACGCGCGTTCAGTGCGTAGAACGGCAGCGTTTGCACGTCGATGCCGGCGATTTCCAGCGGCTCATCCTCAGCGGCATCCGGGTGACGGATGTCGATGACGATCTGGCCGGCCAGGGCTTCGCTGACTTCTTCGATTTTTACATCCTGGCCCAACTCGTCGATCACCCGATCGATTGGGACCAGCTTGGCGTTCTCGAGCGCACGCTCCAGAATCGCCATGTCGAATTCTTTCTCTTCATGCTCCACGCGGTGACGCTTGGCGTGGGTCTTGGGGTTCACCGAGATGACCCCGCAGTACTCGGGCATGTGCTTGGCAAAGTCGGCGGTGCCGATTTGCTCTGCCAGGTCGATGATGTCCTGCTTGTGGCTGGCTATCAGCGGGCGCAACACCAGCTTCTCGGTGACGCAGTCGATGATCGACAGGTTCGGCAGCGTCTGGCTGGACACCTGGGAAATCGCCTCGCCGGTCACCAGCGCGTCGATCTGCAATTGATCGGCGACTCGGGACGCGGCGCGCAACATCATACGCTTCAATACCACGCCCATATGACTGTTATCGACTTTGCCGAGAATTTCGCCCAGCACTTCCTCGAACGGCACGCTTACAAATAGCACGCGCTGGGAGCTGCCGTACTTCTTCCAGATAAAGTGCGCAACTTCCATCACGCCCAATTCATGGGCACGCCCGCCCAGGTTAAAGAAGCAGAAGTGGCTCATCAGGCCGCGACGCATGATCTGGTAGGCCGCCACCGTGGAATCGAAACCGCCGGACATCAATACCAGGGTCTGTTCCAGGGCGCCCAGCGGGTAGCCGCCGATGCTGTTGTGCTGGCTGTGGATCACAAACAACCGTTGGTCGCGAATTTCCATGCGCACTTCAATTTGCGGCGCTTTAAGGGAAATTCCAGCGGCGCCGCACTCGCGACGCAGCTTGCTGCCGACGTATTTCTCTACATCCATGGAGCTGAAGGTGTGCTTGCCGGCACGCTTGCAGCGCACCGAAAAAATCTTCCCTTCAAGTGCACTGCCGTAGTGCTGCTTGCACTTTTCGGTGATGTCGTCGAAGTCGCCCAGCGGGTACTCATCCACCTGCAGGAAATGCGCGATGCCCGGCATGCAGCTCAGGCGCTCGGTCATGTCCTTCAAGGCTTTGGCGTCGGTAATGCGGGTTTCCAGCTCGAGGTTGTCCCACACACCGTTCACCACCACAGCCGGGTCCAGGTCACGGAGCACGGCACGGATGTTCTTGGCCAACTGACGGATGAAACGCGTCCGTACCGGTCGGCTTTTGATGGTGATCTCGGGGAAGACTTTAACGATTAATTTCATGGAAACAGCGCGCGCCGGGCCTGCTGAAAAAGGGGGGCGCGGATTATAGCGGAAATCGCTCAAGGTTTAACCAGTTAATATGCATCGAACGTGCAATGCACCAAAACGGGTCATTTACACAAATAAACGCTACATTGCAGTGCGCTATTTCTCGCGCTTTGGCCTATTGCACCGCTATAGGGGCCATTTTGAGGCAAAAAGACCATGTTGGCGCACTGGCATGTAATTTGCTCTCTTGTGAGGCAGGTTGCCTTGGCGGAGTATCCGCGCCGGCATCACCCACATTCTAAGGGCTAACTCCACTACCCAAGCCCGAAGCCACCCGGAGGACACCATGTCGAAGTCGGTTCAACTCATCAAAGATCATGACGTTAAATGGATTGATCTGCGCTTCACGGACACAAAAGGCACTCAGCACCACGTGACCATGCCGGCTCGCGACGCGCTGGATGATGCTTTCTTCGAAGAAGGCAAAATGTTCGACGGCTCCTCCATCGCCGGCTGGAAAGGCATTGAAGCTTCCGACATGATCCTGATGCCGGACGACAGCACTGCCGTGCTGGACCCGTTCACCGAAGAGCCGACCCTGATCCTGGTCTGCGACGTGATCGAGCCGTCGACCATGCAAGGCTACGACCGCGACCCACGTGCGATCGCCAAGCGTGCCGAGGAATACCTGAAGTCCACCGGTATTGGTGACACTGTATTCGTGGGCCCGGAGCCAGAGTTCTTCATCTTCGACCAGGTGAAGTTCAAGTCCGACATCTCCGGCTCCATGTTCAAGATCTACTCCGAACAAGGTTCGTGGATGTCCGACCAGGACGTGGAAGGCGGCAACCATGGCCACCGTCCAGGCATCAAAGGCGGCTACTTCCCGGTTCCACCGTTCGACCACGACCACGAAATCCGTACCTCCATGTGCAACGCCATGGAAGACATGGGCCTGGTCATCGAAGTGCATCACCACGAAGTGGCGACTGCCGGCCAGAACGAAATCGGTGTGAAGTTCAACACCCTGGTGGCCAAGGCTGACGAAGTTCAGACCCTGAAGTACTGCGTACACAACACTGCCGTCGCTTACGGCCGTACCGCTACCTTCATGCCCAAGCCTCTGTACGGCGATAACGGTTCGGGTATGCACGTTCACCTGTCCATCGCCAAAGAAGGCAAGAACACCTTCGCAGGTGAAGGTTATGCCGGCCTGTCCGACACAGCCCTGTACTTCATCGGCGGCATCATCAAGCACGGTAAGGCCCTGAACGGCTTCACCAACCCGTCGACCAACTCCTACAAGCGTCTGGTCCCAGGTTTCGAAGCTCCGGTAATGCTGGCCTACTCGGCGCGTAACCGCTCTGCCTCGATCCGTATTCCTTACGTGTCCAGCCCGCGCGCTCGCCGTATCGAAGCTCGCTTCCCGGACCCGGCAGCCAACCCATACCTGGCCTTCGCTGCACTGGTCATGGCCGGCCTGGACGGTATCCAGAACAAGATCCACCCTGGCGACGCCGCCGACAAGAACTTGTACGACCTGCCGCCTGAAGAGGCCAAAGAGATCCCACAAGTGTGCGGCAGCCTGAAAGAAGCCCTGGAAGAGCTGGACAAGGGCCGTGCGTTCCTGACCAAAGGCGGCGTGTTCAGCGACGACTTCATCGACGCTTACATCGCCCTGAAAAGCGAAGAAGAAATCAAGGTGCGCACCTTCGTACACCCACTGGAATACGAGCTGTACTACAGCTGCTGATCCGGTAGCGTTGCTTAACGTGGCGTGATGAAAAAGACCTCCCTAGGGAGGTCTTTTTTTTGCCCGGGGATTACCCGGCTCCCCATCTGCAAACCCAATCAAAGGTGGGAGGGGGCTTGCTCCCGATGGCAGAGTGTCAGGCAGTATATGTGTTACTGACACACCACTATCGGGAGCAAGCCCCCTCCCACAAGGAGATCTGTGTTGAAACATAAATTCGTGTTCGCCCTGCTGTTCGTCAGCGCCGGTGTTTACGCCGCCCCACCTACCTTGGAGCCACTGCTCAACAGCATCGCCGAACGCCTGGAGATTGCCGACCAGGTGGCGCTGAGTAAATGGGACAGCCACAAGCCCGTGGAGGACAAGAAGCGCGAGCAAGAGGTGATCGCCAGCGTCACTGCCCAGGCGCCGAGCTACAAGCTGGACCCGGCCGCTGCCGAGCAGTTCTTCGCCGCGCAGATCGAAGCGAACAAACTGGTGCAATACACCCACCTGTCCGACTGGCAGTTCCAGGGCAAAGCCCCAGACGAGCCGCGGCCGGACCTGATCAAGCAGATTCGCCCGCAGCTGGATGAGCTGCAAAAACGCCTGCTGCAACAACTGGCCGACTTCATTCCGCACCGTGCCGATCCACAGTGCCCCCAATGGCTGGCCACCGCCGTGCATGAGCCGCTGAATGATCCGCTGCGCCAACTGGCAATGATCCGCGCCACCGCCGAACTCTGCATCTACATAGGTTAATGACTGCAAACCCGGTAAAAATGTGGGAGCAAGCCCCCTCCCACATTTGGACTGTATGCATTCAGGGCCATCTCTGGCAGCTTCCTGAACAACCTTCACAAAACCGCACTATATTGGTGCGATAGGTTGCACCCTTACTCCAGCCACAGCCCATTTTGGTTCGAATCTTCCCGACAAAGCTGGCAGAACGCCACAGTTTCGCGCCACAAACCCCTATTTCAGGGCTTTAACGCTTCTTTTCGGAGCCTTGGTTTGGTTTTTGCATTTTCCTTGTATCAGCGTGTGCCTCAAGCCTGCGCCTTGCTCCAAAAGAGGTCCCGATGACCATCAGCGATGCACTGCACCGTTTGTTACTCGACAACCTGACCACCGCGACCATCCTGCTCAATGCCGATCTGCGCCTTGAGTACATGAACCCGGCGGCGGAGATGCTCCTGGCCATCAGCGGCCAGCGCAGCCATGGGCAGTTCATCAGCGAGCTGTTCACCGAGTCGGCCGAAGCCTTGAGCTCGTTGCGCCAGGCCGTGGAGCAGGCACATCCGTTCACCAAGCGCGAAGCGATGCTCACCGCCCTCACCGGCCAGACACTGACGGTCGATTACGCCGTAACCCCCATTCTGAGCAATGGCGCCACGCTGCTATTGCTCGAAGTACACCCCCGCGACCGCCTGCTGCGCATCACCAAGGAAGAGGCGCAGCTGTCCAAGCAGGAAACCAGCAAGATGCTGGTGCGCGGCCTGGCTCACGAAATCAAGAACCCGCTCGGCGGGATTCGCGGCGCCGCGCAGCTGCTGGCCCGCGAGCTGCCCGAGGAGCATCTCAAGGACTACACCAACGTCATCATCGAAGAAGCCGACCGCCTGCGTAACCTGGTGGACCGGATGCTCGGCTCCAACAAGTTGCCGTCATTGGCGATGACCAACGTGCATGAGGTGCTGGAGCGCGTCTGCCAACTGGTCGAGGCCGAAAGCCAGGGCTGTATCACCTTGGTACGCGACTATGACCCAAGCATTCCTGATGTATTGATCGACCGCGAGCAGATGATCCAGGCGGTGCTCAATATCGTGCGCAACGCCATGCAGGCCATCAGCAGCCAAAACGAGCTGCGCCTGGGCCGCATCAGTTTGCGCACCCGCGCCCTGCGCCAGTTCACCATCGGCCATGTGCGCCATCGCCTGGTGACCAAGGTCGAGATCATCGACAACGGCCCCGGCATTCCCGCCGAACTGCAGGAAACCATCTTCTTCCCCATGGTCAGTGGCCGCCCGGACGGTACCGGGCTGGGCCTGGCCATTACCCAGAACATCATCAGCCAGCACCAGGGCCTGATCGAATGTGAGAGCCATCCCGGCCACACCACGTTCTCGATCTTCCTGCCATTGGAACAAGGAGCCCCCACGACATGAGCCGTAGTGAAACTGTCTGGATCGTCGATGACGACCGTTCTATCCGTTGGGTCCTGGAAAAAGCCTTGCAACAGGAAGGCATGACCACCCAAAGCTTCGACAGCGCCGACGGGGTGATGAGCCGCCTGGCACGCCAGCAGCCGGACGTGATCATCTCCGACATTCGTATGCCCGGCGCAAGCGGCCTGGACTTGCTGGCGCGCATCCGCGAGCAGCACCCGCGCTTGCCGGTGATCATCATGACTGCGCACTCGGACCTGGACAGCGCTGTCGCGTCCTACCAGGGCGGCGCCTTTGAATACCTGCCCAAGCCATTCGACGTGGATGAGGCGGTGGCGCTGGTCAAGCGCGCCAACCAGCACGCCCAGGAACAACAGAACCAGGAAGCCCCGCCAACCCTGACCCGCACCCCGGAAATCATCGGTGAAGCGCCAGCGATGCAGGAAGTGTTTCGCGCCATCGGGCGCTTGAGCCACTCCAACATCACTGTGCTGATCAATGGCGAGTCGGGCACCGGTAAAGAGCTGGTGGCCCATGCTCTGCACCGCCACAGCCCGCGTGCGGCCTCTCCGTTTATCGCGCTGAACATGGCGGCGATCCCCAAGGACCTGATGGAGTCCGAGCTGTTCGGCCATGAGAAAGGCGCGTTTACCGGCGCGGCCAACCTGCGGCGCGGGCGCTTTGAACAGGCCGACGGCGGCACGCTGTTTCTCGATGAGATCGGCGACATGCCGGCCGATACCCAGACCCGCTTGTTACGGGTGTTGGCAGACGGTGAGTTCTATCGTGTCGGCGGGCACACACCGGTCAAGGTTGATGTGCGCATCATTGCGGCCACCCACCAGAACCTCGAAACCCTGGTACACGCGGGCAAGTTCCGTGAGGACTTGTTCCACCGCCTCAATGTGATCCGCATCCATATCCCGCGCATGTCGGACCGCCGCGAAGATATCCCCACCCTCGCCCGCCACTTCCTCAGCCGCGCCGCCCTGGAGCTGGCGGTGGAGCCCAAGCTGCTCAAAAGCGAGACCGAGGAATACCTCAAGAACCTGCCGTGGCCCGGCAACGTGCGCCAGCTGGAGAACACGTGCCGCTGGATCACCGTAATGGCCTCCGGGCGTGAAGTGCATATCAGCGACCTGCCGCCTGAGCTGCTGAGCCTGCCGCAGGATTCGGCACCGGTAACCAACTGGGAACAAGCGCTGCGCCAATGGGCCGACCAGGCGTTGGCGCGCGGCCAGTCGAACCTGCTGGACAGCGCCGTGCCGGCATTCGAGCGGATCATGATTGAGACCGCGTTGAAGCATACCGCCGGCCGCCGTCGCGATGCGGCCGTGCTACTGGGTTGGGGGCGCAATACCCTGACGCGCAAGATCAAGGAGTTGGGGATGAAGGTGGATGGTGGGGATGATGATGAGGGTGATGAGGCCTGATCACACCTCCCAGTTCCACTGAAAGTCTAATGTGGGAGGGGGCTTGCTCCCGATAGCAGTAGTTCAGTCACCACATCTGTGTCTGACCCACCGCTATCGGGAGCAAGCCCCCTCCCACATTTGGATCTCTGCAATTCCACGACTGTGCACCGCTTCAATGCACCATGAACCGGCATCGGGCACGGGCTGGATACGTGGAAGACCGTTATCGCGGGACAACTCTCGCAAGCTGAAACCACCAAAGCCCCGGATTACGGGGCTTTGCGCTTTTTGGAAAAATTTTATGGGTGAAATTGCAAACTCTGGCACGCGCCCTGCAATAACCCTCGTACAACCCAGTTTCGGGGACCTTGGTACAGGCAGGCCGAGAATCCCCTCTTTAACACCGAAGCCTTAGGCTTCACTCCGTTTTGGGAGCCCTGGTACAGGCAGGCCGGGAACTCCCTCTTTTATTGCTCCTGGAGATGGACCTCCAGCCGCCAGCGGTCATCGACCTGCTCGCCTTTCCACTCCCCACGCAACGGTCGCGCCGCCACCAGGTTCAGCAGCAAACCACCATCGGTCTTGCGCACACGCCAGTTCACGTCCTTGTCATTGACCTTGAGCTGCCCGCTGGCCGCCTTGCCCTGGGCGTCAAACAGCAGCGCCACGGTGCCGTCGATATGCTCACCGTGCAGCTTGGGCTCACGGTTGAACCACACCGCTACACCGTCGACAGCAGGCACCACCTCCAGTAACTGGACTGGGTCTGGCGTGGTCAGGCGACCGATCATCAAACCCACCATCAAGCCGACAATCGCCAACGAGCCCAAAACCCTCGGCAATAGCTTCGGCCTCGGGTCTTCTTCAGGGGTAGAATGCAGCGCATCTTTGCCTTCGGAGCCGTGCATGTTTCACGTCATCCTTTTTCAACCAGAAATTCCGCCGAATACCGGCAACGTTATCAGGCTGTGCGCCAACAGTGGCTGCCACCTGCATTTGATCGAGCCGCTGGGCTTCGACATGGACGACAAGCGCCTGCGCCGCGCCGGGCTGGACTACCACGAGCACGCCACCCTCAAGCGTCACGCCGACCTGGCCAGTTGCCTGGAAACCCTGGGCCATCCGCGTTTATTCGCATTCACCACCAAGGGTTCGCGACCATTTCACGATGCCAGCTTTGCCGAGGGCGATGCCTTCCTGTTCGGCCCGGAAAGCCGTGGCCTGCCGGCCGAGGTGCTCGACGCCCTGCCCGATGGCCATCGCCTGCGTTTGCCGATGCGTGAGGGCTGCCGCAGCCTGAACCTGTCCAACACCGTAGCCGTCGCCGTCTATGAAGGCTGGCGCCAGCTTGGCTTTAAATAACACCGCATAACAAATGTGGGAGGGGGCTTGCTCCCGATGGCGGAGTGTCAGTCGACATCTAAGTGACTGTTCCACCGCTATCGGGAGCAAGCCCCCTCCCACATTGAGTGCTGCGTCGGGTTCGAGATTACTGAACCGTCGGCGCGCCTTCCTGTTGCATGCGCTGCAGCTCTTGGGCGTACAGGGCATCGAAGTTCACCGGAGCCAGCATCAGCGCCGGGAACGAGCCACGGGTGACCAGGCTGTCCAGGGTCTCACGGGCGTACGGGAACAGGATGTTCGGGCAGAACGCGCCTAGGGTGTGACTCATGGACGCTTCGTCCAGGCCCTGGATCAGGAAGATGCCGGCCTGTTGCACTTCAGCGATGAAAGCCACTTCTTCGCCGTTCTTGACGGTGACCGACAGAGTCAGCACCACTTCGTGGAAGTCGCCTTCCAGGGCTTTCTGACGGGTGTTCAGGTCCAGCGCAACGCTTGGGGTCCATTCCTGACGGAAGATCGCCGGGCTTTTCGGCGCTTCGAACGACAGGTCACGCACGTAGATGCGCTGCAGCGAAAACTGTGGGCCTTGGTCTTGCGCTGCTTCGGTGTTCTGTTGATCAGTCATCGCAGATCCTTCTTTATCTTGGGGTTCTTAAGGGGTTAGCAGTCAGACGGACAGCAGCGCATCAAGTTTACCGGCGCGCTCCAGAGCGAACAGGTCATCGCAACCACCGATATGCCGGGTGCCGATCCAGATCTGCGGGACCGACGTGCGGCCGGCCTTCTGGGCCATTTCGGCGCGCACCTGGGGCTTGCCATCGACCTTGATCTCTTCGAAGGCCACCTTCTTGCTTTGGAGCAACTGCTTGGCTCGGATGCAATAAGGGCAATAATCGCTGGAATACACGACAACCTGGCTCATATCACTTCACCAACGGCAGGTTATCGCCACGCCAGCTGCTGATACCACCTGACAGCTTGGCGGCGGTGAAGCCGGTCTTGAGCATCTCGCGGGCGTGGGTGCCGGAGTGCTGGCCTTGGGCGTCGACCAGAATGATGGTCTTGGCCTTGTATTTTTCCAGCTCGGCCAAGCGTGCAATCAGCTTATCCTGCGGGATGTTAAGGGCACCAACGATATGGCCGGCGGCATAATCCTTGGCCGGGCGAATATCGACGACAACGGCCTCATCCTTGTTGACCAGCGCGGTCAGCTCCGACGTGCTCAGGCTGCGACCACCGCGGCTCAGTTCATGTGCGATCAGCAACGCCAGCAGGATGACGAAGGCACCCACGAGCAGGTAGTGGGCAGTGGCAAATGCAATCAGGTGATCAACCATCAAGGAGGTTCCAGGGCGTTAAAATGGCGGTAAGTATACACAGCCGCCAAGGAGGGCCAACCCCCGTAAAGCGGTGACGCGCTCGGAACTTCGCTTTAAACTGCCACTCCCTTTTCCATTGTCTTCCTTTATTACCGCCGCGAGAGGATCTATGACTACCACGCCTAAACCTTTGGTCCTGATAATTCTCGATGGCTTCGGACACAGTGAAAGCCACCACGACAACGCCGTGTACTCGGCCAACAAGCCCGTGCTGGACCGCCTGAGCGCTACCGTCCCCAACGGATTGATCTCCGGTTCCGGCATGGACGTGGGCCTGCCGGACGGCCAGATGGGCAACTCGGAAGTCGGCCACATGAACCTTGGCGCCGGACGAGTGGTATATCAGGACTTCACCCGTGTCACCAAAGCGATCCGCGATGGCGAGTTCTTCGAGAACCCGACCATCTGCGCTGCGGTGGATAAAGCCGTGGCCGCCGGCAAGGCCGTGCATTTCATGGGCCTGCTGTCGGACGGCGGCGTACACAGCCATCAGGACCATCTGGTGGCAATGGCCGAACTGGCCTTCAAGCGCGGCGCCGACAAGATCTACCTGCACGCCTTCCTCGACGGTCGCGACACCCCGCCGAAAAGCGCGCAATCGTCCATCGAACTGCTCGACACCACCTTCGCCGCCCTCGGCAAGGGCCGCATCGCCAGCCTGGTGGGCCGTTACTTCGCCATGGACCGCGACAACCGCTGGGACCGCGTGTCCCAGGCCTACAACCTGATCGTCGACGGCCAGGCCGAATTCAATGCCGCCACGGCCCAGGAAGGCCTGGAAGCGGCCTACGCCCGTGGCGAGAGCGATGAGTTCGTCAAGGCCACCACCATCGGCGAGCCGGTGAAGGTCGAAGACGGCGACGCCGTAGTATTCATGAACTTCCGCGCCGACCGTGCCCGCGAGCTGAGCCATGTGTTCGTCGATGAAGGTTTCAAGGACTTCGAGCGCGCACGCCAGCCGAAAGTCGAGTTCGTCATGCTCACCCAGTACGCCGCCAACATCCCGGCCCCGTCGGCGTTCGCCCCGGGCAGCCTGGAAAACGTGCTGGGTGATTACCTGGCGAAAAACGGCAAGACCCAGCTGCGCATCGCCGAGACCGAGAAGTACGCCCACGTGACATTCTTCTTCTCCGGTGGCCGTGAAGAACCGTTCCCGGGCGAAGAGCGCATCCTGATCCCGTCACCAAAAGTCGCCACCTACGACCTGCAGCCGGAAATGAGTGCGCCGGAAGTGACCGACAAAATCGTCGATGCCATTGATAACCAGCGTTACGACGTGATCGTCGTCAACTACGCCAACGGCGACATGGTCGGCCATAGCGGTAACCTGGAAGCGGCGGTCAAGGCCGTTGAATGCCTGGACCTGTGCGTTGGCCGCATTGTCGACGCCCTGGAAAAAGTCGGCGGCGAAGCGCTGATCACCGCAGACCATGGCAACTGCGAGCAGATGTCCGACGAATCCACCGGCCAGGCACACACCGCCCACACCACCGAGCCGGTGCCGTTCATCTATGTCGGCAAACGTGACCTGAAAGTGCGTGAAGGTGGCGTGCTGGCGGATGTGGCGCCGACCATGCTGAAACTGATGGGGCTGGAGCAACCGAAGGAGATGACCGGGACCTCGATCCTGGTCTGATCCAAAGTACGCCACAAAACAGTGTGGGAGCGGGCTTGCCCGCGATAGCGGCTAATCAGTCGACATCTATGTCGCTGACCCACCGCAATCGCGGGCAAGCCCGCTCCCACATTGGTTTTGTGGTGTTTGATAGATGTCTTTTTGCCATACCACCGCCACTCGGCACCTATCTTGCCGTAACTCCCCAATTGGGCGTTTTTTTTGCAGCGCTTGGCGGGCATACTAGGCCGTCCTTTTCCCCTGGTGTCGCCCGCCTCTATGCTTCGCGCCTTGATAACCCTTGCTCTTGTCTGCCTGCTCCAACCGGCGTTTGCCGATGAGCGCGCACAAACCCAACAACAGTTGGACGCTACGCGTCAGGACATTACCGAGCTGAAAAAGCTGCTCGGCAAGCTCCAGGAAGAAAAATCCGGCGTGCAGAAAGACCTGCGCGGCACGGAAACCGAAATGGGCAAGCTCGAGAAGCAGGTCCAGGAGTTGCAAAAAGAATTAAAGAAGAGCGAGTCGGAACTGGAGCGACTCGACGCTGAGAAAAAAAAACTCCAGAGCGCACGCGTTGAACAGCAACGCCTGATCGCGATCCAGGCCCGTGCCGCCTACCAGAGCGGTCGCCAGGAATACCTCAAGCTGCTGCTCAACCAGCAGAACCCGGAAAAATTCGCCCGCACCCTCACCTATTACGATTACCTGAGCCAGGCGCGCCTGGCGCAATTGAAGGGTTTCAATGAAACCCTGCGCCAATTGGCCAATGTCGAGCAGGAAATTGCCGACCAGCAATCGCAACTGCTCGACCAGAAAAGCGCCCTCGACGTTCAGCGCGACCAGTTGGACAAGGTGCGCAAGGAGCGCCAGCAGGCCCTGGCCAAGCTCAACAGCGATGTAAAAGCCCGCGACGCCAAGCTCCAGGCCCGCGAGCAGGACCAGGCCGACCTGGCCAAAGTGCTCAAGACCATCGAAGAAACCCTGGCCCGCCAGGCACGCGAGGCCGAAGAAGCGCGGCAAAAAGCGCTGATCGCCCAGCAGGAAGCGGAAAAAAAGCGCCAGCGTGAGGCCGAACTGGCTGCCACCAGCGACGCGCCAGCACCGCGCAAACCCGCGCGCGCCAGCCCCGGCCCGCTGGTTTCCAGCAGCGGCGAGTCGTTCGGCGGCCCTTTTGCTTCGGCACGGGGCAAACTTCCATGGCCGGTTGATGGTCGACTATTGGCACGCTTTGGGGAAACCCGTGGCGATGACACCCGCGCCAAGTGGGATGGGGTGATGATCAGCGCCTCAGCCGGCAGCCAGGTCCATGCCGTTCACGGTGGGCGCGTGGTGTTTGCCGATTGGCTGCGGGGCGCCGGTTTGCTGGTGATTCTCGACCATGGAAATGGCTATTTGAGCCTTTACGGCCACAATCAGACATTACTCAAGTCGGCAGGTGATGTTGTAAAAGCCGGTGAATCCATCTCCACTGTCGGTAACAGTGGCGGCCAGGACACCCCGGCGCTGTACTTCGCTATTCGTCAGCAGGGTCGCCCGAGCGATCCCGCACAATGGTGCCGTTCCCAAGGATAGGGCTGCATCTACATTAGGAGTTCGTTCGACATGCTGCATTTGTCCCGCCTCACTTCGCTGGCCCTGACGATCGCCCTGGTGATCGGCGCGCCTCTGGCTTTTGCCGACCAGGCTGCACCCGCTGCAATGGCCGCGACCACCAAGGCGCCGTTGCCGCTGGATGAGCTGCGCACCTTTGCCGAGGTCATGGACCGGATCAAGGCAGCGTATGTCGAACCCGTAGACGACAAGGCCCTGCTGGAAAATGCCATCAAGGGCATGCTCAGCAACCTCGACCCGCACTCCGCCTATCTGGGCCCTGAAGATTTCGCCGAGCTGCAGGAAAGCACCAGCGGCGAGTTCGGTGGCCTGGGCATCGAAGTGGGCTCCGAAGACGGCCAGATCAAAGTGGTCTCGCCCATCGACGATACCCCTGCGTCCAAGGCCGGTATCCAGGCCGGCGACCTGATCGTGAAGATCAACGGCCAGCCGACCCGTGGCCAGAGCATGACCGAGGCCGTCGACAAGATGCGCGGCAAGCTCGGCCAGAAAATCACCCTGACCCTGGTACGCGACGGCGGCAACCCGTTTGACGTGACCCTGGCCCGCGCGACCATCACGGTCAAGAGCGTGAAGAGCCAGTTGCTGGAGTCGGGTTACGGCTACATCCGTATCACCCAGTTCCAGGTCAAGACCGGCGACGAAGTGGCCAAGGCCCTGGCCAAGCTGCGCAAAGACAATGGCAAGAAACTCAACGGCATCGTGCTCGACCTGCGCAACAACCCCGGCGGCGTGTTGCAGTCGGCAGTTGAGGTGGTCGACCACTTTGTCACCAAGGGCCTGATCGTTTATACCAAAGGCCGTATCGCCAATTCCGAACTGCGCTTCTCGGCCACCGGCAACGACCTGAGCGAAAACGTGCCACTGGCGGTGCTGATCAACGGCGGCAGTGCCTCAGCGTCGGAAATCGTCGCCGGCGCGCTGCAAGACCTCAAGCGCGGCGTGCTGATGGGCACCACCAGTTTTGGCAAAGGTTCGGTGCAGACGGTGTTGCCGTTGAACAACGAACGCGCATTGAAAATCACCACAGCGCTGTATTACACACCGAACGGCCGCTCGATCCAGGCCCAAGGCATCGTGCCGGACATCGAAGTGCGCAGGGCCAAGATCACCAACGAGATCGACGGCGAGTACTACAAGGAGGCCGACCTGCAGGGTCACCTGGGCAATGGCAACGGCGGCGCCGACCAGCCTACCGGCAGTGGCGCCAAGGCCAAGCCGATGCCGCAGGACGATGACTACCAACTGGCCCAGGCACTGAGCCTGCTCAAGGGCCTGAGCATCACGCGCAGCCGTTGATCATGCGTTTTGCCCTGATCATCGCTGTGCTGTGCAGCCTGGCAGGGGTCGCTCACGCGGCCCCTGCCGGCGAACCCCACAAAGCCTACTTGACCCTCATCATCGACGACCTGGGGCAAAACCTGCCGCGCGATCGCCGTGTACTTGCGCTGCCCGGCCCGGTGACCGCCGCGATCATGCCCGACACGCCCCATGCCGCCGAATTCGCCCGCGAGGCGCACAAGGCCGGCAAGATCGTGATCCTGCACATGCCCATGGACCCGGCCACCGGCCCCTTCGCCTGGCACCCCGAGCTACCGGTGGAAGAACTCGGCAAGCGCCTGGACGCCGCGTTCCAGGCTGTGCCCTATACCGCCGGCATCAACAACCACATGGGCAGCCGCATGACCGCGCAGCCGCAGGCGATGGCGTGGTTGATGGCCGAGCTGCAACGACGCCACAAGTTCTTCGTGGACAGCCGCACCAGCGCGCAGACCGTCGCAGCCGCCGAGGCTCAGAAGATCGGCTTGGCGCATGTTTCGCGGGATGTGTTCCTCGATGACGAACGCACCGAGGCAGCAATTACCACCCAACTGCAAACCGCAATCAAGCTGGCGCATAAGCAGGGTTCGGCGGTGATGATCGGGCACCCTTACCCACAGACCCTGGCGGTGCTGGAGCGCGAGCTGCCCAAGCTCAAGGCCCAGGGTATCGACTGGATCGATATCAAGCTGATGATCAGCGTGCGCAGTAATCGGGCCATGAGTGCCCACGGCAAAAACGGCATTTACCGCTAAATGAAGGCAGCGAAGATCCAATGTGGGAGGGGGGCTTGCCCCCGATGGCGGTGTGTCAGCTGAAAATGTATTGGCTGATCTACTGCTATCGGGGCAAGCCCCCTCCCACATTTTGACCGCGTTTATTCTGCGCAACTGCCAACTTCAGAGGTAACGCGCCATGATTTCGTCTACACGACCGCTCTTGCGTAACTCATCCAGCGCAGCCTGGAGCTTGGCGACCACCTCATCAGGCACTTCCCTGTTCAACGCCAAATAAAGCTGCGCACTGTTGAACCGCAACACCGTCTTTAGCCCGTTCACACCAACCTGGCGCGCCAGGTAACGCCCGGCGGGATCGCCGGTGGCCCACAGGTCGATCTGGCCGTCCATGAGCTTTTGCGCATTGTCCTGATCGCGCAGAGCGACAACCGGATTGAGCCCCTGTTTTCCCAAGGTTTCGGCAATCGCGTCGCCCTTGTAAGCGCCGATCCTGTAGCGGCGGGCTTGCTCAAGCTCGTTGAGCTGGATCGTGCTGTCGGCCTTGGCCAGTAATACCCAATCGTCCGGCCCGATGGGGCCGACCCATTTGAACAAGGCTTCACGGTCCGGCAGCCGCGCCATCACAAATACACCGTAACCAGGCTTTTCCAGGGCGAGCTTGTAGATTCGCTCCCAAGGAAAACGCAACGTAAGGTTGTAGGAAATGCCGGCGCGCTGGAAGGTTTCGCGCACAATGTCCACGGCGATGCCTTCGATGTTCTCGTCCTTGGCGAAGTTCTTGCCGTTTTTCGCCATGTTGTAGGGCGGGAAATTTTCCGTCAGCAGCACCAGGGAGGCGTCAGACGGCTCTTCGGCTTGGGCCGTACCAGCCATGAGCAGCGAGGTACTGGCAAGGGCGAGCAGCAGGTGTTTGAACATGAAGGCTACCGGAATCCATGGCAAGCGCAGAGAGTGCCGCGAGCCTGCCATGGTGTCCAGCAGCGTTTAGCGAACGACGATACCGCGCGCTGCCATGTAGGCCTTGGCCTCAGGTACGGTGTATTCACCAAAGTGGAAAATACTCGCCGCCAGCACTGCGCTGGCATGGCCTTCGATAACACCGTCGGCCAAATGCTGCAGGTTACCGACGCCACCGGAGGCGATCACCGGGATACCCAGTGCATCGCTGATAGCGCGGGTCACGCCCAGGTCGAAGCCGTTTTTCATGCCGTCCTGGTCCATGCTGGTCAGCAGGATTTCACCGGCGCCCAAGCCTTCCATCTTCATCGCCCACTCCACCGCGTCCAGCCCGGTAGGTTTGCGCCCGCCGTGAGTGAAGATCTCCCAGCGCGGGGTTTCGCCCGGGCCGGAGACCTTCTTGGCGTCGATGGCGACCACGATGCACTGCGAGCCAAAGTGTTGCGCGGCTTCGCCGACGAACTCGGGGTTGAATACCGCGGCGGTGTTGATCGAGACCTTGTCCGCGCCGGCATTGAGCAGGTTGCGGATGTCTTGCACAGTGCGCACGCCACCGCCCACGGTCAACGGGATGAACACCTGGCTGGCCATGCGCTCGACGGTATGCAAGGTGGTGTCGCGGCCATCGACGCTGGCGGTAATGTCGAGAAAGGTAATCTCGTCGGCACCTTGCTCATCGTAGCGACGGGCGATTTCCACCGGGTCGCCGGCATCGCGGATGTTCTCGAACTTGACGCCCTTGACCACCCGACCGTTGTCGACGTCCAGGCAAGGGATGATGCGTTTGGCCAGCGCCATGGTCAGTCCTCAGCCGTTGTAGGCGTCGCAGTAAGCCTGGGCTTGCGCAACGTCCAGGGTGCCTTCGTAAATCGCACGGCCAGTGATGGCGCCGATGATGCCAGGCGCCTTGGCGTCCAGCAGCGACTTGATATCGCCCAGGTTGTGAATGCCGCCGGAAGCGATCACCGGAATCTTCGTGGCCGCTGCCAAGGCTGCGGTGAACGGCACATTGCAGCCCTGCATCATGCCGTCTTTGGCGATATCGGTATAAACAATGGCGGACACGCCGTCGGCTTCGAACTGCCTGGCCAGGTCGATCACCTGCACGGTGCTGATCTCAGCCCAGCCGTCGGTAGCAACGAAGCCGTCTTTGGCATCCAGGCCAACGATGACCTTGCCAGGAAACGCACGGCAGGCTTCGGCGACGAAGGCCGGGTCTTTCACGGCCTTGGTGCCGATGATCACGTAGCTCACGCCAGCTTTGACGTAATGCTCGATGGTTTCCAGGGAGCGAATGCCGCCGCCGATCTGGATCGGCAGGTTCGGGTAGCGTTTGGCAATCGCGGTGACCACCTCACCATTGACCGGCTGGCCTTCGAAGGCACCGTTCAAGTCCACCAGATGCAAACGACGGCAGCCACCTTCCACCCATTTGGCGGCCATGCTCACCGGGTCGTCGGAGAACACCGTGGAATCTTCCATGCGGCCCTGGCGCAGGCGTACACAAGCGCCGTCCTTGAGATCGATAGCGGGGATAATCAGCATCTGGCAAACCTTATTCGATATTCAGCAATGCTTGGGAAATCAGGGCTTCTCAAGCGACCACAAGTCGCTTTCGATGCTTTCGAACCTTTCCTTAAGGAGCGTCTGCGTGTCGAAAATCGCCCTGTTGTAATAGTGCGGCGCCACTTCGGTGGTGAACAGCTCAAGAATCTCAGCGACCTCGAACGAGCCCAGCTTGAGCTCGAAGCGGTCTTCCATGAAACGCTTGATCTTGTCGGTTGCCTCACGCTCTTGCTCGGGCGTGAGGTTCAAGATCGGCGGCTTCGGTTTCCTGGCCATTTACCAGCGACCATCCCACGCGGCGAAGTTCTGCAGCAATTGCAGGCCATGGGTATGGCTCTTTTCCGGGTGGAATTGCACGGCAAAACGCGAACCTTCGGCCAGCGCTGCGGCGAAGTCGACACCATAGTGCCCGCCACCCACCACCTGGCGCGGGTTACCGGCAGCGATGTAGTAGCTGTGCACGAAGTAGAAACGCGCCATGTCCGGGATTTCGTGCCACAGCGGGTGGTCGACGGTACGGCGCACCTCGTTCCAGCCCATGTGCGGGACCTTCAAATGCTCACCGTCTTCATGCAAGTCTTTGCCGAAGAACTTCACCTGGCCGGGAAACATACCGATGCAATCGACGCCGCCGTTCTCCTCACTGCTGTCGAGCAAGGCTTGCATGCCGACGCAGATACCGAGGAATGGACGATCCTGGCTGACCTCGCGCACCAGGCTGTCAAAGCCCAGGCGGCGGATTTCGGCTATGCAATCACGAATCGCACCGACGCCTGGGAACACCACTCTGTCGGCTTCGCGAATCACGTTGGCATCGCTGGTGATCAGCACCTTGCCGGCGCCTACGTGCTCGAGGGCCTTGGCCACCGAGTGCAGGTTGCCCATGCCGTAGTCGATAACCGCGACCGTCTGCATTACAGGACGCCCTTGGTCGACGGCATTTGCCCGCCCATGCGCTCATCGACTTCCACAGCCATGCGCAATGCGCGGCCGAAAGCCTTGAACACGGTTTCGATCTGGTGGTGGGTGTTGGTGCCGCGCAGGTTGTCGATATGCAGGCTGACAAGTGCGTGGTTGACGAAGCCCTGGAAGAATTCCTGGAACAGGTCCACATCAAAGCCACGGCCCACGTTGGCGCGGGTGTAGGGCACGTGCATCTGCAGGCCTGGGCGGCCGGAGAAGTCGATCACCACACGCGACAGCGCTTCATCCAGCGGAACATAGGCATGACCGTAGCGACGGATGCCTTTCTTGTCGCCGATGGCCTTGGCAAATGCCTGGCCGAGGGTTATGCCCACGTCTTCCACCATGTGGTGGTCGTCGATGTGCAGGTCGCCCTTGCCGACGATATCCAGGTCGATCAGCCCATGACGGGCGATCTGGTCCAGCATGTGCTCAAGAAAAGGGACACCGATATCAAATCGGGCCTTTCCGGTGCCATCCAGGTTGATCGAGGCTTTGATCTGGGTTTCCAGAGTGTCGCGCTCGACAGACGCCTTACGTTCGGCCATCACCAGCTCCGCAAAATCATTGGGCGAAAAAGGCAGCCATTATAGGGGCGCGGGCGCCAAACAGAAACATCGAAGGGGATAAGACTGACGGCGTGTCGGGGTTAGACATGTGCATACATGCATAACCAATGTGGGAGGGGGCTTGCTCCCGATAGCGGTAGATCAGTCAACAATGCACTGACTGATGCGCCGCCATCGGGAGCAAGCCCCCTCCCACAAGGGTTTTGCAGTGTTAGTGGAACAGTACCGCGGTCTTCTGCAGGGTCACCCACACACCCCACGCCAACGGAATACCCACCACCAGCCAGGCGGCGATCGCCAACGGCTTGCTGGCGGCGGAGGCCTTCCACTCCAGCACGGTGGACGCATCGGCACCCTTGTCATGCCCGAGAGCCTGTTCGGCGGCCAGTTCGGCATCGGTCATGAAGTACTTGTCGGCCACCGGGCGTACCAGCAGATTGCAGATGAAACCCAGCACCAGCAGACCGGCAAGGATGTACAAGGTGATGTCATACGCCGCGGCGCGTTCAACGCCGATGCTCAGCTGATATTCACGCAGGTAGTTCACCAGTACCGGCCCCAACACGCCCGCAGCAGCCCAGGCGGTCAACAGGCGACCGTGAATAGCACCGACCATCTGGGTACCGAACAAGTCGGCCAGGTAAGCCGGAACCGTCGCAAAACCACCGCCGTACATCGACAGGATGATGCAGAACGCCGCCACGAACAGCGCCACGTTGCCCAGATGCCCCAGGTTCGGGATCAGCGCGTACAGGGCAAAGCCCAGGGCGAAGAACACAAAGTAGGTATTCTTACGTCCCAGGTAGTCGGAGAACGACGCCCAGAAGAACCGGCCACCGATGTTGAACAGGCTCAACAGGCCGGTAAAACCAGCGGCAATGGCTGCAATGGAGGCAAGCTGACCGGCATCCAGCTGGCCAAATGGCACATCAACACCCAGCAACTTGCCGCCGAACACTTCCTGCAACAGTGGCGAGGCCATGCCGAGGATACCGATACCGGCCGATACATTCAGGCACAACACCAGCCATACCAGGCGGAATTGCGGGGTTTTCCACGCGACATTCACATGCACGTGGCGATGAGTGATCATCGCATTGCTGGCTTTTTTCGCCGGCGCGGTCCAGCCCTCAGGCTTCCAGCCGGTCGGCGGAACGCGATACAGCAGTGCGCCACCGATCATGAACACGAAGTAAATCGCCGCCATGACCACAAAGCTCTGCCATACACCTACGCTGGTCGGCGAAGAGAAATGGCCCATCAGTGCCGCAGCCAGGGGCGCACCCACCATCGCGCCGCCGCCAAAGCCCATGATCGCCATGCCGGTAGCCATGCCGCGCTTGTCCGGGAACCACTTGATCAAGGTCGAAACGGGCGAGATATAGCCCAGGCCCAGGCCGATACCGCCAATGACACCGGAGCCGATCCACATCAGCCAGATCTGGTGGGTATAGATACCCAGCGCCGAGATCAGCAGGCCACCGCACCAGCAGAACGCCGAGACGACACCGGCCTTGCGTGGCCCGGCATGTTCCAGCCAGCCGCCCCAGATCGCGGCCGAGCAGCCCAGGAAGATGAAGAACAAGGTGTAGATCCAGCCCAGCATGGAGATGGGCCAGTCGCATTGGGACGAGAAGACCTGGGCGATGAAGCTCATGTCTGGCGCGCAGGCGACCGGTGCGGTGATACCCAGCGCTTTGGACAACGGCAGCCAAAACACCGAGAAGCCGTAGGCCATGCCGATGCACAGGTGGATGGCCAGGGCGGCCGGTGGAACCAGCCAGCGGTTGAACCCCGGCTTGGCGATGATGCGCTCCTTGGACAGGAACGCAGGCTGTGCGGCGGCGGTGCCGGCCACAGTGCTAGTGCTCATTGGTGTTTCCCCCAGTTATTGGTATGCGTCCGTCAGGCGCTCTCCTCCTCGGCCTTGCACGCAAAGCGTGGCCGTTTTTTTGAGTGAAGCTCCATTTAAAGCGCGACGATACGTCGCAGAAGGCGGACGAACGTGCAGAGATTAGCATCAGTGGATGACAGAAAAATCAAACTGCCACTACCTTTTTTGGATTATCTGTACTTTTCTGACGTCAAAATCCCATTTCCGAGCTCCTGGATACAATGTAACGATCCGTGAACTGACGCAGGCCGTCGGGCGTTATACTCTTCGGCTAAATTTTGAAATCGACATACAAGGACTCGCCCATGAAAGCGTTCGGCAAAATCCTGGGTCTGGTACTTCTCGGGCTGTTGCTGATCATTGTGGCGCTCGGCTTTGCCCTGACCCACCTCTTCGATCCCAACGACTACAAAGAAGAAATTCGCCAGATAGCCCGCGACAAGGCCCACATCGAGCTGACGCTCAATGGCGATATCGGCTGGAGCCTGTTCCCCTGGCTGGGCCTGGAGTTGCACGAGGCCAGCGTCGCGACCCTGACCGCACCGACTCAACCTTTCGCCGATTTGCAGATGCTCGGCCTGTCGGTACGCGTACTTCCACTGCTGCGCCGCGAAGTGCAGATGAGCGATGTGCGTGTGGAGGGCCTGAACCTGCGCCTGAACCGCGACAAGCAAGGCCATGGCAACTGGGAAGACATCGGCAAGAACCTGCCCGACGAAACCACGGATACCCCTGCGCCGGCCCCCGTCGAACCGGTGGCTGAAACCAAACCGGAAAAACCCCCGCAGCCGATCCGCCTGGACATCGACAGCCTGACCATCAACAACGCTCGCGTTGAATACACCGATGAACAGACCGGCAAGCAATTGAGTGCCGAGAGCATCCAGTTGAGCGCCGGGGCCATCCACGAGGGCGCCAGCATTCCGCTCAAACTCACCGCGTTCCTGGGCAGCAACCAGCCGTTGATGCGCGTCAAGACCGAGCTGAACGGCAACTTGCGCATCCAGCGTGCCCTCAAGCGCTACCAGTTCGAAGACATGCGCCTGAGCGGCGAAGCCACCGGCGAGCCGCTGCAAGGCAAGACCGTGAGTTTCTCCACCCAGGGCCAATTGTTGGTGGATCTGGCGGCCAACGTCGCCGAATGGACCAACCTGAAACTGTCGGCCAACCAGTTGCGCGCCTTGGGCGAACTGAAGGTCAACGACCTGGACAAGACCCCGCAGGTCAGTGGTGCGTTGTCTGTGGCCCAGTTCGATCTGGCCAAGTTCCTTGAGAGCGTCGGCCACCCGCTGCCGGCCATGGCCCCAGGCAGCCTGAGCAAGGTCGAGCTGGTGAGTCGCCTCAAGGGCACGCCCACCAGCGTCGCCCTGGAAAATCTGAACCTGAAACTCGACGAAAGCACCTTCAGCGGCCGTGTCGCTGTCGATGATTTCGCCAAGCAGTCGCTGCGCGTACAGCTCAAGGCCGATACCTTCAATGCCGACAACTACTTGCCGGCCAAATCAGAAGCAGCCAAAGGCGCAACCGCCGCTCGCCAGGCCGAAGTGCAGAACAGCGAGGCCGGTGCGATGGCAGCCGGCGGCAACACGCCACTGCCGGACGCCCCGACCAAAGGCGCCTGGAGCACCGACAAGCTGCTGCCGCTGACCCGCCTGCGCAGCCTGGATATCGACGCCGACCTTGCGTTCGGCCAATTGACCCTGAGCCAGCTGCCGATCCAGAACGCGGCGCTGAAAGCCTCCGGCATCGACGGCCAGCTCAAGCTCGACACCCTGAGCGGTGGTCTCTACAACGGTACCTTCCAGGCCAATGGCACGCTCGATGTGCGCCAGGATCTCCCGCTTCTGGCCATGCAAACCCATATCAAGCAAGTACCGGTTGAGAAAATCCTGCAGGCCCAAGGGAAAAACCCGCCGGTCAAAGGCCAGGTCACCCTGGACAGCAACCTGACCGGGCGTGGCAACAGCCAGAAGGCACTGATCGACAGCCTCAACGGCACCGCCAGCTTTGTGATCAATAACGGTGTGTTGCTCAACGCCAATATCGAGCAACAGGTCTGCACCGGTATCGCCCTGCTCAACCGCAAGACCCTGGCCAGCACGCCACCGGGCAAGGACACCCCCTTCCAGGAACTGCGCGGCAACCTGACGTTGCGTAACGGCGTGGCCAGCAACCCTGACCTGAAAGTGCGTATCCCAGGGCTGACGGTCAATGGCAACGGCGATGTCGACTTGCGCGTGCAGGGCATGGACTACCGCGTCGGCATCATTGTCGAAGGCGACAAGCGCGAGGTGCCGGACCCGGCCTGCCAGGTCGGCGCCAACTTCCAGGGCATTGAAGTGCCGCTGCGCTGCCGTGGCCCGCTGGAGCTTGGCGCCAAGGCCTGCCGTCTGGACAAGGACGGCCTGGGCCAGGTCGCCCTCAAGGCTGCCGGCAATCGCCTGAACGAGAAATTGGAAGAGAAGCTCGACAAGGTCAATCCAAAAATCAAGGACGCCTTGAAAGGTCTGTTCAACCGATGAGAGACGAGCAGTTTTCAGCGGCGGTACTCGATTGGTACGACCGCCACGGCCGTCATGACCTGCCCTGGCAACAGGGCATCACCCCGTACCGGGTGTGGGTGTCGGAGATCATGCTGCAACAGACCCAGGTGAGCACTGTGCTCAATTACTTCGACCGGTTCATGGCATCCCTGCCGACGGTCGAAGCCCTGGCCGCCGCACCGGAAGACGAAGTGCTGCACCTGTGGACCGGCCTGGGCTACTACACCCGGGCGCGCAACCTGCAAAAGACCGCCAGGATCGTGGTGGCCGAATACGGCGGCGAATTCCCCCGCGACGTCGAAAAGCTCACCGAACTGCCGGGCATCGGCCTATCGACTGCCGGTGCGATAGCCAGCCTGAGCATGGGCCTGCGCGCGCCGATCCTCGATGGCAACGTCAAGCGCGTGCTGGCACGCTTTACCGCGCAGGAGGGCTACCCGGGCGAGCCCAAGGTGGCCAAACAACTGTGGGCCACCGCAGAGCGCTTTACACCCTTTGAGCGCGTCAATGCCTACACCCAGGCGATGATGGACATGGGCGCCACGCTCTGCACCCGCAGCAAGCCCAGTTGCTTGCTGTGCCCGCTGGAAAAAGGCTGCGAAGCCCACATGCTCGGCCTGGAGACGCGTTACCCGATCCCCAAGCCACGCAAGACCATCCCGCAAAAGCGCACGCTGATGCCCATGCTGGCGAACGCCGAGGGCGCGATCCTGCTTTACCGTCGCCCCTCCACGGGCCTGTGGGGCGGCTTGTGGAGCTTGCCCGAGCTGGATGACCTGAGCGACCTCGACCACCTGGCCAACCAGCACGCCCTCGCACTGGGCAAGCATCAGGAACTGCCGGGGTTGATCCACACCTTCAGCCACTTCCAACTGTCCATCGAACCCTGGCTGGTCCAGGTCGAGGAATCCGCCCATCACGTGGCCGAGGCCGACTGGCTCTGGTATAACCTCGCCACCCCGCCGCGCCTGGGCCTTGCCGCCCCGGTAAAGACGCTGCTCAAGCGCGCGGCCGACGTATTGAACGCAGGAGTTTCGTCATGACCCGCACCGTAATGTGCCGCAAGTACAAAGAAGAACTGGAAGGACTGGAACGCCCTCCGTACCCGGGCGCCAAGGGCCAGGACATATACGACAACGTTTCCGCCAAGGCCTGGGGTGACTGGCTGAAACACCAGACCCTGCTGATCAACGAAAAACGCCTGAACATGATGAACGCCGAAGACCGCAAATACCTGGCCGGTGAAATGGACAAGTTCTTTTCCGGCGAGGAATACGCCAAGGCCGACGGCTACGTGCCGCCTGCTCAATAATTGATCAAAAACCGGGGTCGGCACGTAAGCGACGGTAATAATTAAATATTTTTTGAAAACTTGCTTGACGACCCCCTGAAAAACCCGTTTAATGCGCCCCGTTGCCCAGATAGCTCAGTCGGTAGAGCAGGGGATTGAAAATCCCCGTGTCGGCGGTTCGATTCCGTCTCTGGGCACCAAAATACCGAGAAACCCCAAGGAACAATATGTTCCTTGGGGTTTTTTATTGCCTGCGATTTAATGGGCCCTGGATCACCCTGGACCCGGATGCCGAGCAGGAGCACCTTGAGTCAGGCAATCACGATACCGGCACCGATCAGGCCCATCGAGAGAGCCGTCGAGGGAGTGAGCCTTCCAAGCGCCTGGATTTGAATACTCTGTGGCGCCAGATAGTACGGACGCAAAAAATGCTCAAGGAAATATGTATGAAGTATTGCTGGATCGCACTTGCCCTGCTGCTTGGCGCCTGCGCAAGAACCCCATCCCCAGAGCAACTGGCAGAACAGCAGCTATGGGAACAACAGTTGATAAGCCATATACAACTGTTCAAATTTTACCCGGCAAACGCTCAGGCGCAGGGGCTGGAAGGCCAGGTCAATATTGAATTCATCATCGATGCCCACGGCAACTTGTTGCGTCAGCGCGTGATCAGTCACTCAGGCTCTGAGCTTTTTGTTGCTGCCGTGCAGGCATCTCTTCCAGCCGCATCGCCAATGCCTGCTCCGCCTGCGTCAGTTCTCAAGAATGGTGAAGTCGAGGTGCGCGCACCCTTTGTGTTTTGCCTGACCCCATCCTGCGCAGGCCAAGCTAAGCCCCAGAGCGATTGAGGCTTGTTTTTCACTGGCTTCAATCGTTCACCCTTTACCCCATTCACAGCTGTAAGGTTTCTTTCATGACACGCCTCTTGCTCTGCTCGCTATTACTGCTGACTGCACTACTCAGTGGATGCGCCACGCAAATGGACGTAGCGATCAACGCGACACCCGATCCGGACTATCACTTCGACCGCCAGGCAACCGTACTGGTGACATCCGTCGGGGGCAGCGACGAAAACGCACTCAATGCCCGGTATTACCTGCGCGACATGGTCAGCGCCATGAAGGACCAGGGCTTTCGCAATGTCTTTACCGACACCACGCTGCCCAAGAACCATGCACCGATCAAAATGACCATCACCCTTGATGTCGAAAGCAAGCAGGTCACTTACCGCTACACCGCTACCGAGTATGGCCAAGTGGCAAACAGCACCACCACACAGTGCAAGAAGAACAAGAAAAAGACCGATCAACTGACCTGCACCAGCACCCCGAACACCTCCTATGGCCCGGTAGGCACATCGGAACGCACCGGCTACACCACCCTCACCACCTTCCGGGCTACCGCTCGGGACGAGGCGAGCAGGCGCGCCGTGTACGTGCTTCGAGTATCGTCCTATAACGACGATTGCCAGGCGGCCAAGGTCGAAGCCTTCCTGGTGCAGCAGGGCCTGCAGAACCTGAACTTCCAGGACCGCGTGCAGCGCAATTACACGGTGACGATGCCTGAGGGGTATCGCTGCAAATAGCTTGCTCCCGTCCGGATACAGCTTGGGCACCCTGACCAAAGCCAACCGGACCTAGTTTCATTTGGGATATTTTTCACTTATCCGAACTGTTTTTTTGAGATAGTGTAGGGCCTCATCAGGCCCCTAACGCCTTCCCTACGGGCATCAAATCAGCCTGCTTTCGAGATAATCAAAATATCAATTGGAGATACTTTCCATATGCCCGAGTTTGCTCATCACGATCTGGAGCTATTGAACCCCTCGTTCGACTCGGGCCTGGTTGATGTTCTGAGCGAGCTGGAACACCTGCGCCGCCTGCAACTGGGTGGCGATACACCGCCTGCTGTTTTTTTCCAGTTGAAAGCCCTGTTTCATACGCTGGAAAGCCTGGGCTCTGCACGTATCGAGGGCAACCACACGACACTGGCCGACTACATCGAAAGCAAAGTCGAAGGGGCAGCCGAGGCTTCAGATCCGTTGCGGGAAATTGCGAATATCGAAAAGGCCATGGACTACGTCGAAAGCATCATGCAGACCGGCGCTGATCTCACGGAGTTTGCGATTCGAGAGCTTCACTCAATCACCGTCCAGGGACTGCAACGCGAAGGTGATCGTACGCCAGGTGCTTACCGCGAGTCCGGGGTCAGCATTGCCCAGTCCGATCACCTCCCGCCCGAGGCGGTGATGGTGCCAGGCTACATGCAAGAACTCGTCGCCTTTGTGAATAAGCAGGATGCCCCCAAGTACGATCTGATGAAAGTCGCGCTGGCCCACCACCGGTTTGGCTGGATCCACCCATTTGGCAACGGCAATGGCCGCGTCGTGCGCCTTCTGACGTACGCAATGTTGATGAAGTACGGCTTCAACGTGAGCGCTGGCGGCCGAGTCCTGAATCCGACGGCAGTCTTCTGTATCGACCGCGAAAAGTATTACTCGATGCTTTCCACCGCTGACACAGGCACCAAGGAAGGCCTTGAGGCTTGGTGTACGTATGTGCTGGCAGGCATTAGAGATGAATTAGAGAAAGTCAGCAGGCTGACGGACTACCGCTACCTGACCAGGCACATTCTTGCCCCCACCATTGCATTGGCGAAAGACCGCGCATGGATAACGCCTCTTGAAGAGAAAATTCTGAGCACGGCGATCCAACTGAAGGTGGTCAAGTCGGGCGATATCGCTGACGCTCTACCCACACTGTCCGCCGCCCAAAGAACCTATCAAATAAAAAAACTGGTCGACCAAGGGATGCTGCTTCCCATCAGTCCAGGCGCTCGGCAGTACACAATCGGGTTCTCAAATAATTATTTGATCAGAGGGGTTATCAAATCCCTGCGCGAAGAAGGCTTTATCCCTGAGCAGCTGGACAAACCTTATCCATGAGGAGGCCCGCCAAGTTGCCCCCTCACTTCAGCAAAAACACCATCAACGGATTGTCATTCAACCGCCCCGCAAAGCTTGGCGCCAATTGCTCCACCGGCGAGCCCTTCAACAGCGCAGTCTCCTTGCGCGACACAATCACCCAGGATGGCCGGGGCAGCTCACTCAGTTTCTCAAGCTGGTGACGCCCGACAAACAGTGGCTGCTCATCGTGATCCAGGTTCATCATGTAGCGCACCGCCCAGGTGTCCCGGGCCAGGTCGACAAACACCAAAGGGCCAGGCTGCGACTCACGCAGCGCCTCCACCTGGCTGACAAACCGTCGGGTGTCGAATTGCAGGTCCTTGGCCGGTTCTATCACCGCTACCAGCAGCAACCATTGCGCCGCCAGTGCGATCACGCTGAGCCATACCAGACGCAACGGCCGGCGCCAGGCAATCAACGCCGCGAGTTGCAACACCACCAACGCACCAATCATCAGCGGCAGGGAAATATCCGGCCAATAGCCCTGCTTGTGCCAGGCGTTCCGACACACAAACAACACAACCACGCACAACGCCGGTAACGCTGCGACAAGCCCTTCGTAACAACGGCGCACGCCCAACAGCCAACCTTGCGCCTGGAGCAGCCCATAGGCCGCAACAGCCGCAAACATCGGCACCATCGGCAAGATGTAATAAGCGCGCTTGAAGTGCGGCACCGACAACCCGAGCAGAATCATCAAGCCACACGCCCCGAGGCGCACTAGCAGTTGCACCTGCCCGTCGACCCAGCGCTCCAGCCAGCGATGGCGTAGCGCGACCAGAGTGGCTAACGCCAGCGGCACCACCGGGAAGTAACGGTACAAACTCAGCTGGAAATAGAAATAGAACGGCTCACCGGACTCATCCAGGCGCCCGCCGACCTGCATCCTGAACACTTCATCAGCAAAGGCATCACCGCCACTCAATCGCGCAAGCTTCATCAGCAGCCACCAGCACACTGCTAGCAGCACCAGGCCGATAACGCCGTGGATCAGGACTTGCCGGACGCGTTCGCCCGGACTGCCCAGCGCCCAATACACGCACACCACCCCACACACCTCGATCAACCCCAGCGGGCCACGAATCGCAAAGGCCAGAACGAACAACGGGAACACCGCCAGTTGCCGCAGCGTCGACCCCAGGCGCTCACCACTGTGCAGCAGATAGAAGCTGCCGACACACAGCAGCGCGATCATCTGGTCCAGGCAGACCGAGCGCGATTTTTCGAGCAACTGGGTGGTAAGCAGCGTCAGGAGCACCGTCAAAAATGCCCATGGGCGACTGAACGGCGCCAGCAAGCGGTACATCAGCGCGATCACACCGGCCGATGCGAGCGCGGTGGGCAGCACATTCGCCAGATGGTTCGGCGCATCAAACCAGCGAGCGAATACAAAACTGAAGAAGGTCGCGGTGCCTGGGTAGTCCGCGTAAGGCTGACCGTAAGTGGTGGGGAAAAAACTTGCGCCGTGGCGAAACATTTCCTGCATGAACAGCGCCCAGCGCCCATCAAAGCCCTGGGGCTGCTGATCCCAGATTCCCAACGTGAACAACAACAGGGCGATCAGAAAGAGGCCCAAGGACTCCAGGCGAAAACGGTTGCGATGATCCATCGGGTGACCTGTCAGGTGGGAAGCGCTGGCGTATGGTGCCGAGCACTGCCCTGAATAGCGCCTGAACGAACCTGAACATTCACGCTTTTATCGACTTGCGGGCCACACCACTGCCGGGATCAGGCGAACGTAGACCAACTCGGCCACCAGCTCGACCAGGGTTTGCAGGATCACCGCCGCGGCAGCCAACCCGCGCATGTCCTCCGGCAAGGCCAGCGCCAATGGCAATACCACCAGCGAGTTGCGCGTCGAAGCACTGAACGTCACCGCCCGTGCGCTTGGTGCAGGCAGCGCAAACAATCGCGCAGCCAGGATCCCCATCAACGGCGCCAGCAGTACGAAGCCCAGGTAGATCGCAAGCACCGGCAGCAACAGGTCGAAGTCGCGCATCACCGATGTGATTTGCGACCCGATCACCACGAACAGCACCAGGGCCATCGCCGGCACCGGCAACCACGCCCACGCACTGCTCCATTTGTCGACCAGCCTTGATCGTCGCGCCAGGTAGGCCGTCAGCACAGCCAGCAGCATCGGCACCACGATCAACAACAGGAATGCCTCGATAAACGGGCCGATCTCAACCACCACACCCGAGTGCGCCCCCAGCATAAAACCCAGGTACACCGGCAGCAGTGCCAACTGCAACAGCAACAGCAACGGTGTGGCCGCCAGCATCAACCGCGAATCGCCCTTGCCGATGTGGGTGAACACCACCACGTAATCAATACAAGGCGTCAACAACACCAGCAAGGCCCCCACCAACAGCGCAGGATGCCCCAACAGGCCTCGGGTCAGCGCCCACACCAGCAATGGCACCAGAATAAAATTGGCCAGCAACAACGCCGAGACAAAGCGGATATTGCCCAAACCCTGGCGCAGATCGAGGAAAGGAATCTGCAGGAACATCGCGTACATCAATACCGCGATGGCAGGCGTGATCAATACGCTCAAACCGTGAGCCAGTAGCGGCGTGTATACACCACAGGCAGCGGCCAGCAGGATGGCGACAAAATAGAGAGGGATCTGGTTATGCTCAAGGGCATCGCGGGTCATGAAGACGCTCTGGCAGATGACAAAGGCATAGCCTATTGATCTATGGCCTGGTGGTCGAGCGCGATGAACGACCAAACCCCGCCCGGATTTCCTTGGGATTTGCCCCAACCTGCGCTTCAATACTCCACCCCGATCCAGAACCCAAGGATGTTGAGCCCATGGCCTCGCCGAACAAGCAGCAAAAACGCGCCCAGCGGGCAAAGACCAAGGCCAAGCAAAACCGCACCCAGCGCGCCGTCGCGGCCAAGCCGGATGCGTTCGCCGGCGACGACAGCCGCATCGATCTTGAATCGGTGGACTTGACCGAACTGTTCGTCGAGATGCGCACCGCAGGCGAGATCAGCCAGCAGGCACTGTGCGCGGTATTCCTGGCGCACCCGCTGTTGGCGCTGGTGCTGGAGCAGGAAGGTGAAGAGGAAGCGACCGACTTTATCCTGGCGGCGCTGATTGAATATAGGCAGTGGGCCACTGACAGCGATGACGAGGCCGCTGCGTTGGCGTGGATCGAATCGCCGCAGTTCCAGGCGGACTATGTAGCAGCATCCCAGGCGCTGACAGCCTCAACAGACTGACACATATCAAAATGTGGGAGGGGGCTTGCTCCCTCCCACATTTGCACCACATTCCGTCAGTTGAGCACTGCTGCGCCTGATTTCTGGGCCTTGCCGCAGCTCGCCACTACCAATACCACCTGCAAGCTCAGCATCTCAGTCGCTGACAACCTCAGCAGACTGACGCGCATCAAAATGTGGGAGGGGGCTTGCTCCCGATGGCAGAGTCTCAGTCGACATCTCAGTGACTGACACACTGCATCGGGAGCAAGCCCCCTCCCACATTTGCATCACATTCCGTCAGTTGAGCACTGCTGCACCTGATTTCTGGGCCTTGTCGCAGCTCGCCACTACCAATACCACCTGCAAGCTCAGCATCTCAGTCGCTGACAACCTCAACAGACTGACACATATCAAAATGTGGGAGGGGGCTTGCTCCCGATGGCAGAGTCTCAGTCGACATCTCAGTGACTGACACTCTGCATCGGGAGCAAGCCCCCTCCCACATTTGCACCACATTCCGTCAGTTGAGCACTGCTGCGCCTGATTTCTGGGCCTTGCCGCAGCTCGCCACTACCAATACCTCCTGCAAGCTCAGCATCTCAGTCGCTGACAACCTCAGCAGACTGACGCGTATCAAAATGTGGGAGGGGGCTTGCTCCCGATGGCAGAGTCTCAGTCGACATCTCAGTGACTGACACACTGCATCGGGAGCAAGCCCCCTCCCACATTTGCACCACATCCCGTCAGTTGAGCACTGCTGCGCCTACCTTCTGGGCCTTGCGGCGGCTCGCCACGAACAACCCCGCCAACACCACCAGCAAGCTCAACACTCCCGTCGCGATGATCTCGACCCGGTGCGCTTCCTGGAACAGCATGATGGTCAACGTACCGACGATAAACACCATCACGGCGTACGTCAGGCCAGGAAACAGCCACATCTTGAACACGATCTGCTCGCCCGCCGCCGCACGCTTTTGACGCATGCGCAGTTGCGACACGGCAATCACCAGGTACACCAGCAACGCAATGGCGCCGGAACTGGCCAGCAGGAATTCGAACACGGCCGCCGGGGCCACGTAGTTGGCAAATACCGCCAGGAACGCCGCACCGGTGGACAGCAACACCGCCCAATAAGGTGTACCACTTTTGTTGGTGCGCTTGGCCACCGCTGGTGCATCACCGCGACGCCCGAGGGAGAACAACATACGCGAGGCGGTGTAGAGCGCCGAGTTGAGGCAACTGGTAACAGCCACCAGCACCACCAGGTCGACGATCAGCTTGGCATTCGGGATGCCCATGCGCTCAAGTACCGTCTGGTAGGAACCTACGGCGGCCAGGGTCGGATCGTTCCAAGGCACCAGCGACACGACAATGAAGATCGACAGCAGGTAGAACAAACCAATCCGCCAGATGACCGAGTTGGTGGCCTTGGTGATTTGCTGGCCGGGGTTCTTGGATTCCGCTGCAGCGATGGTCACGATCTCAGTGCCCATGAACGAGAACATGGTGGTCAGGATCGCTGCCAGAACCGCGCCCATCCCATTAGGCATAAAGCCCTGGGTATCGAACAGGTGCGAAACACCGCTGACCTGGCTGGTGGGCAAAAAGCCGAAAATCGCGGCCAGGCCGAGGATTACAAAGCCGACGATGGCCACGACTTTGATCAATGCAAACCAGAACTCGAACTCACCGTAGTTCTTCACGCTGAACAGGTTGGTTGCAGTCAGCAACAACGTAATGACCAGGGTAAACACCCAAATCGCCACGTCGGGGAACCAGGCGTGCAGGATAGTCGCCGCCGCGTTGGCTTCCAACGGAATCACCAGCACCCAGAACCACCAGTACAACCAACCAATGGTAAACCCAGCCCAGTGACCGATTGCGCGGTCGGCATAGGTAGAGAACGAACCGGTATCGGGTGACGCAACAGCCATCTCGGCCAGCATCCGCATCACCAGCACCACCAACGTACCGGCGGCCGCGTAGGCCAGCAGCACGGCGGGGCCGGCGGCAGCAATCGCATGGCCAGAGCCGACAAACAAACCTGCGCCGATTACGCCGGCAATCGACAGCATGGTGACATGCCGCGGCTTGAGCCCCTGTTCGAGGTCATTGGAGCTTTGAGTACTACTCATTGACACACCTTTGCGAGGAATTGCGAAAACGGGTTCGCCCGGCCTGCAGCCTTTCTCGTGAAAAGAATCCAACAGGGCGTTCTTTATTTTTTACGCAAGATTTGCGCCAAAATGTAACAGAGCCGCCATTGACGCGGGCTGTAGGACAATTCATCAGCGCTCGCAAGTCTTTGAGAATCATGGCATTCCGCTATAGCGTTACCGTGCGACTCACCTTCAAGCCAATCAGGCGCACCAAAAACACACACAAAAAGTACGTGACGCCCCATAAACGGGCTGATATGGACCGTTTGCCCGGTTAACCCTTCCAACACCCGGCCAAAGCTGGCACCATCGCGCCCTTTTTTACGCGAAGCCTGTGGATCTTTCCGGTTCAAACGTCTGTAGGTTGTTGATGGCGCGACACGCTACTGCGCCGATGCGACACACTGCCGCAGACCACCAGTTAACCGTCCGCAGCGCTGTTGGCTGTCATCCAAACGCTATGCTAGCTTGGCGCCTCGCCAGGAAGGCGGCCCAACAGCGAAGATCGCAACGAACACAATGAGGACCGCACATGGCCCAGGCCACGCCCGCGCTTGAAATCCGCAACTTGCACAAACGCTATGGTGAGCTTGAGGTACTCAAGGGTATCTCGCTGACCGCTCGCGACGGCGATGTGATCTCGATCCTGGGTTCCTCCGGTTCCGGCAAGTCCACCTTCCTGCGTTGCATCAACCTGCTGGAAAACCCGCATCAGGGCCAGATCCTGGTAGCTGGCGAAGAGCTCAAGCTCAAGGCCGCAAAAAACGGCGAGCTGATGGCCGCCGACGGCAAGCAGATCAACCGCCTGCGCAGCGAAATTGGTTTTGTGTTTCAAAACTTTAACCTGTGGCCGCACATGAGCATCCTCGACAACATCATCGAGGCCCCTCGTCGCGTACTCGGCCAAAGCAAGGCTGAAGCAATAGAAGTGGCCGAGGCCTTGCTGGCCAAGGTCGGTATTGCCGACAAGCGTCACGCCTACCCTGCACAACTCTCCGGCGGCCAGCAACAACGGGCGGCGATTGCGCGCACTCTGGCGATGCAACCCAAGGTCATCCTGTTCGATGAACCCACGTCGGCGCTTGACCCGGAAATGGTTCAGGAAGTACTTAATGTGATCCGCGCACTGGCCGAAGAAGGCCGCACCATGCTGCTGGTCACCCACGAAATGGGCTTCGCCCGCCAGGTATCCAGCGAAGTGGTGTTTTTGCACCAGGGCCTGGTCGAAGAGCAAGGATCGCCACAGCAGGTGTTTGAAAACCCGCTTTCGGCGCGCTGCAAACAATTCATGTCCAGCAACCGCTAACGGAGCAACATGCATGCAGACCTATAAGAAATTCCTTCTGGCCGCGGCCGTCTCGATGGCGTTCAGCGCCACGGCCATGGCAGAAACCTTGAAAATGGGGATCGAAGCGGCTTACCCGCCCTTCAACAATAAAGACGCCAGCGGCAACGTAGTGGGCTTCGACAAGGACATCGGCGACGCCTTGTGCGCCAAGATGAAAGTCGAGAAGTGCGAAGTGTATGTGTCCGACTGGGACGGCATCATCCCGGCCTTGAACGCCAAGAAGTTCGACTTCCTGGTGTCTTCGCTGTCGATCACCGATGAGCGCAAGCAAGCGGTTGACTTCACCGACCCGTACTACTCGAACAAGCTGCAGTTCATCGCGCCAAAAGCCACGGCAGACTTCAAGACTGACGCCGCTTACCTGAAGGGCAAGGTGATCGGTGCACAGCGTGCAACGCTGGCCGGTACCTACCTGGAAGACAAGCTGCCGGACACCGAAGCCAAGCTCTACGACACTCAGGAAAACGCCTACCTCGACCTGACCTCCGGTCGCCTTGACGGCATCCTCGCCGACAAGTACGTGCAGTACGAGTGGCTCAAGAGCAAAGATGGTTCGGCCTATGAGTTCAAAGGCGACCCGGTGGTGGAAAGCGACAAGATCGGTATCGCCGTACGCAAGGGCGACCCGTTGCGCGAGCGCCTGAACAAAGCCCTGGCAGAGATCAAGGCAGACGGCACCTACAAAAAGATCAACGACAAGTACTTCCCGTTCAGCATCGAATGACCTGAACGGCCTGCCCGGCGCGCTCCTGTGAGCGCGTCGGCTTTCAGCAATGCCTGCCGCGATATGAAAACACCATGAATTTCGATCTCTACGGATTCGGCCCGGCCCTCGCCGCCGGCGCGCTGATGACCGTCAAACTGGCGCTCACGGCCCTGTGCCTGGGGCTGGTGCTCGGCCTTGCCGGCGCCTTGGCCAAGACTTCGCCGTACAAGCCGCTGCAATGGCTGGGCGGTGCGTATTCGACCATCGTTCGCGGTATTCCCGAATTACTGTGGGTGCTGCTGATTTACTTCGGCACCGTCAACCTGATGCGAGCCCTGGGTGAGTTTTTTGGCAACCCCGACCTGTCGCTGAGTGCCTTCGCCGCCGGCGTCATCGCCCTGGGCCTGTGCTTCGGCGCCTACGCCACCGAAGTGTTTCGCGGCGCGATCCTCGCCATTCCCAAGGGCCACCGCGAAGCCGGTGTGGCATTGGGGCTGTCGAAATTTCGGATTTTCACCCGGTTGATCATGCCGCAGATGTGGCGTATCGCTCTGCCGGGCCTGGGCAACCTGTTCATGATCCTGATGAAGGACACCGCACTGGTGTCGGTGATCGGCCTTGAAGAGATCATGCGCCACGCGCAAATCGGCGTGACCGTGACCAAGCAGCCATTCACCTTCTTCATGGTCGCAGCGTTCATGTACCTGGGCCTGACCGTACTGGCGATGACGAGCATGCACTTCCTGGAAAAACGCGCCGCCCGCGGCTTTGCAAGGAGCACCCAATGAGCGGCGACTACAGCTGGCTATCGCACTTTGACCTGGGCCTGAACTGGGCCGTGATCATCAAGTGGCTGCCGAAGTTGGCCCAGGGCGCGACTTTGACCCTGGAGCTGGTGGCAATCGCCGTGATCGCCGGCCTGCTGCTGGCGATTCCACTGGGTATCGCGCGCTCCTCGCGCCGTTGGTACGTGAGCGCCCTGCCCTATGGCTACATCTTCTTCTTCCGTGGCACGCCGCTGCTGGTGCAGTTATTCCTGGTCTATTACGGCCTGGCGCAGTTCGATGCCGTGCGCAACAGCTTCATGTGGCCGTACCTGCGCGACCCGTTCTGGTGCGCCACTGCCACCATGACCCTGCACACCGCCGCTTATATTGCCGAGATCCTGCGCGGTGCAATCCAGGCCATTCCGCCGGGCGAGATCGAAGCAGCGCGGGCATTGGGCATGTCCAAACCGAAAACGCTGTTCTACATCATCCTGCCCCGCGCCTCACGCATCGGCCTGCCGGCCTACAGCAACGAAGTGATCCTGATGCTCAAGGCCAGTGCCCTGGCGAGTACCGTGACCCTGCTGGAACTGACCGGCATGGCGCGCACCATCATTGCCCGCACTTACCTGCCGGTAGAGATTTTCTTCGCCGCAGGCTTGTTCTACCTGCTGATGGCTTACGTGCTGGTGCGCGGTTTCAAACTGCTGGAAAAGTGGCTGCGCGTCGATGCGTGCCAAGGACGTTGAGGCACGCTTCCAGGCACTGGATGCATTCCTGATCGAGTACCAAGGGCTGTGGCGACCACGGCCCTTTACTCATCTGCACTTACCCTGGGAAGCCGAACACCCGGCGCTGTCCCGATGGCTGCGCCAGCGCTCGCTGGCCGAAGCCGAAGCCAGTCACAACCACCCCCACGACCTGCCTGCGCCTGCGCCGTTTCCACAGCTGGCCGCTCAAGCGCTGCGCCTGAGTGCTGTGGATAAGTTACCCGCCCACTCCCTTGACCCCGCTCGCCACCGTTTGAATGTGGATGTGCCCGGGCGCAAGTGGCAACAGATCGAAGCCTTCGGCGCCGCACTGACTTTTGCCCAGACGCCTGCCCACTGGCTGGACTGGTGCGCCGGCAAAGGCCATCTTGGCCGTCGCCTGCTGCAACCCGGCCAACGGTTGACCTGCCTGGAATATGACCCGGCCCTGATTGCGTCCGGCCAAGCCCTGAGCGATCACCACGGCTTGCCCGCTGCCCATTGCCTGCAAGACGTGATGGCCGATGTAACGATCGACCCCGAACACACACCTGTGGCCCTGCACGCCTGCGGCGACCTGCACGTGCGCCTGCTGCAACTGGCCAGCGCCGCTGGCTGCAAACAATTGGCCCTGGCGCCCTGCTGCTACAACCGCATCAATGCCGAGCGCTACCAGGCACTGTCCGCCGCCGGGCGCGCATCCCTGCTAACCCTGTCGATTGATGATCTGGGATTACCCCTGAGCGAAACCGTCACCGCCGGCAACCGCGTGCGCCAGCAACGGGACACCTCCATGGCGCGGCGCCTGGGCTTTGATCGACTACAGCGGCAACTGCGCGGCTGCAACGACTACCTGCCGACGCCCTCGTTGCCCGCCAGTTGGCTGGATAAGTCCTTTGCCGACTACTGCCGCGAGCTGGCAAACCTCAAGAATTTATCCACAGGTGAACAAGACTGGCCGGCGCTCGAAGCCCACGGCTGGCAGCGCCTGGCCGAAGTGCGAAACCTGGAGTTGGTAAGGGGTTTGTTTCGACGCCCACTGGAAATGTGGCTGGTGCTGGACCGCGCCCTGTTTTTGAGCGAACAGGGCTACAACGTCGAGGTCGGCACCTTCTGCGAACCAACGCTCACCCCACGCAACCTGATGGTGCTGGCCCAGCGCGAATAAGGTGCAAAATTTCCTGCACGCGCCCTGTGGATAACTCTGTTGATGGAATCTTTGCAGAGGCTGTAGCAATCGGCATTGAACGCCAAAAGCGAGGCTGGTCATTTTTTGTTCATAAAATAAAACGCACGCAAAACAGGCAGTTGCTGCATGTTGAGAACGGCTGCACAAAATGGCTGTTTCGTGACAGCTGTTACCAACCGATTGTGCATAAGCATCAGACGTTAAACGTATAAAGCGGACTTTGCAGGGTGGTTTTTGGCGGTTTCAGCGGGCGGAGAACCTCGTTGGACGTCGGATCGCTCAGGTACGCGGGGTACCTGGCCTGACGCCGAAGTGACGGCTTTTTACGCTGCCACGCCGTGTGGAAAACACGCTAATCGCAAGAAACCTTGGTTTTTGCAAAAATAGTCAGAATTCAGGGGTTTACAGAACCTTTCCAATCGCTATAATCGTCGCCCTAACACGCCGGTATAGCTCAGTTGGTAGAGCAACTGACTTGTAATCAGTAGGTCCCGGGTTCGACTCCTGGTGCCGGCACCACACTAGGCTCCATTGCATTCCACCGAATGCTCTGGAAGCCCCGAAAACCCGCCCTTTGGCGGGTTTTTTCGTTCCAGGACCCTCTGTCGGGATCCAACAAAATCCCCCTTCCCCGAGGGTATGTTAGGGGTATTGCGATTTCCCGGTCAGGAGCGCGTACCCCTATGCCACGTCTAGCGATCCCCCTCAGCGACCTGCAATGCCGCACGGCCAAAACCCGCGAACGCGCCTACAAACTGTTCGACGGCGGCGGCATGTACCTTTTCGTCAAACCCAATGGCGTGAAGACCTGGCGCTTGAAGTACACCAAGCCCAACGGCAAGGAAGGTACGCTCATCATCGGCAATTACCCCATCGTTACCCTTTCAGTCGCACGGCGTAAGCGAGACGAAGCCAAGGCATTGCTGCTCGACAACCTCGATCCAATGGAAGAAAAGAAGAAGGCCAAGATCGTAGCCCAGCGGGCGGCACTGCTTTTCGAAACCGTTGCTCTGGAATGGCACGCAGACATGTCCCGCCGCTGGACCGAAGGCCACGCAAAAACCGTGATGAGCCGGCTGCGTACCCACGTCTTCCCGCTGATCGGCCAACGCCCCATCGCTGAACTCGATACCCATGACCTGCTAGAGATCACCCAGCGCATCAAGGAACGCGGCACCATGGATGTGGCGTTAAGGGTACAGAACTACTTATCCACCATCATGCGCGGGGCCAAAAGGGCTCGGCAAATCACCATGAATCCTGCACTGGATCTGGCAGGCTCGATTCACGCGCCGCGTACAGTCCATCGCCCGGCCCTCTCCCTCAACCGCCTACCCGAACTGCTACACCGTATCGACAACTACAACGGCCGCGAGCTGACGCGCCTTGCCGTGCTGCTGACTCTGCATGTGTTCGTCCGCTCCAGCGAACTGCGCTTTGCTCGATGGAGTGAATTCGACCTCCAACGCGCCATGTGGGAAATCCCCGATACGCGCGCACCGATTGAAGGTGTACGCAACTCCACACGGGGGACCAAGATGAACGGAGACATTCAAATGGTCCCGCTCTCGCCGCAGGTCATCGAAATACTGGAGCGCCTGCGCAGCCTCAGTCGCTTTTCAGAGTTAGTGCTACCGGGCGACCACAAGTACTGGAAGCCCATGTCCGAGAACACGGTGAACACCATGCTCCGCAACGTCGGCTATGACACCAGCAAGGACGTGTGCGGCCACGGCTTCAGGACCATGGCCTGTAGCGCCCTGCTGGAGTCCGGGTTATGGACCGACGCAGCCATCGAAAGACAAATGAGCCACAAGGAACGCAACCGCGTGCGCGCCGCGTATATCCACAAAGCTGAATTTCTGGAGCAGCGCCGGCTGATCATGGCGTGGTGGAGCAACTATATTGATGCCAATCGCAGCGGCCATGTAACGCCTCACGAATTCGCTCACCCAGTCGGCAACAACATCACCGCCCTACAAAATAGCCGTGGCGCATCCAAACGTGGGTAAGCCTTTGAGATCACCGCTGTCCGCCCTTCCACGCGGGTCCATCCAAGCGGGGCTGCAAAGCCGCCCTGCTTGGATGGACCTCATTTAAAAAATCTAAAACCCATACAAACTGTCTGTGGAAAACTACTGATTTCCACTGGTGGATAATTTCATCCACAGCCGCAGAATCCCCGAAAATTCGAGCCTTGACCCGAATTATCCACAGGCGTAGAAAAGATCGGGCAAAGCGCTGTCGTCGACAGCAACCCAGGTAGCCAGAACCTTTGAGGCTACGCCACACCGTGGTGGTTCACCCAAAGTGCGATTAGCGTCCGGCGGCTCGCACGGTCACTCACCGAGTGATGGATGCCAACTTCAGATCATTGCCATTGCGGCAAATACACACCCTACCCAGCTGCCCTGCAGCAACCTATCCGCTTGGCCATTTCACTGCGCCAACCTGCGCCCGTCTCTTTCTCCCGGAAAGAGACGGGCGCTCCTACCGCTGCTGCAGCCCAACTCGTACAAGGCTTTGCGGCATTCCCTCTCGTGACAATCGACGTGACAAACACCGAAGTCACCAGCAACAGCGATGCAGATGATGGTGCCGCAGCCCAAGGAATGGACTGCACCTGACTGACAGTCAGGCATGCCCCGGTCATCGCATCACTGCCTTCACCTGACTCAGGATCTCGCGGCGCCGGTCTCGTCAGCCAGTGCAGCCTCCACCCGCCCACTTCTGCGGAAGTGTTCAGGAGGCCAGATCATGAGATGCCCAAGCTCCCGGTCGTAAAGAGCCGCCAGTCCCGCGTTAGTGGACAACCCTCACAGGTCGCAGGGGCCTTGATCCCTGATAACACTCAGCATTCTTGGCGGGATGAAGTGAGGAAGGTTTTAAAAGTTTTGGCTTCGAGAGGAGTTCGATCATGGCATTGGTCGGTAGACGGGATGGGCGCAATTTTGGCTACGGCCGGCAATTGAGCTATGCCGGGCCGCAAGCGCTGAAAGATCTGTTTGGTGGTGGGCATTACGGGACGGTCAAAGCGCACAGTGATCGCTGGCAGGCGTTTGTTCAGTGGTGTCGGTCGGAGGATGGACCAGGATTTAACGATGCGCGGCAGATTAATTGGCAGACCTTGCTGAATTACACCGGACATCTGCGCCAACAAGTTGAACGAGGTGAGCTGGCCATCGCGACTGCGCAAAACCGGTTGTCCAGTGTGAACCGAACCCTCGCTGCGCTTCGCGGCGATCAGTATGTGAAAGTGCCGAATCCGAGCAAAGCACTGGGGATGCAGCGCACCAGCGTCCGCATCTCAGCACCATCAGGCCAGGATCGTGAACAGGTTAAGGGGATCGTCAACGCACTGTGCGAACACCGACTACCGCGCGCCGCTGCCATTGTGCGCTTGGCCCGAGCCACCGGCATGCGCTTGCGCGAGGCCGTCTTGGCCGACCTGCCACGTTTGAAACGTGAGGCCGAACAATTCGGCAAGATCAACATTCAGGACGGTACCAAAGGCGGCCGCTCAGGAGCGTCAGCACCTCGCTGGATCGCGGTAGACGATCAAATTCGTGATGCGCTCAGATATGCCGAACAGGTCTCGCCCGACGGTAGCCGCAATCTGATTGCGCCGGACGAAAGCTACCTCGACTTCCAGCAAAAAGTCGTCCGTCCCGCCCGAGATATCCTCCATGTGCATAACCTCAAAGGCTTCCACGAATTACGGGCAGCCTATGCATGCGAACGCTACGAGCAGGTCATCCATCACCTAGCCCCCATCAACGGAGGCAAGTGCAACAAGCTTGATCCACGCCTTGATCAAGAGGCACGATTACAAATCAGCTATGAACTTGGGCACGGTCGAATCGACGTAGCATCGGCCTACATCGGTGGTCGAATATGAGCAGACCGTTCGATATGGAGCTGTTCTTAGCGGGAATTCTGAACGGGGCGTATGCCAGCCGTCAGCGCCACCTTCGCCAAGCGAAGGCCATTCAAGCGGCTATTTCTGAACGCTGGCAACGGGACAACCCATGGACCTGGCAGCGAAAGCATCTCGCGTGGTTTTTAAATCAGCACGTGAACCGACACTCTGCTTCGACGCGCTATTACTATCTGCTGACCGTAAATTTACTCACGCTTCGCTTGAGAAAAACGTGGCGATTCAGCCTTTAGCTCAAGCTAAACAACCAGTCAAAGCGAAAATTCAAATTTGAGTAATACGCTTAGAGGTTCCGAATTCTTCCCCCAAGCATTTCAATCTCAAGACAAAAAGACTTATCCCTTCGACCAATTCCTCTATTGAAGAAAATATTTTATCGCAGCTGCACATGACCATAGGATTATCACCCCCGGGAAGCATAGCCCGATCATCTGTCTTCAACGCCAAACAAACTTTACCCAAAGCCTTCGCAAAACCCAACTCCACCGCTACCCCTTCATCTATCGTTCGACCATCTAAAATAGCAACAACAAGCTTACAACCTCTAATTGCCATTAAATCATTTTCATACACCATGGTTCTTGCTCTTTCTAGCGAAATGCCCGAAGCTACTAACTCACGCAACAAATAGCCATCTCTCTGGGGCAAAAAAACGCTAAAGTTTCGCTCTATTTTCTTCACAACCTCCAGATTGAATGACCGCTCCATATCATTAAATAGTGGAGCTGCAAAATATATTTGCTTTTCAGCTTGAAAAGATTTCATTTGTATCTCTCCATAACCGCATTCAAATCAACTGGCGAATACTTCCCTAGCAATACATGCCTCACAACTTTCTTAGCCACTTGCCCAGCTGTATGTGAGTTTGTATCCAAGCAAAAAGTCGGAGAGTATATTTTTTTTAGGTCATTGGATTGATCATCGTAATACAGGGCACTTCCAGCATCCTCTGGACGCCGCCCGCGACTATAGTTTCGCTCAACCAATGTTTCTCCCTTGGCGTAAATGAACAGGATTTCTCCATCCTGCAACCTCTTATTGTTTACGACAAGCCTTCGCAACTTCACCGTTTTTTCTTTATTTTCAGCCTCATCCTTTGAAAATGCATAGAGATCTAAGGGCGCCCGATCCATGAAGTGAAATCCAATTTCAGCCCTACTTAACCTACGATTTTTTTCTTTCAATTCGCTATAAATAAATCCGTCCACCATACTAGTTTCTTCTGGTGTTAACTTATTAAAAGATAAATACATTTCTTTCGGAGGAGGACGGGTCCACTCTTCATATGTCTCAAAGCATCTCAAATGCTCCAAGAGAGATGACTTCCCTGCCGCTACTGGACCGGCAATATAGTAACAATAGCAAGCTCGCTTGTCCCCACCTACAGACTCTAAGAAATCAATAAAATCCCGTTCATCTTTATTCAGAACCGAGAGAAATTCATTTATCTCATCAGACGTTAGAAAAACGGTAATTAAATTATAAAGTTCTAGATTCGCTTCAAAAATATCCGACTGTCTTGATCCCGATAAGCCACCTGAAGCTGGTATCCAATAAATCATATAATGATGATTCGCCGGACTCTTATCTTTATTTTGTCGAAGATAATTTTTTAAGGACGCATCTCCGAGTGAATGCCCTATGATCAACATCGTATTTTGGATAAACCGCATTAACAAATAGTCTGCGCTCATACCAGGCGACCTTGCAATCGCGTCGGTAAAAGAATCCTCCGTAAAAATAAGCTTAGGACTTCGCTTTTTCAAGGAGACTTGCGGCAACAATCCATTTACATGATATATAGTTGTATGGTCTTTTCTGTCCATAATCGTAGGTCGCCACTCCACAGAAAACGAATTACCTTTGCCATCTTCAGTAATCTGTTTCCCAACAGCCTGAGCTAATATGTCATCAAAATTGAAATTTATTACCATTGGCACTTTTCGAGTCAGATCGCGCAACTGCCCTAAATATGGATGATCCGAAACTAACTGCTCTATATCAGTTGTTACATCTTTGTAAATTGCGCCATGTATAGCTTCTGCCCATCCATAATTAATGGTCGCATCACCTTTCGAGTCTTCAGTACCAGAGTCATTGTCGTGACGATGACGATGGTAGATTATTTGCCCTAAATATTCGGGGCTAAGCCCTGATTTACGATGCGCGTCCAGATCCTCTTTTAAAGCTTCTGAATGTTCCGTCAGTGACTCCAGAAGACCTAACCAAGATGGGACACCGGAGTCTATAGATATACCGGCTCCTGCCACTAAATTCAGGCGTTGTTGTTTGAGACGCTGATAAATATGACATAAAAATCTCGGAAGACTAGGCTGCCGCTTTATTGCTTCAACAAGCTCACTCATCGCTAACAATCCCTGTAATACTCACGATATAACTCATCGCCCCAAGACCTTCAGGCTTATATTTTTTTCCTACATCTCGGATATTCCAAAGACCAGACTGCACCACCATTCTAGTAGGAGACTGATTACCCAGCCAGCTCTGGCCTGCCTTATCAATGGTGTTTAACCCTTCACTGAACAAAGCTATTAATTGCGTTTCAACATGCGCTCTGAGACTGTCTTTTGATGCCTCATCGTCAATCGGAATTATGAAAACCTCTAACCTTGCAAGATAATCGCTAACTTTCCTCTCCCACTCCTCCTCCTGCTGCCTCGTCGTTAACTCCGCATTTTGACCTATCCCCCAAGCAGGGAAACTATCGGCTTTATCAAGAAGCCCCAACAACGCGCGGCCAACGTGTAATCTAAATATAGATCCGCGGTGATTTCCTGTTCCATCCGCTTTTCCGAGATGATTTCGAAGCCGGTTTCTTAAGGTCGCCTTGGACCCTGCGCTAACTGCATGAGTCCCAATTCTCACGACACGGGAGTACTCGCCTAAAAAATTTTTTTCAGTAGGGTCCAATATTATGTAGACGCCTCGCTTTCCTACAAATTGATTGCTCAACTCTTGAAACGCAAAAACTTTACCATTCAACCTAGCTTGAGCTAGTAAGGCATAAAATGCTTTAATATCGCGCAATCTTAAAGACATGTGCTGAGCTTGCTCAAGCCATATTGGGTAGTTGCACTCTTGAACATCAACATGCGGCAACAACAGATCGAGCTTACTCCCACTTACCACATTGGCCGAAAATATGAGCCCAGCGTAATCTTCATCAGCTAGGATCGTTATCTTTCGGTCACGAAACTCAAGAAGCTGCTCAACAATTTTCAGACCCCAATCTGCCTTATAAGCATCACTCTGCTTTCTTAGATCGAGATCGTAGCATTCAATGTCTTCTTCCGGAGCCAATAAACCATGTTTTCCAGAAACTATAAAAAAATTTGTACAGAGGTTCTCAGCAATCGACAATGAAATCTTGAATCTCTTTGAGGAATACAAATTCTTCGCTTTATGTGTTCCACTTTTTTTTCGCCGACCACACCCAATCAGAATTATGTTGCCTTGCCCGTTGCCACTAGTGAGATAGTTAATCACGTCAACATTGGGAAGTTCAAACATTTCCACTTGAGAAGTTTCTTCTTTAATCATAATAATCTAGAAACTCTGCGACTTCGTTAGCGATAGAATTCTCTGGCTGAGTATATCAAGAAACACAAAGACCAATCAATAAAAACTATAAACTTTCGTCACCTGAGCATAAAAATCGCGACCGGATCAGGCGCATATGAGCAGACAGCAAAAACATCATGCGGAAGTACGCCCCATATCGAGGCATGAATTGAATATTACTCAGCACTCCACGCTAAAAGCATGCTGTCTCAATTAATACCTTGGAAACCCTCAATAGTCAGCGCACCAATTAGTAATACGTTGGTATTTGTAAGACTTAAAGCCTGACAGCTGATTGGCGCTGTAGAAAAACCCGCTTACTAAAGCGGGTTTGTTACGATGGCGATCACTAGTCGCGATTGCCATATCGTCTCATTATGGAATCAGCTAAATGCGTGCCTGTACCTACTAATCTCGCCAAGATTTTAATTTGCTCTTTGCAGTGCTCGTCGGTTGTAGGTGTGGGGTAGTTCATTGTGTGATCAATTTCCCCCCATACCTCTTCAAGCAATGTCCGGATCTGAACTTCACAAGTTGCTTTTGCTCGTGAATTTGGACGAAGCACATAATGGATGCTGGTGTAGTAACTATCTTTCAATTCTCGCTTAAGACCCAGGGATTCAAAATAGATTCCGGAGTCAGGATCCCAAGTGTAAGCCTTTGGTGGCTCTAGTAGAGTAAACTCCCCCTCGTCGATTTTCGACATTAAAGTATTATGGATGAACTCGAATTGGGAGGTGTGAAGATGGAGCACACGTAGGCCCGCCACATCGGTAATTCTTTCAAATACATTTTCAGGCGTAATCGGCCCCTGCCTGTTATCAGGTTCTCTTGCTAGGTCCTCAGCATTTTTCCTTTTCACCTTTTCCATAAAGTGATCTACGTCTTTAATACGATGTCTGATCGAGTGAACATTTTTTGAAAGCTTACGGCCTTCAAAAAAGTTTTTTACATTTTTTAGAAATAAATCAAATGCATCAAAATTATCATCGTAGGATTGGCGGATGGCTTCGTTAAATTCATCTACGTTTTGATCGGGCATTAGTCGTCCAACCCTTCCAAGCGCGAGAGCAGGTCTCTTGCGAAAGTATGATACTTATCTTGTGTTGCCAAATACTCACCCTTGTTTCCAGAAACAGTACTCTTATCTTCGGAAAGCAAGTTGTCCGTTGATGGCACTGCCCACATTGGGACTCGGTATTTTTGTGCCATCGCAGGGAAGGTGTTATGAGAATGCATGATAGCCTTCCCGCCAATCGGTTGAGAAATATCAGTACCGGAGAGGTGTGAATATGACTCCTGGGGAATCCGTTCCGAAATTATATCCGGAATCATTTTTGCGTAGCTGTAATGCGCGGTGGCTAAGTCTAAATCGTTTTGACCAGCATATCGTTTTGAGTTAAATATAGTGTAACCAAGAAATTTTACGAAATGGCCCGGAAAGTTGCTCCGCTTTTTATCAGGTAGTAAGCTATACATTGTTTCAAACTGTGTTCTCCACGTGCGCAATGCAAGGCCAATATTAGTTAGGCCGAATGTGGAGAACATATCTGGCATGCAAGGGACAAAAAATCCAGTGGAGGTCGAAATGATGACTCTATTCATCATCCCTAGACTTGGTGACGTGTCCAGTATAGCGACTTGATAACCGTATTTTTTACTAGCCTCCAGGCATAAACCTCTGATGGCAGACAGCAACCTCAGTGCTTGAGGTTCGCCCATGAATGCATCGCTCCAAGATTTGGCAAGCTTGTCCTCATATGTGTGAAGACTGAGTCGGCCCGGTATCAGGCCTAGATTTTCATTGATCTCATGCACTGCGCCCAATACGAAGCTTTCATATACACCATCTTCAACTGGCTTTAGTAGGCAATGTATGGAACGAGGTTTTGAGATGAATTCTTCGTAAGTTTGTTCACTTGCTTCAACTGCAGCTTGGAAGTCCTCAATGTAAGGCTCCTCTTCGCTCCACATCTTTTCCAAATCTTCTGAGGCTAGACACTGAAGTGTCAGATTTGACTGAGGGTCTAGGTCAACCAAGAGTGTTTTGATGCCTTGTTCGGCTAGTGCGTGTGCCAAGTGGAAGCTGAGGGTCGATTTTCCTACGCCTCCCTTGTTATTGAAAACGGAAACAATTTTCAAGACTTTCTCCTTTGCGTTCAATCACGGCGTCGTCGATCTTTGGGCTTTTCCTCAGGCTAGCCCGGACCTCATCGGTCCCAAATCATGGAACAAGTTCTACTGTAAATGGAGGTATAGCCATTTGCTATCTCAAAAATGGGTAGACAGTGATTCTTTCCAGAGAGGGGCTGAAAAATTATGATACCGAGAGTTCGCTTCCCTTCACCCGCTCGCTATTTTTCAAGGCCTCCAGCGCAGTCCATGGACATCCAATAGCGATTGGTGACAGCTTCAGCGACAGTTTCTCTCTCAGCGTGCACGCCAACTATCTGGTCGAAAACGTGCTGACGCCTTAAAAATCCCTGATTCGATTCCATTGAAGGCCATAACTAGCTGATTTATTTATAGTTACTAGTTGGGGTACGCCAAATTTTCCATCAACTTACAGACCCACAGAAAACCTAGCCCCGCCGACCACTACCGTTCGTCTGGTGCCGCACCATACAAAAACGAAGCCCTCGCAGAAATGTGAGGGCTTTGTAGTTTCCGCACGTCCTCTTTTTTCCACACACTGCAATCCGGGCGCCTCGTGTGCCATCCAATCCACCGACGATCTACGTGGCATGCCCTCGAACGCCTTCTCACCTCAGCCAGTGCCTTTCGCTAGCAATCAAGCTTTTATAGAAAATTATGGATAGCCAATAATTATGCCGCTCCCATAAAACCAATAATGATCCAGTCAATTCCTGCTCTTAACCCAGCAGGCGCCTAACCGATCCATTTTCCTGATTGCTCCCCACGCCCCACCACGCTACCCTCCCTCCTGTCGCTGCCAATTCAGCGACCGGGCCTGATAACCCGGCAAGATGCAGGCGCACACCAAGCGCCCCCAAAACCCGATTTGCAGGCGTTTTTTTTCGCCTCAAAATTCGTGCAATGGCGGCTGTGCGTGGGAGACCTTCGGGTCTGCCGGGTTCCTGTATCTCCGGTTTATCAGCCTGCGCACAGCTGCCACCCAATTCGCCTGATAACGAATGTGGTAGCTCTCACTTGATACGGGAGTTTTACCGATGACCGTTACAAATGCGTCTGCGTTAACCACCCTCGGCGTCACCCCCTTTTCCTTTCACTCCGACCAACCTCTGTTCCGCGTCAACAGCGGTGTTTCCCTGCATGAAGCCTTGCATCACGTTTCCGACTTGCTCCACCTCGCCAAGCTGCTCGCAGAAGATGCGGCGTTGACGCAGGGCACGGACCGTTATGCCTGGGCGTCGCATTATTTGCAGGAGATGAGCAAGGCGGTGATTGATGATGTGGTGAAGGTGTTGGAGTCGCCAGGGAATGTTGAGCAATAAAGAAGTCGTGTGGTTCGCGGGCTGACGTCATCGCGGGCAAGCCCGGCTCCCACACAGGAAAGCCCTGGCCTGAATAGGTCGGGGCTTTTTGCGAAAGACGAGCCAAAGGCAATATGGCACTTAGCCACTTATTCGATTGACACCCCCTCCCCACTCCTTTAAAAACCCCGCCTTGCTTGCGCTTTTATCGAGACATGGATGTTGTCCAACCCTCCGCTGTTCAAATACCGCCGCTATTGGCTGGCGGTCATCATCGTGTTGCTGGCGATTCTTGATCCTTTCGGCCTGGCGAGTTCCAGCGACAAGGCGTCGGCGCAGTGGCTCAATCGCATGTTCGCCAGCCACTACCCGAGCCTTGGGCAGCAGCGGGTGGCGGTGGTGTTGATTGATGATGCCTACCTGATGCGCAATGACAGCTCATGGCCCATGCCCTATGGCGAGCAGAGCAAGTTGTTCAAGCGCTTGCTGGCGTACAAGCCTCGGGCGGTGTTTGTGGATTTGCTGTACAGCCATGACCACTCGTTGGGCGACCCGGCGCGGGGCAGTCAGTTGCTGGCGAATGTGTTTGAGCGTTATCAGCGCCAGGGCATCCCGCTGTGGTTGGCCAATACCGGGTTGACGCGTGCGGAGGCGGGCCAGGCCAACACGCTGGCGCCTTTTATGCAGGTCAGCCGCCCAGCGCTGGTGGTGTGGGAAGGGGTGGACGACAAGTACCCGCTGGCCATGCACACACAGGCAGGGCTTTTGGAAACCCCAGCGATGGCGCTGTACCGCGAGTTTTGTGCCACGCAACATTGCAAAAAGCCGCCGGAGGATGCGCAGACCGCTGCGCAACGCCAGCCCATTGCGGTGCAGTGGGGGCTGAAGTTGGCGGCGGAACAGACGCGTATTGCCGATATCAGCCACTGCGCGCCCGCGCGGCATTTTCTGCTGGATGGGGTGGCGCAGTTCTTTCAGGCCGTGTTCTGGAAGCTTGATGACTCGGCCCAGGCGCGGTGCCCTTATACGCTGACGTTGTCGGCCAGTGACCTGGAGGTCAGCGACCCCGACGATCAGGCATTGATTGCAGAGTTGCTGCGCGACCGCCTGGTGCTGGTGGGCGCCAATATCGCGTCCACGGGGGATCTGGTGGAGTCGCCGGTACATGGCCAACTCCCCGGCGTGTACTTGCACGCCATGGCCCTGGATAACCTGATCAATTCTGGCATGGACTACGACCATGAACCGGCCGACTTTCCCCGCTTGCCCTTCAATTGGCTGGACCTGCTGGAGCTCGGGCTGCTGGCGTTGATTGCCGTGCTCAAGGCGCTGCACGCACGTCGCCTGGCGGGCCAGCGCACCTGGAGCCGGTGGCGGCGCCAGGAAATCTGGTTTTTTACTTCGCCGTGCCCGTCGTGGCTGTTGGTGATGTCGATGTTGGCGGCGGTCAGTGTGTTGCTGAGCCTCAATGACATCACCCCGGTCAACGTGCTGGGTATTGTTTTGCTGTCGTTGGTGTTGTTCAGCGAGCGGATCGAAGCCTTCTTCGACCGCGACCGCTGAGTGTGCCGTTTTGTCATTTGACTCAAGGAATTCAAGGATGAACAGAAGTCTCATCGTTTTGCTCACCGCCCTCTTCACCCAGGGTGCCTGGGCGGAAACTCACAGTATCAAAGCGTTCCTGGCCGACCCGGTGACCGTACTGGACGAGCAAGGCAAGCAACAACGTGAGTTGGCGAAAAAGGATGCGCCCACCCAGCCCGTACCGGTGTTGCAGTACAACCAGGCGCTGGACCTGGTGCAGGTCGAGCTGGCGGGCCAGAAGGTCTGGCTGGACACCATGGACCTGCGCATCGAACCGCCGCTGAACGTCGTCGACCTGCCTTGCCAGGGCCTGACCAAAAGCCAGGCCAAAGACAGCCGCAATAACTCCACCATTGGTTTTGGTGCCGGTTGCAATCAATAAAAGGAGCGGTGCGGTGAAGGGATATCTAGTCGCGGCCAGCCTATTGGCCAGTTCGGTGCTCAGCGGTTGCGCCACCTTGAAGGGCGCGGACCAGGCGTTCCTGAACCTGGTGGGGCCCTCGACCCAATCCCGGGTCCAGGGCCACTACGTGGACAACACCGACGTGCGCCAGTATTACAAGCTCGACCCACAGCGCCAGAGCCGGCAGCGTCTGAGCTATGACGGACGGGCGGTGCCGGCTGCCGAAGCGCGTCAGCAGAACCTGGTGGATATCCCGATGCTGCAAGCCTACTTGCAGGGCATTGTCACGCGCTTGTCCAAGGGCTGGCCGGGGGAGTTGCCGCCGCTGCAGGTGAAGATCACCGACAGTTATGGTTTCGGGCCATCGGCAGACCCTTACGGCAACCTGTTCGTGCCGCTGGGTATGCTGGACAACGTCGCCAGCGAAGACGAAATCGCGGCGATGCTTGGCCATGAAATGAGCCACGTGCTGTTACATCACCATGACCGCATGGCTGCCTTCCAGCAGCAGAAAGACATGTTCACCACCGTCGCCTCCACGGTCGCCTTGGCCACCATGGCTGCCGATACGGGCGTCGACCGCAGCTCCGGGACGATGAAGCTGTTCAGCAAAGACCCGGCCGGCACCCAGAAAACCATCGGTAACACAGTGCTGTACACCGCACTGGCCAATACCTTTTCCGACCAGGTATGGAGCACCGCCTGGGGCCGCAGCCAGGAAGACCAGGCCGACTTGCTGGGCACCGACTTGATGATCCGCGCCGGTTACGCCCCGCGTGCCGCCACCCATAGCCTGGAGCGCCTCAATGACTTCCAGGGCAAGCAGAAACCCTTACTCACGGGCTTCCTCATGGCGCGCAAGAATGCCATGCAGGATTCGCTGCAGCAGTTCAATCTCAACCAGTTCACCAAAGAGCTCGACGTGCTGGTCAAGGACGGCTTGACCACCGGCATCACCGCAACCACGCAATACTTCAACCGCTCGCACATGTCGGCGATGGACCGTGACACCGAGCTGCGCCAGTACTTGCAACGCGAATATCGCCAGGAACGCCGCGCTCGGGTCAACCCACAAAGCTGGTCGAAGATGAAGACTACGCCGCAAGTGGCGAAGGCCTTACAGGGTTATAAAGACGCGTACTTCGCCATCGATGCCCTGGAGAAAAACAAAGTGCCGGATGCTGAAGGGTTTATCCGCAAGGCCCTGGCGTCACCGGTCAAGGACCAGCCGAGCATTCGGCGCACGGCCTATACCGTGCGCCTGGCCCAGGGCAAAAACAGCGAAGCGGTGAAAGAGTTGCAGGCGATCAAGGACTGGTCCCTGGCCGGCCCCTCCACCTATGACTTGATGATCAGCTATCACCTCAAGCGGGGTGATGGGCAATCGGCCCTGGCGATGATCGACAAAGCTGAACGCAATCTGGGCTCGGAGGAGCTGTTCATCACCGAAAAGCTGTTGGCCAACCAGCAACTGCAGAATGTGCAGCAGGTGCAAACGGTGTTGCGCAAGTGCGAGCAGTACCCGACACGCAAGGAAAACTGCAAGAAGCTCGCACCGGCCAAGGCCTAGGCGGCAACATTTGCTCCTGGCATAAAAAAACCCCGAACCAGTCGGGGTTTTTTATTGCCTGGCATCAGGCACGACGCTCGATCAATTAGAAAACGTTGATCGGGTAGTCGGCGAACAGACGGATTTCGTTACCGCCTACGTTGTAGTTGCTGGCGTTGTTGGAAACGCGCAGCCACGAGGCGCGAGCACGCAGGCTCAGGTCTTTGGCTGGGCCGCTCTGTACGACGTACTTGAACTGGTTCCAGATTTCACGCTCGGTGCCATCGCCACGGCCTGTGCCGTCGTCGATGTTGGTGCCACGCACGTAGGCAATGTTGTAGGTCAGGCCCGGTACGCCGAAGGTGGCGAAATCGATGCCGTAACCTGCTTGCCAGGAACGCTCGTCCTTGCCGTTGAAGTCGGACCAGTAGGAGTTGGCCAGCAAGATGGTATTGCCGCCGTCGCCGATGCCGCCAGCGTTGCGGTAGCCGCCGTACAGGTAGCCAGTGTCGCCGGTGCTGCGCTGGTGAGCGAGGGTGAAGCTGTGCGCACCAACGGCCCAGGTCGCGCCCAGGCTCCAGATTTTGTTGTCGCGTGCGTCCGCATCACCTTGGTTTTCCAGGGCGAAACTGCGATCAAGCTTGGTTTTGTAGCCGTTGAAGTCAAACGTCAGCGATTGCTTCTCTGGCAGGGCCAGCACGTAGTTGACGTTGACGTATTGCTTTTTCAGCACGTCCTGCATGTCGGAGGCATACAGGGCAGCCGACAGGCTTTCGGTGAATTTGTAGCTACCGCCGATGTAGTTGATGCTCTTCAAGCGGCCGCTGTCGCTGCCCTCGGCGCTCTTGCGAGCTTCCTTGGTGAAGTGACCGGCGTCCAGTTGCAGGCCGGCGATCTCTTTGGAAACAATCGAGGTGCCCTCATAGGTTTCCGACAGCAAGCGCGAGTTATCGTATTGCAGGACCGGTACGGCCGGCATTTGCTGACCGTATTTGATCACGGTGTTGGAGATACGCGCCTTCACGGCCGCGCCGCCTTTGGCCAGGTCGTTGGCGGCTTCACCGCTGTCACCTTGCTTGAAGAAGTCGATACCGCCAGCGCCGCTGCGGCCTTTACCACCGTCCAGGCGGATAGCGTATTGGCCAATCACGTCCACACCCACACCCACGGTGCCTTGGGTGAAGCCGGATTCGAACTTGCCGATGAAGCCTTGGCCCCATTCAGCTTTGTCCTGCTTGCCGTTTTTGTAGTCACGGCTGATGTAGGCGTTACGTGCGGCGATGTTCAGGTGGCTATCTTCAACAAACCCCTTGGATTGCTCCTGGTCGTTTGCCATTGCTGTCGATGCGCTCAAAATCCCCAGAGCGATCAGACTCATCCGTTGCTTCAACATATTCTTATATTCCTTATTACGGGTTGAGTACGCGCTGTGACACCAGGCTCCATGTTGCTATTTCTGGTGTCGACCTTTGCCGCAAAAAGAAAGCCCGCGGACGACTGAACTGCCGCGGGCCTTTTTTATTGGAGTAAGTCATGGCGGTGAGCCACAGGCGTTGGGCGCAATCCTATGCGGGCGTTGAACTATGTGTCAATTTCGTGAATCGTCTGTATTTAGGCGATATTCGTCTAAGGGGCGAGCTAAAGCACTACGCTGAAAACGATTGAATGACCTACGCCACCGATAAAAAACACATCAAGTAACAAATCTGACAGGCGACACGACAGGGAATAGATAACACGCGCAAATGCAAAGCATTACCATTCGCGCAAATTTCCTGCCCAACTTGTTGGATACACCCCCATGCACACCCCTTGCCTGACGCCCATCGCCCTTGGGCTCTCCATGCTGCTGTCTGCCGGTTTTGCCTGCGCGACTACGGTATTGCCCGAGACCTCGATCAATGCCGAAGCGGATGAAGACGACCCACGGGTCAAAGAGACCAACACCGCCACGCGCACCGCGACCTCCGTACGCTATGTGCCCCAGGCGATCGACTCGGTGAAAACCGACAACTTGCGGTCCTACGGCACCAACGACCTGGGCCAGGCGTTAAGCGGTATTCCCAACGTCAGCAGCGGCGCCGACACACGCTTCGACAGCCTGCGCATACGCGGTTTCGACGCCAGCAATGACTTCTATCTGGACGGCATTCGCGACGACAGCCAGTACGTGCGCGACCTGCACAACATCGAGCGTATCGAAGTGCTCAAGGGCCCGGCCGCCGTGCTGTACGGGCGAGGTGGCCAGGGCGGCATCGTCAACCGCGTAAGCAAATTGCCCACGCCGGGTCATAAGTCGAGTATCGAAGCCCAAGGTGGCAGCAACGATTTGCGCAGCCTGTATGCCGACCTGAGCGCCGACCCGAGCGACACCATCAGCCTGCGTCTGAACATGGGCAACCAGGACAACAACAGCTTTCGCGATGGCGTCAGCGGCAACCGCCAGTTGTTTGCGCCGTCGATGAGCTGGCAGCTCACGCCCGACCTGAACTGGCTGGTGCAATACGAATACAGCCGCTACAACCGCACGCCGGACCGTGGCATTCCCGGGGTCAACGGGCGCCCGGCGGATGTGAGCCGCAGCACCACTTATTTCGATCACGGCGACTACATCGACGATAAATCCCAGTCACTGCGTTCCAAGCTCGCCTACGAGCTCAACGCCAACTGGCAACTGCGCCACACCCTCGGTGTGTTCAAGCTCGACAGCGATTTCGACAACACCTACCAGACCGGCTACGACGCGAAAACCAACAGCGTCAGCCGCCAACACTGGCAGCAAGACCTGACCACCCGCAATGTTTTCAACAACCTTGAGCTGGAGGGTGGTTTCGACACATTTGGCCTGGAGCATCGCCTGCTCACCGGTATCGAGCTGGGCAGCCAGCGGCGCGACCCGAAGCTGTACTCGGCTCGGGATGCCAGGACGGTCCCCAGCCTGGGCCTCAACCAACCCAATCGCCGCCTGAGCCACACAGGGAGCATGCGACTGTCGAGTTACAACCACACTGAAGTCGAAAGCAGCGCGCTGTACGTGCAGGATCAACTGCGCCTGAACGACCAGTGGCAACTTTTGGGCGGGCTGCGTTACGACCGCTTTGAAGTGGACACCACCAGCAAGGTGCTCAACACCCAGGAGAACGTGAAGAGCCACAGCACCAGCCCGCGCGTCGGCCTGGTGTGGACGCCGCTGGAGCATCATTCGTTCTATGCCTCGTGGAGCAAGACCTTCTCGCCAGCGGGCGGCGGCCTGATCGGTATCACGCCGAACGCCACCGGGAACGTCAACGACCTGAGCCCGGAGCTGACCAGGCAGAAGGAAATCGGCGTGAAGAGCGACTGGCTCGACGACCGCCTGAGCACCACCCTCGCCGTGTACGAGCTGGAACTCTACAACCGCCGCACCAGCGACCCGCTGGACCGCACCATTACCCTGCTCACCGGCGAGCAACGCTCACGCGGCGTGGAGCTGACGGCTACCGGCAAGATCATCGACAACTGGTACGTACGCGGTGGTGTAGGCCTGCAGGACGCCAAGGTGGAGAAGGACAACAACGGCTTTGAAGGCAAACGTATCAGCGACGTGGCCAAGCGCAATGCCAGCGTGTTCATCACCTGGAAACCGGAAATGGGCTGGTACGCCGAAACCGGTTTGACCCTGGTGGGTGATCGCTACGCCGACAACCTCAACACCGTGGTACTGCCGGGATACGGGCGCTGGGACGCGCTGGCCGGGTTCCGTCAGAAAGAGTGGGACGTGAGAGCGGCGCTGAACAATATTGCCGACAAAAATTACTACGCCTCGGCGACCAGTGCGGCGCAGATTCAACCAGGGGAGCCGCGTAGCCTGGTGGTCACCGGTACCTACAGTTTCTAATATTTCATCTGGCACACTGACTGCAGTGTGCCTTCACTTATTCATCAACTCGCATAACGCCTGCACTTCATCCTCCGTGAACAACCCCACCGGGTAGCGTTCTCTCATCACCCTGCGCAAGTCAGGCACCTGCCTGACCTGGCGCGAGCCGTTTGCCTTCAACCATAGCGCCAACGCATGGATCGCATCGCCGTTGACTCGCAAGGGGTGAAACGTGCGCGTGTTCATCAGGTCGATATCGGCATTCATTTCAGCGCTCTCTCCTGCTGCGTGAGCGGCTAACTTACTCAAGGTTTGTGACAGAACTGCGCAGTCATCGCACAGATTCACTGTGCCGACAGCGATACAAGAGCTATGCCAATGTGCCGTTCGCCTTGGTATTCAGATACAAAAAAGCCCGCGACCTGGCTGGGTCGCGGGCTTGGCTGGAACACTGCGGTTGCGCAGCGCCCACGCGCCCTCAAAGCACCGTTACAACTGCACTCAATTTCTGTGCGGTGCGGGCTGCTGTTGGGTCAGGCAATGAATATTGCCTCCCCCCAGTAACAGTTCGCGGCCCGGCACCATAACCACTTCGTGCTGCGGGAACAGGCTCTGCAGGATTTGTTTGGCCTGGTGGTCCAGCGGGTCATCGAAACTCGGCGCGATGATGCCGCCGTTGACGATCAGGAAGTTGACGTAGGACCCGGCCAACCGCACGCTCGGGTTACGTTCCTGGCTGCCGTCCACCGGGTCGACACCGGCGCATTCTTCCTCGGTGGCATACAGCGGTCCCGGGATTGGCATTTTATGCACGATGAACGCGCGCCCCTTGGCGTCGGTGCTGTTTTGCAGCACATCCATGGCTGCGTGGCAGCGTGGGTAGTTCGGATCTTGCGGGTCATCGGTCCAGGCCAGCAACACTTCGCCCGGGCGCACATAGCAGCAGAAGTTATCCACATGGCCATCGGTTTCGTCGTTGAACAGGCCATCCGGCAACCAGATGATCTTATCCACCGCGAGGTGATCAGCCAGTACAGCTTCAATGGCGGCACGATCCAGGTGCGGGTTGCGATTGCGGTTCAACAGGCACTCTTCGGTGGTGATCAGGGTGCCTTCGCCATCCACATGGATCGAACCCCCTTCAAGCACGAAGCCTTGGGTGCGATAGCACGGCGCGCGCTCGATCTCGAGGATCTTGCCGCCTACCTGGGAGTCACGGTTCCACGGTGCATACAGGCCGCCGTCAAAACCACCCCAAGCATTGAAATCCCAATTCACGCCCCGCACTTCGCCGCTGTCGTTGATCACGAACGTGGGGCCCGTATCGCGGACCCAGGCATCGTCGGAAGACATTTCCACCAAGCGAATATTGGGTACATCCAGGCGTGCACGGGCGTTCTCGTACTGGCCGGCGGAAACCGCAACGGTCACGGGCTCAAAGCGGGCGATGGCCTTGGCCACAGCCACGTGGGCGGCCTGCGCAGGCTTGCCGCCCAGACGCCAGTTGTCGGGGCGCTCGGGCCAGATCATCCAGGTTTGGGTCTGTGGCGCCCATTCGGCAGGCATATGGAAGCCATCGGCGCGAGGTGTACTGTGCAGGGTGGTCATGGCGTTCAAAACTCCGAATGGGGTGACGACCGACTTGATATGGATAAAAATCGGCTTTGGAAGCGCTTAACGATTATAGATCCCGAATATTACACAAAATAGCCGATAACAATCGATCTATCACAACTGCTCATCCAGTACTTTCGACAACATGTCGACAAAGAAGTCCACGCTTTGCCGGGTGGTCACCATCGGCGGTTTGATCTTGAGAATATTCAGGTAGTCACCCGTAGGCTGCATGAAAATCCCCAATTCCCGAAGACGATCACATAACAGCGCCGTCTCTTGCGTCGCCGGTTCCAGGGTGTGTCGGTCACGCACCAGTTCCAGGCCCAGATAGAAGCCCGAACCGTGTACCGCTCCGACCAGCGGATGGCGGTCGATCAGCGCTTGCAGCCGAGCCTTGAAATGCCCGCCAACCACCTGGGCGTTTTCCCAGAGTTTCTCTTCTTCCATCACGTCCAGCACCGCCATGCCGATTTGACAACTGACCGGGCTGCCCCCCGATGACGAGAAGAAATACCCTTCGGCCTCCAGCGCCTCGGCAATTTCTCGACGGGTGATCACCGCCCCCAAAGGCTGGCCGTTGCCCATGCCTTTGGCCATGGTGATGATGTCGGGCACCACACCCTGCTCTTCAAAGCCCCAGAAGAAGTGGCCCATGCGGCCGTAACCTACCTGCACCTCATCGGCGATGCACACGCCCCCCTGGGCACGGACCAAGCCATACACCTGCTGTAAATAACCCGGCGGCAGAGAGATGCCCCCGGCATTGCCGTATACCGGCTCACAGATAAATCCGGCCAATTGGCGCTGGCTTGCGGCAATTTTCGCCAGGTTGTGTTCCACGCTTCGCACGTAGTCCGGTGCGCTGTCCGGCCCGCGGAATTCGCCGCGGTAGGTATTGGGTGCTGTCACCGGGTGCACCCAGTCCGGGCGGCTGCTCAATGCCTGGGGGTTATCGGCAATTGATGTGGACACGGCGTCTGCCGCCACTGACCAGCCGTGGTACGCCTCCAGCACGCTGAGCATGTCACGCCCACCGCTGTAGGCCCAGGCCAGGCGAATCGCCAGGTCATTGGCTTCGGTGCCGCTGTTGACCAGGAACACGCGGTCCATGCCCTTGGGCGCCAGCGCCAGCAACCGTTCGGAAAACTCGGCAATCGCAGCATAGTGAAACCGCGAGTTGGTGTTGAGCAGCGACCACTGCCGCGCTGCCACCGCGGCCATGCGCGGGTGACCATGGCCCAGCACGGCTACGTTGTTGAGCATGTCCAGGTAGGATCGGCCCTGCATGTCGATCAGGTGGTTGCGCCAGCCCCGCTCGATACGTGGCGGGTCCACGTAGTAATGCTTCTGGGAGCGGGCGAAGCTGGCATCACGCCTGGCCAGCAGAGCCTGCGGGTCCAGTTCCGGCTCGGCATCGCAGGCCAGCCCCAACAGCGCCGCCGGTGACGGGCACAACGCCTGCCAGGCCGAGGCTCGGGAGGGCGCGCAGAACAGTGGCGGTTCAAGGTCGGCGCTGCATAACTGCACAGTCAACGGCGCGTGAACCTCCCCCATTACTTGCCCTTTCACTACCAACGCTCCAGGCGTGAGTGACGTTTTTAAGCCCCACACACGCAGGCTCAGCCTAGGGTCGTGCAAGCACAGCAAGCCATCGGCGCCTTCACGCAGCGTGCCTGCAAAGGGGGCTTGCAGCACGCTGCCGTGGGGCAGGTGCAGTTCGACATGGAGGGGGAAGGTCTGCGGCTCTACCGCGCTGTCGGCACAGGTACGCGACAAGCGGTATTGCCCATACCGGCTGGCCGCCAGCCCATGTACTGCCGCTGCTTCAGCCAGCAACCGCCGATCTATTCCCGGGGTTTCCCAATTACCGGCCTCCCAATGCGGGCTGAGTACGCCCAGGTCGATCAGCGCGAACTCGCGGCCCACCAGGCCCGGCAACAAGGGTGCAAAGTCATGGCTGGCAACCGGTGGCAACGTCTCGCCAACGCCAGTGAGAATCGCCGCTCGCATCAGTGCAAACGGCACCGCCGTCGCAACATGGAAAATTTCCCACTCGTGCTCAGCGTTTTTCTTTAAATACGTGTTATCCGGGTCCAGGCGTTGCTGCTGTTCACTGCTGAGCACCAGCACCGCCGCGCGTGCGACGATCAGCGGCCACAACACCTCCAACTCTTCGCGCTGTAACGGCATCACCGCGTGACAGGCCTGGATTGCCGGCAGAATCGCAAACGGGTCACCGTGAGCGTGGTGCAACAGGGACGCGCAGGTTACCGACAGGTCAGCAATCCGCCAGGTGTGCACCAAATCGCCGAAATCAATCACGCCGTGGATACGCCAGCGCCGCTGGGCATCACGCTGGCACACCACATTGTCATCGGTGATGTCCAGATGTACCGCTTGCCACGGCAGGCGTGGTGCCAACGGTTGGACATACGCCTCGACCTGCGTGGCTACGTGCTCCAATACGGCGCGTTGCGGCAGGTCAGGCAAGGTTGCCAGCAGATGAGTGATCAACGCCTGCGCATGGCGCGGATCCCATTGCAGGGTACGCGCAAGGCCCGGATGCTCGAAACCTTGCAGCGCGAGGCTCATCTGCGCGCACATCTCACCGAAGCCTGCGATCACATCGCGGCCCAGGTGCGGTAAATGCGTGAGGGGCTGGCCGTCGATGTACTCCAGTAGCCGCAGGTGCAGGGTGTGCCCGTCCACGTCTACCGTCAGCAGCTCACTACCATCCAACGCTTGAATCACCTTGGGCACGCGCAGATGGACATGTGCTTGCAGACTATTGAGGGCCGCGTGCTGGGCCTCAAGTTCAACGGCGGCGTAGTCACCGCGGCAGATTTTGAGAACAAAACGGCCCTGGGCGTTGTCAATCTTGTAGTTGAGGTCTTGTTGACTGCCCAACGCTTGCAGCACACCGCTCATCCCATAATGCCGCTCGAGTAGGCTTGCCGCCTGGTCGGGGCTTACTTGTGGGCAAGGTAAACTGGCGCGGTGGGTCAATGTGGCTAACGACATTGTGACGACCTTTGTTTTTTCAGACGTCTATATCGCCATTGTTCCAGGTCACAAGGCAACCCCCAGTAAACGCCGGACTTGCACCACCCGGCCCACACAACTCAAGCTATGCTTCATTCGCTTAATGTCCATCTAAGGAAAGGGCCCTCCGATATGCGCATTCTCGTTACTGGCGGCGCTGGCTTTATCGGCTCAGCCCTGATCCGCTATTTGATTCAAGATACCGAACATGAAGTGCTCAATCTGGACAAGCTCACCTATGCCGGCAACCTTGAATCGCTGACCAGCATCGCGTCCAACAGCCGCTATGAGTTTGTCCAGGCCGATATCATCGACCAGGCCGCCGTCAGCGCCGTACTCGCACGCTTTGAACCTGATGCGATCATGCACTTGGCGGCCGAGTCCCACGTTGACCGCTCCATTGACGGTCCGTCGGATTTTATCCAGACCAACATCGTCGGCACCTACAGCCTGCTGGAAGCCACACGGGCTTACTGGCAGAAGCTGGCAGAACCGGCCAAAAGCGCGTTCCGCTTCCACCACATTTCCACTGACGAAGTGTATGGCGACCTGCACGGCGTAGACGACCTCTTCACCGAAACCACGCCTTACGCGCCCAGCTCTCCCTACTCCGCGAGCAAGGCGGCATCCGACCACCTGGTACGCGCCTGGCAGCGTACATACGGCCTGCCGATACTGCTGACCAATTGCTCGAACAACTACGGGCCATTCCACTTCCCCGAAAAATTGATCCCGCTGGTTATTCTCAACGCCTTGGCGGGCAAGCCACTGCCTGTCTACGGCGACGGTTTGCAGGTACGTGACTGGCTGTTCGTCGAGGATCATGCCCGTGCACTGCTCAAAGTGGTCACCACTGGGGTGGTTGGCGAGACCTACAACATCGGTGGTCATAACGAGCAGAAGAACATCGACGTGGTACGTGGCATTTGCGGCCTGCTGGAAGAGCTGGCGCCGCAGCGCCCTGCCGGCGTGGCAAAATTCACTGACCTGATCACCTTCGTCAAGGATCGCCCTGGCCACGACCAGCGCTACGCCATCGACGCCAGCAAGATCGAACGCGAACTGGGCTGGGTCCCGGAAGAAACCTTTGAGACAGGACTGCGCAAAACCGTGCAGTGGTACCTCGATAACCTGGAATGGTGCCGCAGGGTCCAGGACGGTAGTTATCAGGGCGAACGATTGGGCAACACCGACTTGAAGGATCTAATCGCATGATGAAGGGCATCGTATTGGCTGGCGGCTCCGGCACCCGCTTGCACCCCATTACTCTGGGAGTGTCCAAACAGCTGTTGCCGGTGTACGACAAACCCATGATCTACTACCCGATATCCGTGCTGATGCTTGCCGGGATCAAGGACATCCTGGTGATCTCCACGCCGGTAGACTTGCCACAGTACCGAAACCTGCTGGGAGATGGCAGCCAGTTTGGCGTGCATTTCACCTATGCCGAACAGCCGTCTCCAGACGGGTTGGCTCAAGCATTTATCATTGGCGAAGAGTTCATCGGTGATGACGCCGTGTGCCTGATTCTGGGGGACAACATCTTCCACGGCCAACATTTTAGTGATCAATTACGCACTGCAGCCGAGCGTTCATCGGGCGCTACGGTATTCGGCTACTGGGTAAAAGACCCGGAGCGCTTCGGTGTGATTGATTTCGATAAAGAGGGCCGCGCCCTGTCCATCGAAGAAAAACCGGCGAAGCCCAAGTCACCCTATGCCGTCACCGGCCTGTATTTCTACGATAACGACGTGATCAAGATCGCCAAGGCCGTCAAGCCTTCGCCGCGCGGCGAGCTGGAAATCACCGACGTCAACAACGCCTATCTTCAGCGCGGCGACCTGCATGTAGAACGCTTCGGTCGCGGTTTTGCCTGGCTCGACACCGGCACCCATGACAGCCTGCTGGAGGCCTCGACTTACGTGCAGACCATCGAGCACCGCCAGGGCTTGAAAGTGGCTTGCCTGGAAGAGATCGCCTACGAAAACGGCTGGATCGACCGCGACTATCTGCTGGAACGCGCCAAATACTTCGGCAAGACCGGCTATGGCCAGTACCTGTATTCCCTCGCCGGAGAGACCCAGTGAACGTAGTTGAAACCACACTACCCGGCGTGCTGATCCTTGAGCCAAAGGTATTCGGTGACGAGCGCGGTTTCTTCTACGAAAGCTTCAACGCCCGCGCTTTTGAAGCAGCTACCGGGCTCAAGCGTGATTTTGTGCAGGACAACCACTCGCGCTCGCAAAAAGGCGTACTGCGGGGCTTGCACTATCAGCTTGAGCACACTCAAGGCAAGCTGGTGCGTGTCACTCACGGCGAAGTGCTGGATGTAGCCGTCGACATCCGTCGCAGCTCCCCAAACTTCGGACACTGGGTGGGTGTACGCCTGTCGGCACAGAACCATCGTCAATTGTGGGTGCCGGAAGGTTTTGCGCATGGTTTCGTGGTGTTGAGCGACCACGCAGAGTTCCTGTACAAAACCACCGATTACTACCAGCCAAGCGCCGAGCGCAGCATTCTCTGGAATGACCCAACGCTGGCTATCGACTGGGAGCTGGTCGAGCCGCCGCAATTGTCTGCCAAAGACCAGGTCGGAAAACTGCTGATGGAAGCCGACCTGTTCCCATGAAAATATTAATCACCGGCCAACACGGCCAAGTCTCCCTGGAGCTGCAACAGCGGCTCCAGGGTCTTGGCGAACTCGTCATCCTGGGCCGCGACCAGCTTGACCTGGCCGACGCTGACCTCATCCGCCAACAGGTACGCGCCCACCGCCCTGGCCTGATCATCAACGCGGCAGCTCACACGGCCGTGGATCTGGCCGAGAGCGAACCGGACGCAGCCTTTGCGATCAACGCCATCGCCCCCGGCATCCTCGCCGAGGAAGCCAAGGCACTGGGCGTCCCGCTGATTCATTACTCGACCGACTACGTGTTCGATGGCAGCAAACCTGCCCCTTACATCGAAAGCGACACACCCAACCCTTTGGGTGTCTATGGTCAGAGCAAACTGGCGGGTGAACAGGCGATTGCTGCCGTGGGTGGCGAACACCTGATCTTGCGCACCAGTTGGGTGTATTCGAGCCATGGCAAGAATTTCCTGCTGACCATGCAGCGCCTGCTGCAGGAAAAACCGCAGATGCGCATCGTCGCCGACCAGATCGGTGCGCCGACCTGGGCCGGGACCATCGCCAGCAGCACCCGCGCGCTGATTCAGCAGTGGCAGGCTGGCAAGGCCGGGGGCTGGGGGGTTTACCACCTCACCGCACAAGGTGAGACCTCGTGGTTCGGCTTTGCCCAAGCCATTGGCGAGCAATTGCGGATCGAAGGCAAAGCCTGCGCCGAACTGGAGCCGATCCCTTCCAGTGCCTACCCCACCCCCGCCAAGCGCCCGCTGAACTCGCGCCTGGATTGCTCGCGTCTGCAACAGCAATGGCACGTCAGCCAGCCCCATTGGCAAGATGCATTGCACGAGTGTCTTGCCAAGCAGCACTAGGCATAATGCGCCTGTACCCACAGGCGCACACTCCCCATGACTCCACCCCTTCCGCGAAGACCCCGCTGGCGCAGCCTCGCCCTGCTGGCATTGTGCCTGGCACCGCTGTTATGGCCGCTGGAGCATTTGGCCGAGCGCTACTACCGCAGCGAATTGGCCGGGCAAAACCGCCAGACTCTCGACCTGTATGTCGCCAACCTGTTGGGCACCTTGCACCGCTACGAAGTATTGCCGCAAATCCTCGGCGATTTGCCGGCCCTGCGCGTCGCCCTGGACGCACCTCACGTCAGTACCAACCTGGCCAATGCCAACCTGTTGCTCAAGGATGTCGCCGCCCAGGCGGGTGTGGAAGTGATGTACCTGATGGACACCACTGGCAAGACCCTTGCCGCTTCCAACTGGGACAAACAAGACAGCTTCGTCGGGCGCAATTTCTCCTTTCGGCCCTATTTCAGCGAAGCCATGGCCGGGCGCCTGGGTCGGTTTTTCGGCCTGGGCACCACCTCAGCCAAGCGCGGCTACTTCTTCGCCGCCGCGGTGCGTGACGGCGACACCATCATCGGCGTGCTGGTGGTCAAGGTCGACCTTGATCACACCGAAAGCCTGTGGGGCAATACCCCGGAACAACTGCTGGTCACCGACCACAACGGCGTGGTGATCCTCACCTCGCGCCCGCAATGGCGATTCCGCGCCACGCGGCCACTGACCGCCGAAGAGCGCCAGGCCATCATCGCCATACAGCCCTACCCCACCCGTGACCCGCAGCCGCTGAGCCTGAGCAGCAGCGCCTGGCTGCGCCAATCCACGGCCATCGCCGAAACCGGCTGGAATGTGGAAATCCTGGCGCCACGCTCGCTGATCAACCGTCCGGTGCGCACGGTTGTCGCCGTGGGCGGTGCCACGTTGTTGGTGCTGATGCTGTTGCTGGGATTGCTGATGCAGCGCCGTCGGCACTACCTGGAACGCATCGCTTTCGAAGCCAAGGCCCGCCGTGAGCTGGAAATGCGCGTGGCCGAGCGTACCAGCGACCTGGAGGGCCTGAACCGGCGCCTGAAACAGGAAGTGCTGGAACGCGAACACGCCCAGCAGGAACTGGTGCGCGCCCAGGACGACCTGGTCCAGGCCGGTAAACTCTCGGCCCTGGGCACCATGTCGGCGAGTATCAGCCATGAGCTGAACCAACCGTTGGCGGCGATTCGCAGCTATGCAGAAAACGCCGAAATCCTCCTCGACCATGAGCGCACCAGCGATGCCCGCGGCAACCTCAAACTGATCAGCGAGCTGACCGGGCGCATGGCCTCGATCATCGCCCATTTGCGTGCATTCGCTCGCCGTGATCGTCACGCACCGGAGAGCGTAGCCTTGCAACCGGCCCTGGATGACGCCCTGGCGTTGCTGGCCAAGCGGCGGCGCTCAATGGAAGTGGAATTGATCCGCGACCTGCCGGAAGCAACCCTATGGGTGCAGGCCGGTGAAACCCGCCTGCGCCAGGTACTGGGTAACTTGTTGGCCAACGCCCTGGACGCCCTCACTGAAAAAGGCCCGCCGCGCAAACTCTGGCTGAGTGCCGAAACCACGCCCCAGGGCGTCAACCTGTACATTCGCGACAACGGCCCAGGTTTTTGCATGGAAGCCCTGGGCCGCGCCAGCGAGCCGTTCTACACCACCAAGACGCGCACCCAGGGCCTAGGCTTGGGCCTGGCAATCTGCGACACCCTGATGCGCGCTTTTGGTGGCGAACTGTTGTTCGCCAACCACAAGGAAGGCGGCGCGCTGTTAACCTTGAAATTGCGTGCCGGCTCGCCGGGCGTCAGTCTGCAACCGTCCGAGGACCGCAGTGTATGAGCATCGACAACCAGATTCAGGTGGTGTTGATCGACGACGATCCACACCTGCGTCAAGCCCTGTGCCAAACCCTGGACCTGGCCGGACTCAAAGTCCTGCCCCTGGGCGAAGCCACCGGCCTCACCGCACGCCTGTCCCGCGACTGGCCTGGCGTGGTGGTCAGCGACATCCGTATGCCCGGCATGGACGGCCTGGAGCTGCTGGCCGAACTGCATGGCCAGGACCCGGACCTGCCGGTGCTGCTGATCACCGGCCACGGCGACGTACCGTTGGCGGTGCAGGCCATGCGTGCCGGCGCGTATGACTTCCTCGAAAAACCCTTCGCCAGCGACGCACTGCTCGACAGCGTGCGCCGCGCCCTGGCCTTGCGTCGCCTGGTGCTGGACAACCGCAGCCTGCGCCTGGCCCTCAGCGATCGTCAGCAACTGAGCACGCGCCTGGTGGGGCACTCCCCGCAAATGTTGCGCCTGCGCGAGCAGATTGGCGCCTTGGCCGCGACCAAGGCCGATGTGCTGATCCTGGGCGAAACCGGTGCTGGCAAAGAAGTCGTCGCCCGCGCCCTGCATGATCTTTCAAGCCGCCGCAGTGGCCCATTTGTGGCGATCAACGCCGGGGCGCTGGCCGAATCGGTGGTAGAAAGCGAACTGTTCGGCCATGAGCCGGGGGCGTTCACCGGCGCGCAGAAACGCCGCATCGGCAAGTTCGAGTTCGCCAATGGCGGCACGCTGTTTCTTGATGAAATCGAAAGCATGAGCCTGGATGTGCAGGTCAAGTTGCTGCGCCTGTTGCAGGAGCGCGTGGTGGAGCGCTTGGGCGGCAATCAGCTGATTCCGCTGGATATCCGCATTATCGCCGCCACCAAGGAAGACCTGCGCCAAGCCGCCGACCAGGGCCGTTTCCGTGCCGACTTGTATTACCGCCTCAACGTCGCACCGCTACGCATCCCGCCTCTGCGCGAGCGTGGTGAAGATGCATTGATGCTGTTCCAGCACTTCGCCGACGAGGCCAGCAGCCGCCACGGCCTGCCCCTGCATGAGCTGCAACCGGGCCAACGCGCGCTGTTATTGCGCCACAGCTGGCCGGGCAATGTGCGGGAACTGCAAAACGCCGCTGAGCGTTTCGCCCTGGGCCTGGAGTTGGCGCTCGATAGCGCCCAGGACAATCCCGCCGCGGGCGTGCTGACGTCCACGCCCGGCGGCTTGAGCGAGCAAGTCGAGCAGTTCGAAAAAAGCTTGATCGCCGCCGAACTCACCCGCCCTCACAGCTCCGTGCGCAGCCTCGCCGAAGCGTTGGGCGTGCCGCGCAAGACCTTGCACGACAAGTTACGCAAACACGGTCTGAACTTCGCCGACAGCACCAGCCAGAGCGCCGACGACGAATGAACCCGCCTACCACCAAGAGACCGCTATGAGCCGCGACAGCCGTTACCTGGAAGCCGTCCTTCACCACGACATTCCCCTCACCCGGGAGATGGGTCTCAAGGTGCTCGACTGGCGACACGACCAACTGCAGCTGCACCTGCCCTTGCAAGCCAATATCAACCACAAAAGCACCATGTTCGGTGGCAGCCTCTACTGTGGCGCCGTACTGGCAGGCTGGGGTTGGCTGCACCTGAAGCTGCGCGAAGCGGGGATAGAAGACGGTCATATCGTGATTCAGGAAGGGCAGATCAGCTATCCGCTGCCGGTGACGCAGGATGCAACGGCCATTTGCGCGGCGCCGGAAGAAAAAGTGTGGAAGCGTTTCCTGGCGACGTACAAGCGTTATGGACGGGCGCGGTTGGCGCTGCAGACATGGATTGTGAATGAGGGCAGTGAGGAGCGTGCAGTGGCCTTTACCGGCCAGTACGTCCTGCACCGCTAGCAGCCATTACATAAAATAAAAGTGGGAGCTGGCTTGCCTGCGATAGCGGTGGATCAGCCAATACCTGTATGACTGACACTCCGTCATCGCGGGCAAGCGATGCTCCCACATTTTGCTCTGCAGTGATCTTAAGATCTGGCCAGGGTCAACAGGCGCTCACGCCATGCGGCCTTGGCTGGCAGCGCCAGAAAGAACGGGTTCAATAGCGATTCCCGCGCCGGGTAGCTGAACGGCTGACCATTCAACTCCAACACTTCACCTCCCGCGCCTTCCAGTACGCCCTGTGCCGCAGCGGTATCCCACTGTGAGGTCGGTGCCAGGCGCGGATAGCAGTCAGCACTGCCTTCGGCCAGCAGGCAAAACTTCAACGAGCTGCCGATATTCGCCAGCTTCAGCGCGCCCAAACCTTCGCTCAAGCCATCCAGCAGGCGTTCCTGCTCAGGGCTGGTATGCCGACGACTAGCGACCACAGTAAAGGCTTCGCCCACGGCCGGGGTCTGGCGTACCTGGATCTGCTTGGGTGCGGCCTTCACATCTGAACGCCATGCCCCAAGGCCCGCGCCACCGAAGTAGCAACGGCCAGTGGTCGGCATCGACACTACGCCGAACACCACGCGGCCCTGTTCGATCAAGGCAATATTGACAGTGAATTCTTCGCTGCCGGAAATGAATTCCTTGGTGCCATCCAATGGGTCCACCAGCCACCAGCGCTGCCACTGGGCACGCACGCTCAGATCGATATCGGCGTCTTCTTCGGACAGTACCGGAATACTCGGATCGAGCGCGGTCAGGCCCGCGAGAATCAGATGGTGAGCGGCCAGATCGGCAGCCGTCACCGGCGAATCATCCGCTTTGGAGGTCACGGCTACATTGGCGCGCCAGTAGGGCAGGATAGCTTCGCCGGCCTGGCGGGCCAGCTCAATCACGGGGGCGATAAACGGGTGGCCTAAAAACAGTTCGCTCATGCGTTGAACGCTCCACGCTGGGTCAACAGATCGCGTACCAGGTACAGCGCGGCAAGCGCTCGGCCCTCGCTGAATTGCTCGTTTTGCGCAAGCGCAGAAAGCTCCCGCAGGTTGACCCTGTCCACGCGCATCGGCTCAGGCTCATCGCCCTCCAGGCGCTCTTCGTAAAGGTCGGTGGCCAGTACTACCTGAATTTTCTGGCTCATATAGCCCGGCGATAACGACAGCTCGGTGATGTGCTCCAACTGCCGTGCGCCATAGCCAGCTTCTTCCTTGAGCTCGCGGTCCGCCGCCGCCAGCACGTCCTCGCCGGGCTCGATCAAACCTTTGGGCAAGGACAATTCATATTCGTCAGTGCCACCGCAGTATTCTTCGACCAGCAATGCATGATCCTCGTCGATCATCGCCACAATCATCACCGCGCCGTAGCCCGCGCCGCGCCCCACCAGGCGCTCGTAGGTCCGTTCAACGCCATTGGAAAAGCGCAACTGCACTTCCTCCACGCGGAACAAACGGCTACTGGCGACTATTTCGCGGGCGAGGACGGTGGGTTTCTGGCGCATAAGCGGCTCCTTGGCGTGATCGGGTTACTATACCGTGGCTTTTCCGATTGTCTGTGTCGGATATCTTTACTTACATGAGAACGCACCATGCCCTCTTTGCCCTGGCACGCCATCGACACCGTCCTGCTGGACATGGACGGCACCCTGCTCGACCTGCATTACGACAACCATTTCTGGATGGAACATCTGCCCCACCGCTACGCCGAACTGCACGGCGTGAGCCGGGCCATGGCCGAAATGGAGTTGCAGCCGTTGTTTGAGCGTAACGCCGGACAGTTGCAATGGTATTGCCTGGATTTCTGGAGCACTGAACTGGCGATCCCGGTGCGCGAACTCAAGTTGGAAACCGCCCACCTGATCGCCCTGCGCCCGGATGCCGATACTTTTCTGAAGGCGATCAAACAGGCCGGCAAGCGCGTGATCATGATCACCAACGCTCATCGTGATTCGCTGTCATTGAAGTTGGAACGCATTGAACTGGCGCCGTATTTCGAGCGATTGATCAGCTCCCATGATTACGGTTTTCCCAAGGAAAACCCACAGTTCTGGGAAGCGTTGCAAGCCGATATCCACTTTGACCCGGCCCGTAGTCTGTTTATAGATGACACCTTGCCGATCCTGCGCAGTGCCCGGGATTTCGGCGTGGGGCATTTGCTGGCAGTCAAAGAGCCTGATAGCAAGAAAGGCCCGAAGGACACCGCAGAGTTTGCGGCAGTAGAGGATTACCGCGATCTCATTGTCGGGCTCTGAACCCATGTGGGAGGGGGCCAAGCCCCCTCCCACATTTTGTCCTGCGTATTACTCAGGGATACGCAGTGTCTGGCCTGGATAGATTTTGTCCGGGTGCGACAGCAGCGGCTTGTTAGCCTCGAAAATCTTGTTGTACTGGTTGGCGTTACCGTACACCGCGAGAGAAATCGCGCTGAGTGTGTCGCCCTTTTTCACCACGACGAAGCGAGCCGCGGCAACTGCAGGGCCGGTGACAGTGATCTGGTCATCTACGCTTGCCACGCCAGCAATGTTGCCCAGTGCCAAAAGGATCTTTTCTTTCTCTTCCTGGCTCGCCACTTCACCAGTCACAGTGACCTTGTCGCCATCCACCGTGGTCTGCACGTTTGGATTACCCAGGCCCACCTTGCTCACATGCTCCTTCAGCTGCTCACTCGCATTCGCATTACCCGGCGTCAACAGGTCGACAATCTTTTCGCCGGCTTCTTTGATAAAGCTAAAAATACTCATGGTGCGCTCTCCTTGGGATTTAATTTCCAGATGCCCAAGACTAGACCAGTCCAGCAGACTTGGGTTCCAAACCGGCTAAAGACTCAAAAGTATCCAGATCCGCCGTCCCTGGAATAAGCCCCCGGCGAAATGGGCGGGAACCTTGATCGACGCCATCTATCAATACATCAATACTGGCAATTAGACGCGACCCTTTGTCGCGCCTAGTCTGAACACTGATCAATCCGTCGGTGGTACTGCCCCATGAACGCCAAGCGCCCAACCTGCGCGGCGCCCGCCCTTGAAACGCCCGCGCCCGCCGCCAGCCAGAGCTACCAATACTGCAATCTTGAACACACTGAAGTCGGCAGCACTGCGTTGGCCGAAGAGGTGGCGTTGGCCATTGCCTATAACGATATCAGTCAGGCTGTCATGTTGGTCACACCGACTGATCTTGAGGATTTTATCGTCGGCTTCAGCCTCGGCAGCGGCATTATTGCCGACGTTAGCGATATTTATGATCTCAAAATCAGCGGCGCGGGCTCCGCTCAGTATGCTCAGGTACAGATTTCCAACCGGGCCTTCTGGAACCTCAAGCAGCAGCGCCGCCAATTGGCGGGCACCAGCGGCTGCGGCCTGTGCGGTGTAGAAGCGGTTGAGCAGGCCCTGCCCGACCTTCAAGTGCTGCCCGGCGCGCCCTTGCCGCCAGCGCAATGGCTCGACGGCCTGCGCCAGCGCATCAGTGCGTTCCAACCGTTGGGCCAGTACAGCGGTGCAGTGCACGCAGCGGTGTTTATGAACGATCAAGGCGAATTGCTGTTGGGCCGTGAAGACATCGGCCGGCATAACGCCTTGGATAAATTGATCGGCGCGTTGATCCGCCAAAAGATTCAGACCGACGGCGGCCTGGCGATTGTTACCAGCCGCTGCAGCCTTGAATTGATCCAGAAAGTCTTGCGTGCAGGCATCCAAACCCTGGTCAGCCTGTCGTCGCCCACCGGCCTGGCCTTGCAATGGGCGCGCCGGCATAACCTCAATCTCATCCACCTGCCGCAGAAAAGCGCGCCACGGGTCTACAGCCCAGCGATGGAGCACCAGCCATGAGCCTTCACCACCAAGCCGACCAAACCCCGACTCCGCGCTACAAGCCTTATAAAGGCCCGGCCGGCGGCTGGGGCGCCCTGATCAGCGTGGCGCAAGCCTGGCTGACCAGCGATAACGCGCTTAAAAACCTGCGCATGATGCTCAAGACCAACCAGAACGGCGGCTTCGACTGCCCGGGCTGCGCCTGGGGCGACTCGCCGGAAAGCGGCATGGTCAAGTTCTGCGAAAACGGCGCCAAGGCGGTCAACTGGGAAGCCACCAAGCGCCGCGTCGATGCAGCCTTCTTCGCCAAGCACAGCGTCACAGCATTGCTGGAGCAAAGCGACTATTGGCTGGAATACCAGGGCCGCCTGACCGAGCCGATGCGCTATGACGCACAAACCGACCGCTACACCCCCATCAGCTGGGATGCGGCATTTGACCTGGTCGGCAAGCACCTCAACGCCTTGCCCAGCCCGAACATGGCCGAGTTCTACACCTCGGGTCGCGCCAGCAACGAAGCCGCCTACCTGTATCAGTTGTTTGTGCGCGCCTACGGCACCAACAATTTCCCGGACTGCTCGAACATGTGCCACGAAGCCAGCGGCGTAGCCCTGGCACAAAGTGTGGGCGTGGGCAAAGGCACCGTGACCTTTGACGACTTCGAACATGCTGACGCTATTTTCGTCTGGGGCCAGAACCCCGGCACCAACCACCCGCGCATGCTTGAACCGTTGCGCGAAGCGGTGAAGCGCGGTGCCCAGGTGGTGTGCATCAACCCCCTGAAAGAGCGCGGCCTGGAGCGCTTCCAGCACCCGCAACATCCGCTCGAAATGCTCACTAACGGCGACAAGCCGACCAACACTGCCTACTTCCGCCCGGCCCTGGGCGGCGACATGGCGATTCTGCGCGGCATGGCCAAGTTCCTGCTGCTGTGGGAACGCCAAGCGCTGGCCGAAGGCAAGGAAGCGGTGTTCGACCATGACTTTCTCAATGAGCACACCGCCAACGTTTTGGAGTATCTGGGCCAGATCGACGACACCTCATGGGAAGAAATCGTCGAGCAATCCGGCCTGCCCCTGGTCGAGATCGAGCAAGCGGCGCGCATGTACGCCAAAGGCAAGAACGTGATCATGTGCTGGGCAATGGGGATTACCCAGCACCGTCACTCGGTGCCGACCATCCAGGAAATCGCCAACCTGATGCTACTGCGCGGCAATATCGGCCGCCCTGGTGCCGGCCTGTGCCCCGTGCGCGGTCACAGCAACGTGCAGGGCGATCGAACCATGGGCATCAACGAGCGCCCACCGGTGGCGTTCCTTGACGCGCTGGAGCGTCGTTTCCAGTTTCAGGTGCCGCGAGACAATGGTCACAACGTGGTGGAAGCGATTCACGCCATGCTCGAAGGCCGCTCCAAGGTGTTTATCGGCCTGGGCGGCAACTTCGCCCAAGCCACGCCTGACAGCCCGCGTACCTTCGAAGCCCTGCGCAATTGCGACCTGACCGTGCAAATCAGCACCAAGCTCAACCGCAGCCACCTGATGCACGGTAAAGACGCACTGATCCTGCCGTGCCTGGGCCGTACTGACATCGACATTCAGGCCGACGGCCCGCAAGCGGTGACGGTGGAAGATTCGTTCAGCATGGTCCATGGCTCCAATGGCCAACTGCAACCGCTGTCGGCGCTGATGAAATCCGAGCCCGCGATCCTCGCCGGAATTGCCGCCGCCACCCTGGGCAGCACACCGGTGGACTGGAACTGGTTGGTAGCCGACTACGGGCGCATCCGCGACCTGATCGCCGACACCATCCCGGGCTTCAAGGATTTCAACGAACGCATCAAGCACCCAGGTGGTTTTTACCTTGGCAACTCGGCCGGTGCACGTCGCTGGAACACGCCGTCGGGCCGCGCCAATTTCCGCCCTAACATCCTGCCCAAAGACCTGATCCACGAACGCACCCACGCCACGGGCCGGGTACCAGACCTGATCATGCAGTCGATGCGCTCCCACGATCAGTACAACACCACCATCTACGGCCTGGACGACCGTTACCGTGGCGTCAAGGGCCAGCGTGACGTGCTGTTCGTCAACGAAGCCGACATCATCCGCCTGGGCTTCAAGCCAGGGCAGAAGGCCGACATTGTGTCGCTGTGGGAGGACGGCCGTGAGCGCCGGGTGAAGGGCTTTACCTTGCTGGCGTTTGATATTCCGGCCGGACAGGCGGCAGCGTACTACCCGGAAGTGAACCCACTGGTGCCGTTGGAAAGCACTGGCGACGGCAGCCATACGCCAACGTCGAAGTTCGTCGCGATTCGTCTGGAGGCGGCGAGTGATACTGGGTTGATCATGGCGCGCTCGGCCTGACCCGGGATCTTTGTTGTTTGAACGACCGCTTTCGAGGCCCGCACAATCTCTACATATTCTACGGGCACAAAAAAGGCCGCTTTTGCATAAAAGCGGCCGTTCCGAAGTAACTAAAGACCTGTAAAAACAACTTAAGTTCCCCATACAAAACAGCAACTTAGCAAATTGTATACAACCTCTTCCGCCGGTCGGATTTCGATTGTCAGCGGCTCGATACAACCTCAGGATCGCGCCGTCATCCCCTTGAGGTTTCCCTGAATGAAGTTCTCCTCGATTCTCTTGTTGTCCCTTGGCCTGGTCAGTGGCGCAGCCATGGCCGGTGGCACCACCGAAGCCGGTGTAGGCGGCGCATTGGGCGGGGTTCTAGGTTCTGTTGTCGGCCAGCAGCTGGGCGGCAATACCGGTTCGACCATCGGCGCGGCCCTGGGCGGCGCGGGTGGTAGTGCGGTCGGCGCCGACAAGCGCAGCCGTGGCGAAGCCGCCATTGGCGGCGCACTGGGCGCAGCTGGCGGCAACGTCGTGGGCCGCAGTGTCGGCGGCAGTACCGGCGCACTGATCGGCTCGGCGGCCGGCGGTGGCGCGGGCGGTGCACTGGGCAACTACATGGGTAACGAAAGTGACCGCGACGACCGCCGTTATCGCGACCGCGACCGTGACGACCGTCGCTACTACCGCGATGGCCATCCAGGCCGTGGTCATGCCTATGGGCATCGCAAGAACAAGCACCACTACCGTCATCGGTAAGCTCTGAAGAGCACCGCAGTACTAATGTGGGAGGAGCAAGCCCCCTCCCACATGGGGTGCCGCAAGGTCAGACCACCAGTCGCTGCAACGCCTCGCGCAACATCCCCGGTATCGGCACAGGCTGGTTCGAGGCCCGATCCACAAACACATGCACAAAGCGCCCCGCCGCACAGGCTTCTTCTTCGCCTGCCTTGAACACCGCCAGCTCATACTGCACCGAACTGTTGCCCAACTTGCCCACTCGCAGGCCGATTTCAATGCGCTCGGGAAAGGCAATCGACGCAAAATAATCGCACGCCGAACTCACCACGAACCCCACCACCTCGCCGTCGTGAATATCCAGCCCGCCCTGTTCGATCAGGTAGGTATTCACCGCCGTATCGAAGAAGCTGTAGTAGGTGACGTTGTTCACATGCCCGTAGGCATCGTTGTCGTGCCAGCGCGTGGTGATCGGCTGGAAGTAGCGGTAATCGGCGCGCTGGGGCGTTGAGTCAGGCATCGGCAAGTCTCGTCAGAGTAGGTTTAATTGAGCGTGGGCCCAGTCGCGCACTTCGGCGTAGGGGTAGTCCTCCAGCGCGGCAAAACCGGGAACCCCCCGCGCCTTCAACTTGGTAAACAACGGCACGCTGATACCACCGAGAAATCGCGTCAGCCGCTCGGCACCGGGTAGCTCGCCAGTGTGCTCATGATGCCTGTGGATAAAATCGCCGCACAGCCCCATAAAACTTTTATCCACAAGTGGCGGCAGGCTTGGCGGAGGCGGCAGATACGCGACATGGCCGTGGCACACCGAACAATGCCCACAACGCTGGGGAGCGTTTTCATCACCGAAGTACTGCGCCAGGCGTTGCCCCAGGCAGTGTTCGGTGGCGAACAGGTCGAGCATGGCGTGAATCCGCGCCACCTCCGTCACTTCATGCTGCTTGAAGCCTGTGTATAACTCGGCGCTCAACACCACTGGATCAAAATCGGTGTCGAGCAAACTGTAGACCTCGGTCATCTGCTTGCTTTCCAGCTCGATCAGGCCCTGTTCCTGGAAGTAATCCAGCGCCTTCACCACCCGACTGCGCTCGGCATTGTGCTGTTGATACAGCGCGTCGAAATCCACTGTTGCCCAGGTTTTCGCACGCTTGCACACCTGGATGATCGCCGCGACAAACTGCTGCCGCTCGCCGGAAAAACGTGCGAGCAAAGCGTCGGGCTCGACCAGGTACTTGAAACGGTATTCGGCATAAAACGCGTAGCGCGGCGCGATCACACCCTTGAGTTCCAACTGCACCAGCAGCGTCTTGAGTGGCAGCTCGCGAATATTGCTGTGGTCGGACAGCGACCTGAGCAGGAACTCCCATTGCCCTTCACTGCGTGCGGCCTGCAACTCCTCGAGGACACGGCCAATGCCCTCTTGCTCCGGCGTGTCGCCGTAGACGAAATTTTCCAGCACATTGAGGCTGTCGCGATTGGCCAACACCAGGCAATCCGATGGCTGCCCGTCACGCCCTGCACGGCCGATTTCCTGGCTGTAGTTCTCGATGGACTTTGGCAGGTCGAAGTGCACCACATTACGGATATCACTTTTATCGATGCCCATGCCAAACGCGATGGTTGCGACGATGCAATTGGAACGCCCACCCATGAAACGCTGCTGGATGCCCTCGCGTTTATCGTGGGGCAGCCCCGCGTGGTAAGCCTCGGCCTGAATGCCGTGGTGGTTCAGATGCTCGGCAATCTGCTCGGCGGTTTTTTGCAAAGTGACATAGACGATGCTCGGTTGGTTGGCCCGTTCCGTCATCCATTCAACCAACCTGCGGCGCTTGTGCTGGCCGCTGACCGGTTCCACCAGCAGGTTGAGGTTGGGCCGATAGAAGCCGGTGGTCACCACATCCCCGGGGGCAATCGCGAACTTGGCCTGCATGTCGGCAATCACTTTGGGCGTGGCTGTGGCCGTCAACAGCAATGCTTGCGGGATATTGAACTGGCGCTGGTAGTCCGGCAGCTTCAAGTAATCCGGGCGGAAGTTATGGCCCCATTCGGAGATACAGTGCGCTTCATCCACCACCAGCAGCGAAATCTGCACGCTGTGCAGGAAGTTACGAAAGCGCTCGTTCTTCAAACGCTCCACCGAAATCATCAGGATTTTCAACTCGCCCGAACGCGCACGGGCCATCACATCGTTGGCCTCATCACGGCTCTGGGCCGAATCGATACTGCCTGCCGAAATGCCATGACGCTGCAGAAACCCCAATTGATCCTGCATCAACGCCAGTAAAGGCGACACCACCAGCGTCAGGTGCGGCAGCAACACCGCCGACAGCTGGTAGCACAAAGATTTACCCGACCCCGTAGGGAAAATTGCTGCTGCCGAACGCCCGGCCAGGACGGCGCTGACCGTCTCTTCCTGGCCCAGGCGAAACTGTGGATAACCAAAGACCCGCTGGAGGGTGTCGTGCATAAGGCTGTCACTCCATTGACCGCTGAACGTGGCTTAAAAACGTAGCCCAGTAAGTTCGGCGAATCGAGAAAGGTCGCAAGGAAATAAGAGACAAGATGATACACAGGCAGGGGATGGCCCAGGGCCGACGGGGAATATTGCGAAAACTCACATTGAATTAAGATCTTCGGCGGGATTTTGATACAGGTTACGACTTGGTTTTTATACTGCCTTCCCCCTGAAGCATTGCGCTACAATCACAGCCTTGCTACCCAGGAGTACGCTGCAATGAGCGAACTGACGTTTGAGCAAAAGCAGGATCATTATCACAAGATCCGCCGTTCCAATTACCTGGCCAGCCTGCGCCTGGAAGGGTTCGATACCCAACCGACCGATGTCGACAAGCCCCTGCCGACCCGCGAAGCCGTCCTGGCCAAATACCGCAATACCTCACGCTGATGCTCGACAAATACGGGGTGGGCCAGGACCCGTACTGCTACCCCGGTAGCAGCGTCCTGCGCAACCGCCTCGATTTGCTCGATGAACACCGCCTGCACGAGGCAGAGCGGGAGTTATCCGAGATTGCAGTAGGCAACCTTCCGCTTTTTCCGCCGCCCTACGACCTTGATCGTCTGCAACACATCCACCGCGTCCTGTTCGGTGACATCTACGATTGGGCCGGTGAACTGCGCAGCGTCAACATCCAGAAAGGTGAGACGCTGTTCTGCACTCCGGAGCGTATCCCGCCGGAAGCTGCAAAAATCATTCGGCATATGCAGGAAGCCAATTGGTATACCGGCGCGTCCCAGGCCGATCTCGTTCACCACATCGCTGAAGCTTATGGCGATCTGAATGTCATCCATCCCTTCCGTGAAGGCAATGGACGGGCTCAGCGGATCCTCTTTGAACAGATCATCGTGAATGCGGGATTTTCGGTGAATTGGTGGCTGGTGAAACACGCGGCATGGATACCCGCGAATATTGATGCGGTGGCGTGTGACTATCGAGGACTGGAGGCGATTTTTGAGCGGTGTATCAGTAAGCCTCCCAGAGCCTGATCGAACCGCGAACGACCAAACCATATGTTTATTGCTCGAGAACAACCTCACTTCTAAGGTTCAGCTCGTCGCTGCCAATTCAGCGACCGGGTTTGGTCACCCGAAAAACAGCAGAGACAAACGTGCCAGCTCCTCTGGCGTATTTCTTTGAATCTGTATTGGAACACTGTGATGACATCCAATCCGCCGCCCACCAGCGTATCCGCGCCGCCAGCGATTTAGTAGAAACCTTCTCTTGCCTGACCTTCGAACACGCCGACCTCAAAGACATTTCTCACATCATCAATGCGCTGTACCTGCTCGTTCAGGACGGCTGTGATTTGCTCGAAGCTACTCAACACGTGCAAATGCGACCAGCGGCCGACCAACCAACACAAAGCGATCCGCTACACAGCTAAACGTGTGGGAGCTGGCTTGCCTGCGATGGCGGCGTATCGGGCTATATTTTTTAAACCTGACGCACCGCCATCGCGGGCAAGCCCGGCTCCCACTTTTTGCCAGTTCAGCCTGCCAAATCGGTATCAAGCCGTAAACCCAGGAAACCACTGTAAGAAACCACCAAATGGCGCGTCGTCCGCTTCCCAAACTGCTTCAAACAATCGCTCGCCCTCTACGGAAATACCTTTCGCCTGAGCGAAACTAGAGCCCTCTCCAAGCTCTGTCGGCATAAATTTGTGAACATCGAAAGGACTCAATATGTCGGTCACTATGGCATCACTTTCACGGTAATTCGACTCACCGTGATGCCAAACAATCGACAAGAGCTAAAAGGCCCCCTCACCCACTCCTACGTGCCCCCACCATGAACCTGGCCCCCCACTTCCCCGAAGACCCCGTCATGCAGCAGCTCCTGCAATTGCTGCATGAAGAAATCGGTCTGCCGCAACACAAGACCATTCGCCTGCAAACCTCGCTCAACTTCGACCTTGCTTGCGATGGCGTTGAGGCCAAGCAATTCATGGAGGCACTGGAACAGGATTTTGGGGTCGACCTAAGCGACTACGACGCTTATCGTTACTTTCAGCCGCCGATGTTCGACTTATTCTTGAAGCGGCGCGCCAAAGGCCGTGGCGACAAAATACCGCTGACCATCGGTATGCTCTACCTGGCGATCAAGACCCAAAGGTGGGACACGCAGACCTTGGAAAACCTGAGCTGATCCCAAGAGCACTGAGATCCAAA